>NZ_JBVJIA010000007.1:0-205805 GCF_055586505.1 Streptosporangium sp. NPDC050148 | reverse complement strand
TTCTCCCCCCCCCCTCCCCCCCCCCCCCCCCCCTCCTCCCCCCCCCCCCCCCCCCCCCCCCCCCCCCCCCCCCCCCCCCCCCCCCCCCCCCCCCCCGGTCCCGTCGTTCCGCGCCCGGTGCGGCGGGATACGGTGAGCGGTGCCCGCCGGGCCGGCGTCCCGCGGAACGGGAACCCGCGCGGCGGGACCCGACGGGACAGGGCCGGTCCGGGAGCACGGAGCCGGGTCGCGAGAGGCGGGATGCGATGAGACGGGTGCCGTTCCTGACGTCGGGGATGTGCAGTGTCACCTACCGGCCGCTGAGCGCGGACCGGATCGTCGAGCTGGCCGCCGGTGCCGGGCTCGACCGCGTCGAGTGGGGCCAGGACGCGCACGTCCCGCTGGGCGACGAGGCCGAGGCGCGGCGCGTGGCCGAGGCGACCAGGGCCGCGGGCCTGGAGGTGTCGGCCCTGGGCTCCTACTACCGGGCGGGCGTCGTCACCGACCCGCAGGAGGACCGGCGCGTGTGGCGGCAGGTCCTCGGCGCGGCGCGCGCGCTCGGCGCCCCGCGCATCAGGGTCTGGGCCGGGAACACCGCCTCGGCGGCCGTGGACGCGGCCGGGCGCCGCCGGATCGTGGACGGCCTGAGACGGTGCGTCGACAGCGCGGCGGAGACGACGACGGACGGCGGGACCGGCATCACCGTCGCCACCGAGTTCCACGACGGCACCCTCACCGACGAGATCGTCTCGGCCCGGTCGATGCTGGACGAGGTCCCGGGCCTGCGGACCTACTGGCAGCCGCCGAACGGGATGCCGGACGAGCAGGCCCTGGCGGGGCTGGAGGCCGTACTGGACCGGGTGGACGGGGTGCACGTGTTCAGCTGGTGGCCGACGCCGCGGGAGCGGTGGCCGCTGGAGCACCGGGAGGCGCTGTGGCGCCGCGCCCTGGCCATGGTCGCGGCGACGGGACGGCGGATCGACACGTCCCTGGAGTTCGTCCCGGGCGACGATCCCGCGGTGCTGTCGCGGGAGGCGGCGACCCTGCGGCGCTACCTGCTGGACGTCTCCGCGGGAGACGACGCGGGCCGTCCGGCCTGAGGAGACGACACGGGCACCCCGGCCTGAGGCCGGGGTGCCCGTGTCGTCGAGGTGCGCCGCCAGGGACTCGAACCCCGGACCCGCTGATTAAGAGTCAGCTGCTCTAACCAACTGAGCTAGCGGCGCGTGAAGCCCTTGAAGGATAGCGCACATCGGGCAGGGCTTCGAAATCCGGGACGATCACCCGCTAAGCTAGAACAAAATTCGGTCCTGTACTGGGAGCTCACATGTGGTTCGCCTCGCCCTCCGACGCCGGTGAGCGGCTCGGCGCCGTCGACTACCTCTCCGACGACTCCATCTCGACCTCGGTGTTCCTGGCGGGCGCGCTCGGCAAGCCACTCCTCGCCGAGGGGCCCGCGGGGGTGGGCAAGACCCAGCTCGCCAAGGCCGTGGCCGAGACCACCGGCGCGCGGCTGGTCAGGCTGCAGTGCTACGAGGGCCTGGACGAGGCCAGGGCGCTGTACGAGTGGAACTACAAGAAGCAGCTCCTGCGCATCCAGGCCGGGCAGGGCGAGGACTGGGACTCCACCCACGACGACATCTTCACCGAGGAGTTCCTGCTGGAACGGCCGCTGCTCGCCGCGATCCGGTCCGAGACGCCGGTGGTCCTGCTGATCGACGAGATCGACAAGGCCGACGTGGAGGTCGAGGGGCTGCTGCTGGAGATCCTGTCGGACTACCAGGTCACCATCCCCGAACTCGGCACGATCACCGCCGTGCGCAGGCCGTACGTGGTGCTGAGCTCCAACGCCACCCGGGAGCTGTCCGAGGCGCTCAAGCGGCGCTGCCTCTACCTGCACCTGGAGTATCCGACGCCGGAGCGCGAGCGGGACATCGTGCTGGCCCGGGTGCCCTCGATCGAGGCGAGCCTGGCCGAGCAGCTCGCCCGCACGGTCGCCACCCTGCGCACCCTGGAGCTGAAGAAGGCGCCCTCGATCGCCGAGACGATCGACTGGGCCAACACCCTGCTCGCCCTCGGCAGGACCGAGCTGGACGAGGAGGCGATCGGGGCCACCCTGGGCGTCGTGCTCAAGCACGCCTCCGACCAGACCCGGGCGCGCAAGGAACTCGCGCTGTGACCCTCGGACCGGGACCCGGACCTCGGGTGGAAGCGGGAACGGGGACGGAGCCGGGACCTCGGACGAGGCCGGGGACGGGGGCGGGAACCGGGATGAGGACGGGACCCGGGACGGGAGGGCCGCGATGAGCCTGCTCGACCGGCACGTGGGGTTCGTGCACGCGCTGCGCGAGGCCGGGCTGCCGGTCTCACCGGCCGAGGGCCTGGACGCGGCCAGGGCGCTGGAGGTGATCGACCTGGCCGAGCGGGAGTCGCTGCGCGCCGCGTACGCCGCGACGCTGGTCAAGCGGCCGTCGCACCGGCCGGGCTTCGACACGCTGTTCGACCTGTGGTTCCCCGCCTCCACGACCGGCCTGCAGGCCGCGCGCGAGGGCGGGCCGGACCTGGAGACCGCCGGGGTCCCCGAGTTGCGCGACCGGCTGGCGGAGCTGCTGCTGGAGGCCGAGGGTCAGGGCCAGGGGATGAACGCGTTCGCGCGGGCCATGGTGGGCCGCTTCGGCCGCCAGCCCGCCGGGCCCGGCAGGCAGAACTGGTTCTCCTACCCGGTGATGCGGGCCCTGTCCCCCGAGACGCTCATGGCGCGGCTGCTGGCCGAGGTCCTGGCGGGCCGGGAGCGCGGCGGGCTGGCCGAGAAGGTCGCCCGGCAGCGCATCGGCGAGAACATCGAGCGCTTCACGGAGGCGGTCTCCACCGACGTGCGCCGCCGGATCGCCGAGGACTCCGGGATCGAGCGGATCGCCCGCTCCTCCGTACGCCCGCCGCTGGAGCAGCTCGACTTCCTGCGCATCACCAAGGCCGACCTGGCCAGGCTCCGCCGGGAGGTGCACCCGCTGGCGCGCCGCCTGGCCGCCCGGCTGACCGTCAAGCACCGGCTCGGTCACCGGGGCCGGCTGGACTTCCGCCGGACCGTACGGGCCTCGCTCTCCAGCGGCGGGGTGCCGCTGACCACCTTCAACAGGCCGCGACGGCCGCACAAGCCCGAGCTGGTCGTGCTGTGCGACGCCAGCGACTCGGTCGCCTCCTTCGCGCACTTCACCCTGCTGCTGACGTACGCGCTGCGCGAGCAGTTCGCCAAGGTGCGGGCGTTCGGGTTCGTGGACACCGTCGACGAGATCACCCGGTTCTTCGTGCCGGGCGCCGACGTGGTGGAGGCGATGACCCGGCTGACGAAGGAGGCCGACATGGTGCGGTTCGGCCGGACCGACTACGGCCACGCGCTGGAGGCGTTCGCCGAACGCTACGGCGACAGCGTCGGGCCCAAGACGTCCCTGCTGATCCTGGGCGACGCCCGGTCCAACTACCAGCCTCCCGCCCTGGACACGCTGAAGCGCCTGGCCCGGGACGCCCGGCACGCCTACTGGCTCAACCCGGAACCGACCGCCCAGTGGGACACCGGCGACTCGCTGGCCACGGCGTACGGCGGGGTCGTGCCGATGTACGAGTGCCGCAACGTCGCGCAGCTCGCGGCCTTCATCGAGGAGCTCGCCTGAGCGGGTCCGCGCGGGACGCCGTCCTCCCGAAAGGACGCATCGGCTGACGCGAACGGCACCGGCCGGTCCGGGGCGCCCTCGCGGGCGGGCGGTGTCAGCTCATCCGGCGCAGCACCCGGGCGGCGGTCCTGGCCAGCAGCTCCACCTGGGTCTCGTCGAACTCGGCCCGCGGGCCGTTGCGGATCCAGCGCGCGACCAGGCGGGGCTTGAGCAGGGTGATCCCCTCCGCGGTGACCGACCGCCGAAGCCGGCCGCCGTGCACGGCGATCAGCGGCTCGATGGTCACCGGGACGCCCGACTCGCGGGAGAGCACCTCGGCCAGCGCCTCGGACACCTCGACGAGCGCCTTGGCCGTCTTCGTGCCGTACCTCTCGCCCAGGAACAACCGATCGCCGTACCGGGCGATCTCGGTGTCGGGGTCCCACGCCTCGTTGTCGACCACCCAGACGCCGCCGGGGCCGATGACGAGGTGGTCGATCGAGGCCTTGCCCGGGACGGAGCGGCCGTCCAGGATCCGGTACCCGGCCCTGCGCAGCCTGCGGCGGAGCAGCTTGCCGGTGATCGTCGCCCCCCTGCGCCTGCCGCGCCAGACCGCGGTGGCGTCGTACTGCCTCCAGGCCCACAGCGCGTCCCCCGCGGCGACGAGCAGGCCGCAGAGCAGGCCGACGACCGGCATGGACAGGTCGAACCGGTAGGCCAGCGCGACGCCTGCGACCAGTCCGGCCACGGCCTTGACCGCGCGCATCTTCCTGCGCTCGCCGGCCTCTTTGATCCAGAACTGTTCGTACATGACCTGGGGCGACAGGCCGTGGACCTGGTCGACCGGGGTGACGTAGATAGATCCGCCGGGCATAGCGAACCCCCATGATTGAACGGTCAAGAAAGAAAGAAGGCGGATCTGCCACGCTGAAGATCCCTGCGCTATGAAATACCCAAATTGGAGCTCCAGCTATCCCCGGCCCGCGAAGGTGACGCAACTAACACGCATTCGCCAGAGACCCACGGTGGAACCGACCAGTCGGTATGCTTTCCCTCACCACATCATGGGGGACGTATGACTCAGGACCAGGAGCCGGTACGGCAGCGACTGCTCGGCGAGGCCACCCGCCTGTTCGCCGAGCAGGGCTTCGAGAGCACCTCCGTGCAGGAGGTCGTCTCGGCGGCCGGCGTCACCAAGGGCGCGATGTACCACTACTTCGACTCCAAGGACGACCTGCTCCACGAGATCTACGGGCGCGTGCTCCGCATGCAGATGGAGCGGCTGACCCACATCGCCGACGGCCCCGGGTCGGTGTCCGAGCGCCTGCACGCCGCCGCCGCGGACGTCGTGACGACCACCGTGGACAACCTGGACGACTCCAAGATCTTCTTCCGCTCGATGCACCTGCTCGCCCCGGACACGCGCAAGGTCGTCCGGGCCGAACGGCGCAACTACCACGAGCGTTTCCGCGACCTGGTCACCGAGGGGCAGCGCGAGGGCACCTTCAGGAACGACGTGCCCGCCGACATCGTCGTGGACTTCTTCTTCGGGTCCGTGCACCACCTGGGCACCTGGTACAGCCCCGACGGCCCCCTCTCGGGCGCCGAGCTGGGAGCCCACTTCGCCGACCTGCTCCTCACCTCGCTCCGGCCGCAGTAGCCGGTCGCGGTGACCGGCCGGGGCCGCCCCGGGCGGGACGGCCCCGGAACGAACCGGTCAGGCCGGCGCGGGCAGGTCCGCCAGGGTCGCCAGCGCCTCCCGGTGGGCCCCGGGGGTGCCGAGCGCGATCTCGGTGGCCTTGGCGCGCTTGAGGTAGAGGTGCACCGGGTGCTCCCAGGTCATCCCGATCCCGCCGTGCAGCTGGACGCTCTCCTCGGCGACGTGCACCGCCACCTCCGAGCACCACGACGCGGCCACCGCGGCCGCCGGCTCGCGGTCCTCGGGCGTTTGGGCCACGTCCGCGTCCTCGGCCAGCAGGTCGGCGGCGTTCCTCGCGGCGGCGCGGGCGCGCACCACGTCCAGCCAGAGGTCGGCCATGCGGTGCTTGATCGCCTGGAAGGACCCCACCGGCCGGGCGAACTGGTGGCGCTCCTTGATGTAGGAGAGCGTGGTGTTCAGGCACCACTCGGCGACGCCGAGCTGCTCCGAGGCGAGCAGGCCCGCGCCGAAGCTCAGCAGCCGGCGCGTGTCGAGCGCGCCGACCTCCTCCCCGGCCACGCCGGAGAACGTGAGGGTGGAGACCGGCCTCGTCAGGTCGAGCGACGGCACCGTCTCGATCCGGACGTCCGCGGCCCTGACCCGGTAGAGCGCCGTCCCGACGGGCACGAGCAGCACGTCCGCCACCTCCGCGCCCGCCACCGCCCCGACCTTCCCGTTCAGGGCACCGTCCGTGACGGTGACGGTCCCGGGCAGCGGCCGGTACGGCGAGGCCGCCAGCGACACCGCGAGGGCCGCCGTCGTCTCCCCCGAGGCGAGCTCCTGGATCAGCTCCCCCTCGCCCGCCAGCAGCAGGGCCTTGGTGGCGAGCACGGAGCTGGTGAGGAACGGCAGCGGCGCCACGGCCCGTCCCAGCTCCTCCAGCACCACCGCGACCTCCCGGGCCGACGCCCCGGCGCCGCCGTGCTCCTCCGGCACGAGCAGTCCCGCCACCCCGATCTCCCGGGACAGCGTCTTCCACAGGTCAATGTCGTACGGCGTCCCGGACTCGACGCGCCTCAGCACCGCGTCGGGCCCGCAGCGGTCCGCGAGGAGGTCGCGCACGGAGGCCCGGAGCTCCTCCTCGACCTCGGTGTACAACAGCGTCATAGGTCGCTCCCCGCTCCTCGTCCATCACGCCGGCCGTTTCCACCGGTCGCACCCGATCCGCTCGTCACCGAACCCCGCGCGTCCCGCGCGCCCGTTCCGCCCGCCGTCACCGCGGCAGGTCCTTCCAGGGCACGTCCTTGTCGACGCGGGGTTCCGAGGGCAGCCCGAGCACGCGCTCGGCCACGATGTTGCGCAGGATCTCCGAGGTGCCGCCCTCGATGGAGTTGCCCTTGGCGCGCAGGTAGCGGTACCCCGCGCCCCGGCCGAAGAAGTCGACGGTGTCGGAGCGGCGGAAGGTCCAGTCGTCGTAGGTCAGCCCCTCCTCGCCGCGCAGCTCCACGTCCAGCCCGGACAGGGCCTGGTTGAGGGAGGCGAAGGCGAGCTTCATCCCCGAGCCCTCGGGGCCCGGCTGCCCGGCGGAGAGCTGCTCGCGCAGGCGCGTCCCGGCCAGGCGGGTCACCTCGGCCTCCACCCAGAGGCGGAGCAGCCGCTGGTGCAGGTCGTGGGTACGCAGCTCGGGCCGGGAACGCCAGGTCTCCGACACCAGGCCGACCACGCCGCCGCCCCGCTTGACCGGCGCGCCGCCGATCGCGACCCGCTCGTTCATCAGCGTGGTCTGCGCGACCCGCCAGCCGTCACCGACCTCACCCAGCCGCAGGTCGTCACCGAGCCGTACGCCGGTGAGGAAGACCTCGTTGAACTCGGCCTCGCCGGTGATCTGCCGCAGCGGCCTGACCTCGACCCCCGGGGCCTGCATGTCGCACACGAAGTAGGTCATGCCGCGGTGCTTGGGCACGTCCACGTCGGTCCTGGCCACCAGGATCGCCCACCGGGAGTGGTGCGCGCCCGAGGTCCACACCTTCTGCCCGTCCACCACCCACTCGTCGCCGTCCCTGACCGCGCGGGTGCCGAGCGTGGCCAGGTCCGACCCGGCGCCGGGCTCGCTGAAGAGCTGGCACCAGATCTCCTCGCCGGTCCACAGCGGGCGCAGGAACCGCCTGCGCTGCTCCTCGGTGCCGAACGCCAGGATCGTCGGCGCCGCCATGCCCAGCCCGATCGTCTGCAGTCCCGGGTTGATCTGCGGCGTCCCGGCGAGCTCCTGCTCGACGACGTTCTGCAGCTCGCGGGCGGCCCCGAGCCCGCCCAGGCCCTCGGGGAAGTGCACCCAGGCGAGCCCGGCGTCGAACCGGGCCCGCAGGAACTCCAGCCGGTCCCCGGCCGGGTCGTGCTCGGCCAGGAACGCGGCGACGCGCTCCCTGACCGCCTTCTCGTCCAGCGCCACGGGCGCTCCCTTCGTCGATCTCCGTCGATTCGCGCGCCCCGCGGCCCCGGGACGCCCTGCCGTCACCGCCCCCGCCTCACCGCCCCGGTTCCCGTACGGCCGGGGGAGGCGAGGCGGTCAGGGCATGTACTTCTTGAGCTCCCGGTAGGCCAGGGAGCGCTTGTGGACCTCGTCGGGCCCGTCCGCGAGCCGCAGCGAGCGCGCGCCCGCCCACAGGCCGGCCAGCGGGAAGTCCTGGCTGACCCCTCCTGCGCCGTGCGCCTGGATGGCCTTGTCCAGGATCCACTCCACGTCGCGCGGGGTGGCGATCTTGATGGCCTGGATCTCGGTGTGGGCCCCCCGGTTGCCGACGGTGTCCATCAGCCAGGCGGTCTTCAGCACGAGCAGCCGCAGCTGCTCGATCCTCACCCTCGACTCGGCGATCCAGTCCTGGACGACGCCCTGCTGGGCGATCGGCCTGCCGAACGCGGTCCGCTCCAGGGTGCGGGTGCACATCAGCTCGACCGCCCGCTCGGCCATCCCGATCAGCCGCATGCAGTGGTGGATGCGTCCCGGGCCGAGGCGGGCCTGGGCGATCGCGAAGCCGCCGCCCTCCTCGCCGATCAGGTTGTCGACCGGCACCCGGGCGTCCTCGAAGACGATCTCGGCGTGCCCGCCGTGGTCGGAGTCGGAGTAGCCGAAGACGTGCATGCCCCGCCTGACGTGCATCCCTGGCGTGTCACGCGGGACGAGGATCATCGACTGCTGCCGGTGCGAGGACGCCTCGGGGTCGGTCTTGCCCATCACGATGAAGATCCTGCAGTTGGGGTTCATCGCGCCGGAGGCGAACCACTTGCGGCCGTTGACGACGTACTCGGAGCCGTCCCTGACGATCGACAGGGCGATGTTCGTGGCGTCGGAGGAGGCGGTGTCCGGCTCGGTCATGGCGAACGCCGACCGGATCTCACCGCGCAGCAGCGGCTCCAGCCACTGCTCGCGCTGCCACCGGTTTCCGAACATGGAGAGGACCTCCATGTTGCCGGTGTCGGGGGCGGCGCAGTTCGTCGCGGCCGGGGCGATCCTGGGCGAGCGGCCCATGATCTCGGCCAGCGGCGCGTACTGGAGGTTCGTCAGACCCGCGCCGTGCTCGCCGGGCAGGAACAGGTTCCACAGGTCCCGTTTGCGCGCCTCCTCCTTGAGGTCCTCCAGCAGCGGCGGGGCGGCCCACCCGCTCTCGGCGGCCTGGGCCTCGAACGCCTCCTCCGCCGGGTAGACGCACTCGTCCATGAAGGCGAGCAGCCGTTCCCTCAGCTTCTCGGTCTGGGCGTCGAACGCGAAATCCATGGGGTCTCCTCACGGTCTCCCGTGAGCGTACCGACCGGACGGTATGAGTGTCGACAGGTCGCGAGGCCGAACCCGGCCGGTCCGTCCGCCGAGTGGTCCTCGCGAACGTGCTGCGAGTGGACCTACGGACAGGTCCACTCGGGATCCTAGAGTCGCCCCATGACCGCGAAGATGCCCGACCCCGTCGTTCTCGAGGGCGACACCGTACGACTGGAGCCGCTGACCACCGGCCACCTTCCCGACCTGTTCCTGGCCGGGGGCGGCGACGAGGAGATCTGGCGCTGGGTGACCTACGCCCCCCCTCGCACCGAGGCGGAGCTGGCCGAGATCGCGACCGGCCTGATCGAGGCGCCGGACCACGTCCCGTTCGCCGTGATCCTGCGCGGGACCGGCCGCGCGGTCGGCTGGACCACCTACATGGACACCCCCGGGTACGCCGAGAGCATCGAGATCGGCTGGACCTGGTACGCCAGGTCCGTGTGGCGCTCCGCGGTGAACACCGAGTGCAAGGTCCTGCTGATCGACCACGCCTTCGACGTGCTGGGCATGAGCCGGGTGCAGCTCAAGACCGACAACCTCAACGTCCGCTCGCAGAACGCCATCGGGCGCATCGGCGGCGTCCACGAGGGCACGTTGCGCCGCCACCGCCGCCGCGCCGACGGCACCTGGCGCGACACCGTCTACTTCGGCATCCTCGACGACGAATGGCCCGCCCACCGCGCCCGCCTCACCGGCCGCCGAGGCCGTGGGGTCGCGGGGTCGTGAAGCCGACGGTTCCCGATCGTCGATCCCCGATCCGTCCGGCCTGCGGCTTCCGGCCACCGGGGCCCGTCAGGTCGGCGGTTCCCGGCCGAGCACGCCGCGCAGCAGTTCCCCGACCCCCAGCCGCAGGTCGTCCAGGCTCGGCTCGACACCGGCACCGACGACGGCGTCGAACATCACCCCTTCGCTGAAGGCGACCAGCAGGCGGGCGTGCCGTACCGGATCGGACGATCCCGCGGCGGCCAGGATCGCGACCGCGGGATCGCGGAACCGCTGCCCGGCCAGGTCGTAGATCGTGCGCAGCTCGGGACGCCGGGTGGCCTCCAGGGCCAGCTCGTAGCGGGCGATCAGCATCTCGCGGCCGACGGTCAGCTGCGTCCGCAGCGCCTGGGCCGTCATCTCCACCAGGACGTCCACGACGTCCGTCTCCGGGGCGTTCAGCAACGGCGCGAACGCGCCGGCCTCCAGCCGGGCGAGCCGCGCGAGGGTCAGCTCCAGCAGGGCGGACCGGGTGCGGGCCAGGTTCGAGGTCGACCCCGGCGGCAGGCCCGCCGCCTCGTCCACGGCCCGGTGGGTCAGACCGCGCATGCCTCGCTCCGCCAGCAGGGTGATGGCGGTGTCGGCGACCAGGTCGGCACGCGATGACGTCACCCTTCCATACTACATTTGTAGTTGAACTACGGATGTAGTAAATTTCACTACATCCGTAGTGAGGGGATGGGTCATGGCACACGCAGTGGTCATCGGGGCGGGCATCGGCGGGCTGACGGCGGCGGTCGCGTTACGCCGCCGGGGCTGGGAGGTGACGGTGTTCGAGCGGGCGGCGTCCCTGGAGCCGGTCGGCTCCGGCCTGGGCATCGCCGCCAACGCGCTCAGGGCGCTGGACACGATCGGCGCCGGCGACGACATCCGCGCGCTGTCGGCGGTCCAGGGCACGGGCGGCTTCCGCCGTTCCGACGGCCGGTGGCTGCTGAGGACCACCGTGGAGGCGACCGCCGCGCGCAACGGCGGCGACTCGCTGGTGCTGCTGCGCCGCTCGGACCTGGTCGACGTGCTCTTCTCCCGGCTGGAGGCGGGCACGGTCCGGCTGGGCACGCCCGTTCTCCGGGTCGATCCGGACAACGGGCTGGTGGTCCTCGCGCGGGAGCAGGTGACGGCGGACCTGGTGGTGGCGGCCGACGGCATCCACTCCCCCGTCCGGTCCGCGCTGTTCCCCGGCCACCCCGGCCCGCGCTACGCGGGCGTCACCAGCTGGCGGCTGCTCGTCCCGGCGGACCACGTCCCGGGCCGGGCCCACGAGAGCTGGGGACGCGGGAGGGTCTTCGGCGTCATGCCGCTGGCCGCGGGAAGGGTCTACTGCTACGCCACCGACACCGTCCCGGCGGGCGGCGGCCGCGCGAACGGTGACGCGAACGGTGACGCGAACGGTGACGGCGGGGATCAGCTGGCCGAGCTGCGGCGGCTGTTCGGGGACTGGCACTCCCCGATCCCGGAGCTCCTGGCCGCGGCCTCGCCGCGGGACGTGCTGAGGAACGACGTGTACCACCTGGCCACCCCGCTGCCCGCCATGCACCGGGGCAGGGTCGTCCTGCTGGGCGACGCCGCGCACGCCATGACCCCCAACATGGGACAGGGCGCCTGCCAGGCGATCGAGGACGCGGTGGTCCTGGCCCACGCGATGGGCTCCCCCGGACACGCCGTGCCGGACGGCTCGCACGGCGGGCGGGAGGGGACCCTGGGCGGGGAGAACGGCGGGCCGGCCGCCTACACCGCCGCCCGGCTGGAGCGCACCACGAAGATCATGAACAGCTCCGCGAGGATCTGCCGCGTCAGCCGGATGCGCAACCCCCTGGCCGTACGGCTGCGTGACACCGCGATGGCGGTCGGCTGGCGGCTCGCCCCGTCGCGTGTGAACGGCGCCATGGACGAGGTGCTCGGCTGGACGCCGCCCGCGGGCTGACCCCGATCGGGAGTACCCGGGGCGAGAGGGACGCCTTCGGAAGGGAGACGTCCACGGCGGGACGGGCGTGCCTTCACCGCGGGTTCGCACGGGTTCGGCACGGGGGCGGCTACGGGGAGACGGGCTCCTTCTCGCGGACCGCGGCGGGGACGCCGTGGTCCGGCGAGAGCCTTCCCAGGGTGACCGTCCCCCAGACCAGCAGCGCGGCGGCGCCCAGCGCGGGGATCACGTTCGCCCAGCCGCGGGGGACGGCCTCGTCGAGCAGGAGCGTGCCCGCCAGGATCGAGGTGACCGGGTCCACCACCTGAACGGCCGCGTACGAGATCCCAAAATATCCCACCTCGTACGTCTTCTGCAGCAGCACGACCGCGACGATGAGCAGCACCGGGATCGCCAGGGCGAACCAGTGGACCAGCATGGACAGGTCACCCTCGAAGGTGCCGCCCACCACCCGGACGAAGGTGGAGACGCTGGCCGTCACCGCTCCCGCGCCGACCGACAGCACGAGCGCCTGGGGGGAGCCGGTCATCCTCCGTCCCAGCAGGTGCGTGACCAGCACGACCAGCCCGACACAGCCCAGGAAGCCCAGCGCCTCCTGGTTCGTCATGTGCGGCCTCACCGGATGGGACGGGACCAGCAGCATCAGGACGAGCAGTCCCACGGCCACCGCCAGCGAGCCGAGGATCTCCGCCCGGTGCGGGCGCCTGCCGTGCAGCAACGCCGCCAGCGGCACCGCGAACACCAGCGTCGCCACGCTGATCGGCTGCACCGCGATCAGCGGCGCGAAACTGAGGGCGACGGCGTGCAGGGAGGCCCCGGTGAAGCCGATGACGCCGCCGAGCCACCAGCGGGGCCGCTTCATCAGCTTGAGCGAGGCGCCCTCGGAGACGGCCTCGAACTGCTGGAGCGCGGCCCCGAGCGCGTAACCCAGCGCACCGACCAGCGCGATCGATATCCCGACCCAGGTCATCGCCACCCCCCAGAGCGGACAGGGCATACGGAAAGAAGCGATTCTCGGGTCATCCCGCAAGCTTAGGGCGCCGGAGGAACGGGTACGGACCCCCCTTCCACCAATCGTGCGATGTCCGAGCCGTCGTCGACGGCCTCGCCCCACCCGCCCGGCCAGGACCGCTGCGTACCGGGCACCGTGCGGGCCCTCGCCTCCGCGAAGGAGGGGCCGGTACGGAACGTGGCCGTGCCGAAGAACGCCGCCCCCTCGAACGTGACCTGGCGGAAGACGGCCTCACCGGTGAAGGCGGCACCGCCGAACAGCGCGGCCTCCGCGAAGACGGCCCCGCGGAAGGTCGCCCGGTCCTCGAAGCCCGCGCCGCCGAACAGCGCCGCCCCCTCGAACGTCGTGCCCGCGAAGTTCGCCCGCACCGCGAACACCGCGTCCCGGAACACCGCCTCCCGGGCGAACCGCGCGTTCCTGAAGGTCGCCGCGCGGTCGCCGTACCCTGCCGGGCCGGAGACGGCGAAGCCGGCTCCCCCGAACACCGCCCGTTCCGCGAAGAGGGCCCCTTCGAAGCGGGCACCCCCCTCGAAGACGGCCCCGCCGAACCCCGCCCGGCGCATCCGGCAGTCGCCGAGGTCGAACTTCACCAGCCGCGCGCCGGTGAGGTCGAGGTCGATGCCGGGCCAGAACCGGGCGGGCGGCACCGGTTCCGATCCGCTCCAGCGCAGGTGCTCGCCGAGGATCCGCTGTGCCGTGACGCGGACCTGGAGCTCCTGCGGGTCGACGGACGGGTCGGTCTCCCGCTCCTCGCCGGCCGGTTCCGCCGGTCCGGCCCAGGGAGGCATCCGCAGGTAGCCGCAGATCACGTCGACGACCGTCTGGCGATGCTCGGGGTTGTCCTGGGCGACCCGCTCCAGCGCGTACAGCCCGGCCAGCCGCACCGCGGCCCGCTCGTGGCCGAGCTGGCCGGTCGCCCCGATGTAGAGCTCGGTCACGCGCTTCTCGGCGGCGTCGTACTCCTGGTGGGCCTGCGTCCGCTCCCCGAGCCACTGCCGGCGTACGCCGAGCAGGAGCGCCACCAGCCCGGCCGCTCCCGCGCCGACGGTCAGGCCGGTCTTCACCGCGTCCAGCCGCAGTTCGACGCGCCTGGCCGCGTCCGGCGCCGTGTCGGCGAGGGAGAGCAGGAGGGCCGTGGTCCCCCAGACGGACACGGCGACGAGCACGGCTCCGGCGAGGACCCACCATCGGGACAGGACGCGCAGCACCGCGCGCCCCTGTTCGCCGGGTCGCCTCACCAGGCCCGCTCCCGCGGCCGCGAGCACCACGGCCGTCAGGGCGAGCACACCGGGCAGCGGCACGTAGGCCGCCACGTCCGGCGCCCCGGCCAGGGCCGCCACCGGCGTGGCCGTCGCCGCCGCCCCCGCCGCGACGAGCATCCCCACGCCGGCCGCCCGGCGCCCCGGCCGCCACCCCCATCGCCTCATGAGGGAAACTTCACCGCATCCCACCGGAAACGTCCACGGGAACGCCCCGGCCCGGTCATCGCGGGGACGTCCGGAAGAGCGGCCCGGTCATCCCGGGAGATCTGTCCGGCCACCGCGCGAGACGTCCGGAGGAGCGGTGCGCGGGCGGGCCGGCTACTCGGCGGCGGGCGGGCAGATGCAGAACAGATGCCCCTCCGGGTCGGCCAGGACGATCCAGTTCCCCTCGCCGGGCTGGTAGTCGGGCTTGGTGGCGCCGAGCACCAGGTAGTCCTTGACGGCCTGGTCCACGTCGGGGACGCGCACGTCGAGGTGGAACTGCTTGTCGGGGCCGGGCCAGGCGGACGGCTTGCGGTCGAGGTTCTGCTGGAAGTAGATGGTCATCGTGCCGTCGCCGATGCCGGCGTAGGTGTCCTCGGCGTACTGGACCTCGTAACCGAGGACCGTCGCGTAGAACTCGGCCAGCCGCCTGGGGTCGGCGCAGTCGATGTTCACCGCGACGAATTGCGCTTTCGTGGTCATGTGCCGATCGTCCCGCCCGTACCTGTCACCTGATGTCAGGTTCCCGGAGGGGAACGGCGGGCGGACGGCCCCCTCCCCCGCGACCCCGGCCGTCCGGCGGACCCGGTGGCCCGGCGCGGGCGGTGGCCGGATACCTCCTGGCTCCGGGGAGGCGGACCCGGTTATGGTGGCCCCGTGTTCCTGATCGTCTCTCCGCCCCCCGCCCGCTAGCGGGCGGCCCTCTCCTGACAGACCGGACCCGGGCGGTCCGGTGGGTGCTTGCCGTCCGCATACGTGCGACCTGACGACGAACACCTCATCTGGAGAGACCCTCATGACGCATGTCTCCGTACGCCGGGGCCTGCTGTACGTTTCCATCGCGGCGACCGCCTGGGGCACCGGCGGTGCCGCCGGCGCGCTGCTCGACCTGAGCGGCGGGATCGGTCCCGTCGCCGTCTCCTTCTGGCGGTTCGCCGCGGGGGCGGCCATGCTCCTGCTCGCCACCCGCCTGTTCGGCCTGGGGGGAACCCCGGAGCGCCCCTCCGGCCGGCCCCGCAACCTCGGCGGGATCCTGCTCACCGGCGCCGGGATGGCCGTCTACCAGACCGCGTACTTCGCGGCGATCGCGGACTCGGGCCTGGCCGTGGCGACCGTGGTCACCATCGGCGCCACCCCCGTCCTGGTGGCCGCCGGGGGCCGGCTGCTGCTGGGCGAACGGCTCGGCGCGGCCGGGCTGGGTTCGGTCGCGGTCGCGCTGGCCGGTCTGGTCCTGCTGACCCTGGACGACGGGTCGGGGTCCTTCTCGGCGTCCGGCACCTGGTGGGCCCTGCTGTCGGCGGCGGGCTACGCGGGGGTGACGCTGCTCAACCGGGCCTTCGCGACGGAGCCGTACGCCACCGCGACGGGCGGCTTCGTCGTCGGCGGGCTCTGCCTGCTGCCGATCGCGCTCGTCCAGGGCCTGCTGCCCTCCGGTGACCCGCTCGTCTTCTGGACGATCATCGTCTATCTCGGCGCGGTCCCGACGGCCCTGGCCTACGGCCTGTTCTTCATCGGCCTGGGCGCGGTACGCGCCACCACCGCCTCGGTGATCACGCTGGTGGAGCCGGTGGGCGCGGCGCTGCTGGGGGTCCTGCTGCTCGGTGAGCGGCTCACCCCGGCGGCGGTGTGCGGCGGGTGCCTGCTGCTCGGCGCGGTGGCCCTGCCGGCCCTGAACGAGAGGGCGCGCACGGGCGTCCCGGCCTGAGGACCGGCCCTGCCGGGCCTCGGCCGAGGCCCGGCAGGGACACCGGCCGCACGGGACCTCAGCCGAACAGGTCGGGCTCGGCGGCGGTGATCTGGTCGTACAGCGGCTGGAAGTTGATCCAGCCGACCGTGTCGTTGCCGATCTGGCCGTGGGTGAGCTTGGCGTTCTCGTGGCTGATCGGGACCGTCGGGCCCGCCGCCTTGGCCAGGAGCTGGGCCTGGCACGAGCGCTCCAGCGTGATGAACCACCAGGCGGCGGCGTCCACGCTAGTGCCGACCGTCAGCAGACCGTGGTTGCGCAGGATGACCGCCTTGTTGGAGCCGAGGGCCTGGGCGATGCGGCGCCCCTCCTCGGTCTCCAGCACGACGCCGGTGTAGTCGTCGAACAGGGCGATGTCCTCGTAGAAGGCGCACGCGTCCTGGGTGAGGGGTTCCAGCAGGGTGCCCAGCGAGGACAGCGCCTTGCCGTACACCGAGTGGCTGTGCGCGGCGGCGACCACGTCCGGCCGGGCCTGGTGGACCATCGAGTGGATCGCGAACGCGGCCTGGTTGACGTGGTAGCGCCCCTCGACCACCTGGCCCTCGTGGTTGACCAGGATCAGGTCGGCGATCGTGATGTGCTTGAACGACATGCCGAACGGGTTCACCCAGAAGTGGTCGGTGTGCTCGGGGTCGCGGACGGTGATGTGACCGGCCACGCCCTCCTCGAAGCCGAACCTGCCGAACAGCCGCAGTGCCGCGACCAGGCGCTCCTGCCGGTGGCGGCGCTCCTGGTCGGCGGTCGCGAACGTCTGCGGCGACCGGAAGATCAGCTGGTCGCCGGGGATCGGCTGCAGGTCGGACAGGCTCATGATGCCTCCAGGGCGGAAGGGTCGAGGCCGGCGGGGCCGTCGTGGCCCGCCAGGCCGAGGGTGAGGTCGAGTTCGGCGAGCAGTGAGCGCAGGACGTGGCGGACGCCGTCCTCCCCGCCGACCGCCAGCCCCCACCCGTACGGGCGGCCCAGCAGGACGGCCCGCGCGCCGAGGGCCAGGGCCTTGACGACGTCGGAGCCGGTGCGCACCCCCGAGTCGAACAGCACGGTCAGCCGGTCGCCCACGGCCGCCGCGATCGCGGGGAGCGCGTCCAGCGACGCCGTGGCGCCGTCGACCTGGCGGCCTCCGTGGTTGGAGACGACCACGCCGTCCATGCCCGCGTCGGCGGCGCGCAGCGCGTCGTCGGCGTGCTGCACGCCCTTGAGGACGATCGGCCCGTCCCAGTTGTCGCGCAGCAGCGACAGCCGCTCCCAGGTGTGGGAGCGGCCGTTGAACATCGGCGCCCACTGGATGATCGCGGCGTTCAGGTCCTCCTCGACCGGCCGCTCCAGCCGGGAGCGGAACACCGGGTCGGAGAACGGGATCGCCAGGCCGGTGCCGCGCAGGAACGGCAGGTAGGCGAGGTCGAGGTCGCGCGGGCGCCAGGCCAGCGTCCAGGTGTCGAGGGTGACGACCAGGGTGTCGTAACCGCTCCTGGCGGCCCGTTGCAGCAGGCTGAGCGTCACCTCGTCGTCGTGCGGCCAGTAGAGCTGGAACCAGCGGGGCCCTCCGGCCTCGGCCACCTCCTCGATGGTGTGCGAGGCGGCGGTGCTGAGCACCATGGGGACGCCGAGCGAGGCGGCGGCCCTGGCGGTGGCCATCTCCCCGTCGGGGTGGACGATCGACTGCGCCCCGATCGGCGCCAGCAGCAGCGGCGCGGGGTACCTCCTGCCGAACAGCTCCACGCCCAGGTCCCGGACCGAGACGTCGCGCAGCATCCGGGGCACGATCCGCCGCCGGTCGAACGCCTCGCGGTTGGCGCGCTGGGTCGCGCCGATGCCGGCCGACCCCGCCACGTACCAGTACGGTCCCGGCTCCAGCCGCTCGCGCGCCACCCGCTCCAGTTCCGCGAACGAGGTCGAGTACGGGGGCTGCCGCCCGGCGAGGCCGTCGAGGTAGATCTCGTACTGGTAATCGGAGAACGACATGTCCCAACCTTTGTGCCGATCGAGGAGAATGTCCACGCCTGGGGGACAGGTCCGGCTTCCGATCCGTTCCCGGGCGGGCGGGCCTCGGCGTGTCCGGGTCCCGTCCCCGCGCGGGCGGGGATTCGGCTCGCGCGGGCGAGCCTCCACTCTGTACACGACCGATCTTTACACCACAATGTCCCAAGAGACGGAACGCGAGCCCGGGAAAGGGCGTTGGAGGGAACGTGGCCTCGATAACTCAGCTCTTCCGGCGTTTTCTGGAACGCCCCGGCACCGTGGACCTGTCGAAGTTCGAGCGGGTGGTGGCGGAGGCGGGGGCCCGCGAGGAGCGGATCCGCGCGCTCGACGAGCTCCCCCGCGCCTCGGTCGACGACCTGGCCGAGTTCTGCGCGATCGTGCGGGAGGCCGCGCGCCGCTCCCTGGACCTGCGTCCGTACGACGTGCAGCTGGTCGGCATGCTCGCGATGCTCTCGGGCAACGTCGCGGAGATGGCCACCGGCGAGGGCAAGACCCTGGCCGGCGCGATGGCCGCGGCCGGGCACGCCCTGCAGGGCAAGCGCGTCCACGTCATCTCGGTCAACGACTACCTGGCCCGGCGCGACGCCGAGTGGATGGGCCCGCTGTACGAGACGCTCAGCGTCTCCTGCGGCTGGATCGGGCAGACCTCCACCCCCGAGGAGCGCCGCGCGGCCTACGCGGCCGACGTGACGTACGGCTCGGTCAGCGAGATCGGCTTCGACGTGCTGCGCGACCGGCTCGCCACGGACGTGGACGACCTCATCGTCCCGGCCCCGGCCGTGGCGCTGGTCGACGAGGCCGACTCGGTGCTGGTCGACGAGGCCCGGGTGCCGCTGGTGCTGGCCGGGGCCGCCGACCCCGGTGACGCGGTGCCGGAGATGGCCGCGCTGGTCAGGCAGCTCGTCAAGGGCTACCACTACGAGCTCGACGACCAGGCGCGCAACGTGCACCTGACGGGCAAGGGCATCGACACCGTCGAGCAGGCGCTCGGCGTGCAGCTCTACGACACCCCCGCCACCCTCACCGAGGTCAACCTCGCCCTGCACGCCCACGCGCTGCTGACCAAGGACGTCGACTACATCGTCCGCGACGGCCGGGTGCACCTGATCAACCCGTCCCGGGGCCGGGTGGCGCTGCTGCAGCGCTGGCCGGACGGCCTGCAGGCGGCGGTGGAGGCCAAGGAGGCGCTGTCGCCGTCGGAGACCGGCGAGATCCTCGACTCGATCACCGTCCAGGCGCTGATCACCCGCTACCCGGAGAAGTGCGGCATGACCGGCACGGCCGTCGCGGTCGGCGACCAGCTCCGGGAGTTCTACGACCTCAAGGTCGCGGTGATCCCGTCCAACCGGCCGTGCGTGCGGACCGACGAGCCCGACCGGCTCTTCGAGTACCGGATGGAGAAGGACCTCGCGCTGGTCGACGAGATCGCCGAGGTGCACGCGACCGGCAGGCCGATCCTGGTCGGCACGCTGGACGTGGCCGAGTCCGAGCGCCTGGCGCTGACGCTGAGCGGCCGGGGGCTGGAGTGCGTGGTCCTCAACGCCAAGAACGACGCCGAGGAGGCGGCCATCATCTCCCGGGCCGGGGAGCGCGGCGCGCTGACGGTCTCCACCCAGATGGCCGGGCGCGGCACCGACATCCGGCTCGGCGAGGGCGTCGAGGAGCTCGGCGGCCTGTACATCATCGGTTCCGGACGGCACACCAGCAGCCGCCTGGACGACCAGCTCCGCGGGCGCGCGGGCCGTCAGGGCGACCCCGGCGGCTCGGTCTTCTTCGTCAGCGGCGAGGACGAGCTGATCACCCACTACGTCGCCGACGAGTACGCCAAGGGCGTGCCGGAGCGCTCGCTGGTGGGTCACGCCCAGCGGGTCGCCGAGGGCGTCAACATGGAGATCCACCGCAACACCTGGCGCTACACGCGGCTGCTGGAACGCCAGCGCGGCCTGCTGCTGGAACGCCGCGACAGGGTGCTGCGCGAGCGGACGGCCGGGGACGCCCTGGCCGCCGCGGCCCCCGAGCGGTGGGCGGAGCTGTCGGAGAGCGTCGGCGAGGACGTGCTGCACGAGGCCGCCCGCCAGATCGTGCTGTTCCACATCGACCGCTGCTGGGCCGACCACCTGGCCTACCTGGGAGAGCTGCGCGAGGGCATCCACCTGCGGGTGCTGGGCCGGCTCAACCCGATCGACGAGTTCCACAAGGACGCCGTCCCGGCCTACCAGCGGCTGCTGGCCGAGATCGAGACGCGCTCGGTCGAGACGTTCGAGACCGCCGAGGTCACCGCCGAGGGGCTCGACCTGGAGGGCGCGGGGCTCAAGCGTCCCACCGCCACCTGGACCTACCTGGTGCAGGAGAACCCGTTCGGCACCGAGTGGGACCGCATCCTCAACCGCCTCACCAACAAGGTCCGCCGCCGCTGACCGGACCGCCGCTCACCGCGACCGGTAGGCGTCCGCCCGATGGCGAATGGTGATCACCTGGACCACGACGTGGCCTTCGTCGATCAGGTAGAGCACCCTGTAGTCGCCTCGGCGCGCGGACCATTGCGGGGCGAGTGGCTCGTCGAGCGGCTTGCCCACTCGACGAGGGTTGTCCAGAAGCGGACCGGTGATGAACTCCCAGACCGCCGGTACCGCCTTCGCCGGCAACCGCTCGGTGAGGTCCTGCCGGGCGCGGCGGGTGAGGCTGAGCTCGTACCGCTCGCTCACAGGCGACCGGTCCGGCGGAGCTCGGCCTCCACCTCCTCCTGCGAGAAGGTACGTCCCGCCTCCAGATCGGCGAGGCCGTCGCGGATGGCCTCCACGGCCTCCGTGGAGGCGAGAATGTCGATCATCTCGCGCATCGTCTCGTAGTCGTCGGCGGCCAGCAGCACGGCCGCGGGCACACCGTTACGGGTGATCTCGAATCGTTCATGGGTGGTGACGGCGGACTCGATGAGGCCGGAGAGCCGGTTTCGTGCCTCGGCCAGCGGAAGAAGCGTCATGTACATAATTCTAGCCAACTCACCAGGCCGAGACCAGCGATCCAGGCCGTTCCGGAGAGTGCGGAACCTTCCGCGCGACCGACCGGCACACCGCCGTACACGACCTGCGACAGGTCTTCGCCGTGAAGACCGACATCATGATCCTCGTTACGTCTCCGGTAATGGTTTCACCGCCCGGTGACGGTTATCGTGGCGTACGTGACCACCACCAGCGCGTCCCGGCCGGTAGGTGAGCTTCTGCGCCAGTGGCGCGAGCGCCGGCGGATGAGCCAGATGGACCTCGCGATCCAGGCCGACATCTCCACCCGGCACCTGAGCTTCGTGGAGACCGGGCGGTCCAAACCGAGCAGGGACATGATCCTGCACCTCGCCGAGGAGCTGGACCTGCCCCTGCGTGAGCGCAACCACCTTCTCCTGTCCGGCGGGTTCGCCCCGGTGTACTCGGAGACCCCGCTCAACTCCCCGCACATGACCTCCGTGCGGGAGGCCCTGGGGCAGGTGCTCAGGGGGCACGAACCGCACCCGGCGGTGGTCGTGGACCAGCGCTGGAACCTCATCGACCGCAACTACGCCACCGGGGTGATGCTGCGCGGGGTCGCCCCCGAGCTGCTGACCCCCCCGGTCAACGTGCTCCGGCTGAGCCTGCACCCCAAGGGCATGGCGCAGCGGATCATCAACCTGGGCGAGTGGCGGGCCCACCTGCTGCACCGGCTCCGCCGCCAGATGAGCCTGACCGCCGACCCCGAGCTGGCCGCGCTCTGGCGTGAGCTCGACGACTACCCCTGCGACCAGCCCGAACCCGAGATCGACCGGCCGGGTCCCGGTGACATCGTGATCCCGCTCAAGATCCGCCGGGGCTACCGGGAGCTGACCTTCTTCAGCACCATGACGACCTTCGGCACCCCGCTGGACATCACCGTCGCCGAGCTGGCCATCGAGGCGTACTTCCCCGCCAACCCCGAGACCGCCGCCTACCTGCAGCAGCAGCACCACCCGGACTAGAGTCCCGCCGGACGGACGCGGGACGTCCGACGGGGTCATCGCCCCCGGCCGGTGACCCGCGGGACCGGCCCGGCGCGCCCGGAGAGCCGGGCGCGCCGGAGTCCTGGAGCCCTACCCGTCCACCCGGGACCGGCGGGCCCGCAACGCCGCGGTCCTGGCGAGGACGACGTCGACCACGAGGAAGGCGAGCAGCGACAGTCCCAGCAGCGGGAGGAACACCCCCACGGCGATCGCCACCGCCCCCAGGAGCAGGGTCACCCCCACGGGCAGCCGGCGCAGGCCGCCGCGCTCGTAGGGCGCCGCGAAACCGCGGGTCGGACGGCGCAGCCACCACATGCGGTACCCCCACACGATGACCGAGACGAGCGCCAGGGCGAGCACGGCCAGCAGGATCTGGTTGGCCGGGCCGAACAGCACGCCCATGTGCCCGTCGATGCCCCAGCGGGTCAGCTTGGCCGCGAGCGGGTAGTCGTCGAAGCGCAGCTCCGCGGTGACCCGGGCGTCGACGGGATCGACCGCCACCTGGTCGTTGCGCTGCGGCCAGAGCCGGTCGATCTCCTTGACGACGTACGGGCTCCCGGGCTCGGCGGGCCAGACGATCTCCAGGGGGCCGGACAGCCCGCCGCCCGCGGCGGCACGGACGACCTGGTCGGCGTCGGCGGACCTGGCGGCCGCTCCTTCCGCGTCACCGGCGGCGTGACCCCCGTGGTCACCGTGCCCACCGGAGGGGACGGGCAGCGACGGGGTGGACCAGCCGAACGACCTCTGGAGCACGTCCACGTTGGCCCCGGCGTACTTCGACCAGGTCAGGCCGGTGGCCGAGAGCGCGAGCAGGCCCACCAGCGCCCACAGGCCGACCGAACCGTGCCAGGAGAGCGTCCCGCGCAGGCCGCGGACACCGCGTTCGGGGGCGACGATCCGGCGCAGCCGCCGCTCGCCCCGGCGACGGCGGGAGAGCCAGAGCACCAGGCCGCCGAGCCCGACGAGCCAGAGCCAGCTCGCCGCCATCTCGCTGTAGACGCGTCCCGGCTCGCCCAGGTGCAGGTGACGGTGCAGCTGGGAGATCCAGGTCCGCACGGGCAGGGCACCCGAGCTGCCGTAGCTCTCCAGCGCTCCCCGGACCCGGCCGGTGTACGGGTCGACGAACACCGCGAGACGGGTGCTCTCGGCCAGGCCGGGCACGTCGAGCAGCACCTGGGTCGTCACGCCGGGCTCGTCGGAGGTGCGCACGGCCCCGACGGTCCCACCGGGGTGCGCGGCGGTGGCCGCGGCGACCTGCCGTGCCAGCGGCACCCTCTGCGCCCCGGCCGGTACGGGAGCCGTCAGCTCGTGGGAGTGGATCACGTTCTCCAGCTGGAAAGAGGCCGCGTACAGCAGGCCGGTCGTGGCCGCCACCAGCAGGAAGGGGGCGACGAGGATTCCGGCGTAGAAGTGCAGGCGGAGCAGGAGGGCGCGCAGCGTCGCCCAGGGGGAGGTCGCGGGGGGCGGGGCGGGAAGGGACGGCCCGGCCGCCGGTTGGATCTCGACGTCAGAGGTCACGGGGTTCTCCTCGGCAGGGAGCGCGCGTACCGGCAGGTACGCGCCATCGCGATACGGGGTCCGGCCCGGCTCGGGGGTGAGGACCCGGGCCGGGGGTGTGTCGACGACAGGGGAAGGAACGAAAGGACGTACCGGGGCGTACAGGGACGTACAGGGACGTACAGGGACGTCCGGGGACGCGTGAGGACACGGATAAGGTCCGCGCGGCCGGGCACGGTGACACGGGCGCGCGAGCGGGCACGGCGGTACCGGGTCTCACCCGCCGGAACGACGCGGCGTCACCCGGGCACGGCCCGCCCCGGCGACGGCCACGGCGGCGTCCGGGCACAGGTCCCGACGACAGGACCGGGACCGATACCGGTGGCCGGACCGGTGGCGTTACCGGCGACGGTGCCGACGACGGTGCCGGTGACGCGTCCGGTGCCAGGGTCGGTGACGGGACCGGCACCGGTGCCGATGACGGGGCCGATGACGGGGCCGATGACGGGGCCGGGCGGCGGCCGGTGACGCGGCCCCTCGGGGCACGACGGCGTCCGGGCGGAGCGGCCCGATGTCAGATGGCGTACGAGGGCGCGGGCGGGCCGCGGCGGGAGACGGCGGCGGCGAGCAGCCGCGCGACGAGCGGCACCCGGTCGGCGGGTGCGGCGGGCGGGGCGACGGGATGGTGGACGGCGGGCGCGTACCGCCACAGCACGGTGAGGATCGAGGCGAAGAGCAGGTACAGGAGCGTGGCCAGGCCACGCTCCCTCCGCTCCAGCCAGTGCGCCGACAGCAACGCCGTCACGGTGTGCACCAGCAGCATGAACAGGCCGGCGGACAGGCCGCCGTCACCGTGCTCGTGCCCGGTCGTCGGCGGCGGGACGGCGCCCGCGGTGAACCACAGGTGCATGCCGTACTGGGCGGCGAAACCCGCCCCCATCAGAACGCCGAAGCCGCACTTCCTCCGGGCGAGGACGAACGCCCCCGCCGCGGTCGGCAGCACCGCCCAGGCCAGCACGTCCGCCCCCACCGGGGCGCCACCGGCCAGCACGTGCATGGCGAGCGACACCGTCACGCACACGACCGCGAACACCGCGGCGCGAACGGAGCGGAGGACGTACATGCCGTAATGGTGACAGAGAATGGCGAATTCGCCAGCCCCTTGATTGTTTTGACGAACATGGACCGTTGCACGGTGCACGTTTCACATCGACCGGCGGCCGGGCGTTCCTCACCACCACGCCCGGCCGCTCCGTGTCACCGGGGAGACGTGACCGCCAGGGGCTCGTGCCGCCAGGGTCCCGTCGTCGAGATCCTCGCGGCAGGGATCCCCGCTGTCGGGGTCCCTGCTGCAAAGACCGACGCGATCGGGAGTGATTCCGCGGGGATCGGACCGTCAGGGCCGCATCGCCGGGACGTCCTCGGACACGCCGTGGGAGACCTCGGGAACGCCTTCGGAGGCCGTCCCGGGAGCGGTCCCGGGAGCGGTCTCGGGAGCGGTCTCGGGAGCGGTCTCGGGAGCGGTCTCGGGAGCCCTGTCGGCGACCGCCACCTTGAGCAGCGCCGTCGAGGTCAGGACGCTCCCCGCCGGGGCCCCGGCCGTGGCCGCGTCCACCACGACGACGCGTTCCCCCAGGTAGCGGTAGGTGACGGGGTCGAAGATGTACTCGTGCCGTATCCCGCTCTCCGGGTTGGACATGGCCGCCGCGACCCCCCTGCGGCCCGTGGCGTCCTCGACCCCCTCGACGGTCCGGACACCCGGGATCGTCCCGATCGCCCGGAACAGCGCGGCCCGCTGCGCCACCGGCATGTACGCCTGCGTGATCATCGCGCCGGCCCTCCCCCATGCCTCGTAGTGGTCGACGGCCCCCCCGGTCAGGCCGGTGAAGAGGTGCTCACGCATCCCGGCGGGGTCGGCGGGCAGCCGGCTCAGGTAGGCGTAGTCGGTGCGCAGGTGGCCGGGACGGTCGTCGCGGCCGGTGACCCTGGCGGGTTCGGACCGGCTCTCCGCCCGTCGCAGCGCCTCGGCGGGCAGCGACTCCCCCGGGTACGGCTCCGGCGGCAGGTGCCGGACCGACATGACGCCCCCGTCCAGCGGGGAGCCCTCGGCGGGGAGCCAGATCCTGTGCACGCCGCGGTCGAGGTACCGGCGTGTCCGCCCGTCCTCCTCCACCTCGACCGGGAACATGACCTGCGACTCCAGGAAGAGGAACTGGCCGGGCCGCGGGCGCAGGTCGCCCTCGGCGCTCACGGTCTCGGCGGCGCGCCGCAGGACCTCCGTCACCGCCACCGGCGCCATCCGGACGGACGGCGCCACCCGGTCGGGCCCGGCGGACGGGGAACGGACCGCGGTGACGTACACGGTTCCCGCGAGCGCGACGACCGCGGCTCCGGTCCCGACGGCCAGGCTCCGGCGCAGGTTCCCCGGCAGTGCCGCCCGCAGGCCACCGGGCCGCCTCGAACCCTCCGGCCGCTCCCCGAGGCGGCGGGTCGTGCCGGGCCGCTCGGCCGGGGAGCCGGAGGCGCGCCCGGCTCCGGGGGCGGACGCGCCCCTCGCCGCAGCGGACGCGTCCCTCGCCGTACGGGCCGGTGCGCGCGTGGCCGTACGGGCCGACGACGCGACGGTGGCGACGGAGGCGGCGATCTCCGCGAGCAGTCGCGACTCCTCGGCACGCAGTTCCGCCGGGCCGGGCAGCGGCACCTCGGAACGCAGCCGGTTCACCTGGGTCATCTCATCCATGGACGCTCTCCTCGCTGACGGATGTGGGATCGACCCCGCCGAGATGCTCGCGCACCTTGTCCCTGGCCCGGCTGACGCGCGAACGGACCGTGCCCACCGGGACGCCCAGTGCCTGGGCCGCCTCCGGGTAGGTCAGGCCGCCCCACGCCACCAGCAGCAGCACGTCCCGGTGACCGGCGGGCAGCCCCGCCAGGGCCGCCGCCAGGCTCCGCCGTACGGCGCCCGCGCTCACCCGTTCGTCGCTGCGCTCGGTGAACGGCTCGGTCACCGGGTCGACGCCGGTCCGTTCGAGAACGCGCAGCCGCTGCAGCTCGACACGCCTGTGCCGTCTGATCAGGTTGGTCGCGATGCCGTACAGCCACGGGCGCGCGCTGGGCCGGGACGGGTCGTACCCCTCCCGGCCGCGGAACGCCACCAGGAAGGTGTCCGCCACCACGTCCTCGGCCACGTCGGCTCCCAGCCTGCGGGTGACGTAGCGCTTGATCTCCGGCGCGTGCCGGTGGAAGACCGCGGCGAACGCCTCGGGCTCGTACCGGGACCGTTCGATGACGGAGGCGTCGTCGGCCTCCGGCCCGGTCCGGCTCGTGTCGCTCATATCCGGCCTCTCGGCTCTCGGTCAGGTCACCCGTTGTTGCCTTCCCGGGCGGCAACGGTTCCCCGGACCGACACGGCGCCCCTCCGGCCGATCCCGGCCGGTCCCGTCGGCTCGTGCGCGTCCCCCTCTTCCGAACGATCCATTCTCTTCCGGTCGTACGGGCCTCTTCAGGTCGTACCGGCTCTTCCAGTCGTACCGGTCTCTTCGAGTCGTACCGGCGCGCGGGTGTCAGCCGTGGCCGACGGGGGTGGTGCCGAACATCAGCGTGCGACGGCGGACGTCGTAGAAGACGGTCCCCGCGACCGAGAGCAGGTCCTGCAGGTTGTCGGCGTCGTCGGGGTCCAGGGTCAGCACCTCCTCCCAGGCGCCCTGGTCCAGGACGAGCTGCAGGGTGTACGTGCCGGACTGGCCGGGGTCTCCCGCGACCCAGCTGAACTGGTAGTGGCTCAGCTGGCGCACCGCGATGCTGTCGTCGGTGACGGGCTGGCGAACTTTGGCGGCCATCGGGTTCCTCCCAAGGTCGAGGTCGGCGGAGCGTCGTCGAGCCGGTGGCGCGGTCCCCGGAGCCCCAGGGTCCGCACCACCGGCTCCACGTGCCGGGTGACGTGCCCGCTTCCCGCTCCGCCACTCCGGCGAGGCGTCCGCCCGTACGCGAAAACCTCCCCATCACGCTTTACCGGCCCTTGGCGCCGCCCCCTTTCCCACGCGTGGTCTCACCATGGGGTCCGGCGACCTCCGCGACCTCCTTGAGCACGGCAGGCGCGGCGGGCACGGCGCCCGCGGTGACGCCGGGGCCGTCGCGCACGGGCCGGCCGCACAAGGCGGCCGCACAGATCAGCCGCACAGGGCGGTCTCGAAGGCGGCGATCAGGTGCTCGCGCTGCGCGGCCGTGCCTGCGGAGCCCGTGGTGTAGACGGTGACCTGACGTCCCCTCCGGTCGCGTCCGCTGACGACGGACACGCCGGGTACGTCACCGCCGTGGAACCAGGCCCGGCCACAGCTCAGCCGGGCATCGGCGATCCCGAAGCCGTACCGGGCGCCCGCGGGCCAGTCCGCGTTTCCGATGGGCACGGAATCGCCGATCATCGTCCGCAGCGCTCCGCGCGACAGCGTCCTACCGGCGAACACTCCCCGCCAGAACCGGTTGAGGTCGCCGGGCGTGGAGACCAGGCCACCGCCGGCACCGAACTCGTAGCCGGGCAGCCGGGTGAGGTCGACGACCCCGCCCGCGGGATCCGCGGGATGCACGCCGTACGTGCGCGCGTGCTCCCCGCGAACGTCCGTCTCGCCCCTGGCCGGCCAGTAGGTGTCCCGCATGCCCAGCGGCTCGATGACCAGATCGCGGCTGACCTCGCGGAAGTCCCGGCCGGTCACGGCACGCACGACCATGCCGGCCACCAGGTAGTTGGTGTTGGCGTAGGCGAAGCGACCGGCGGGCGTCGGCCTCCGGGTGAGCGCGAGCCCGAGGTAGTCCTGGGGGAGCTTGGACCAGTCGACCGCGTCGACGTACTCCGGCAGGCCGCTGGTCTGCCGGAGGAGATCGCGCACCGTGATCCTCCGCCCGTCGATCGCCGCGCCCGCGCCCTTTCCGCGTACGACGCCGGGCAGGTAGCGGTCGACGGGCACGTTCAACCGGATCCTGCCCTGCTCGACCAGCCGCATCACGGTCACCGCCATGACGGGCTTGGTCATGCTGCCGATCCTGAACCTCCCGTCGGCGCCGACCATCGGCCGCCCGGTGCCGCGCTCCGCGGTACCGGAGACGGTGGTCACGTCCCCGCCCCTGCGATCACGGACGTGGGCGAGTGCGCCCGGCAGCCCGTCTTCGCCGGTGAGCCGGTCCAGCCGTGCCTGGAGGGAGGCGGGGCGAGACGCCTCCGGCTCGGTGCGGGCGGACGCAGGGCTCGACGGGACCAGGGACAGGAGGAGTGCTCCGGCGACCGCGGTCGCGAGCAGCCGACGGGAGTTCTTCTGGGACATGGGTTCGCCTTAGAGATCGAAGCGCGGATGGCGCCTCCGACTCTGGCCGGTGCGGCGGGAGGGGGCAGTGACGCCCGCACCACACTTGGGGGGAGGCCTTCCCTACCGCCCCGGGTGGTGCGGGCCCACGGTGAACCGGCCCGCTCCCCAAACCGGCCTGACCTTCCGGACCGGCCGGACCGCACGACCCGGCCGGACCGCACGACCCGGCTGACACGCCAGAACCGGTTCAACCGGCCGAACCGGCGGCACGACGCCCCGAGCGGACGTTCGTCCCGGCCCGGTCGTTCACATTGCGCAATACTCGATCACGCATCGTAACCGAACGAAGGGGGCCTCCCATGCGTGTTCATCTCGTCCTGGTCGCCGCCGCACTGCTCGCGACCACCTCCCCGGCCCTGGCGATTCCCGCCTCGGCCTCCGCGTCCGACCCGGTCCGGCCCGGCACCTATGTGATCACCAATCCCGAGGGGCGGTGCCTGCACACCGGCGGTGACTTCAACGAGAAGGTCACCATCGGCGCGTGCGACACCAGGTGGAAGGTCGCCCCCGCCGACGACGAAGGGGCCGTCGTGATCCGGCACGCGGACACCGGCAACTGCATGGCCTACGCCCTGGAGCGGATCTATCCCCCCAGGGTCGCCACGGTGCCGTGCGAGGTGGGCGGCACGACCAACAACTGGCTCGTACGCGAGGCCGAGGCCGGGCGGGTCACCATCGCCACCCCGCAGGGAGGCGGCTACGTGACCGATACGGGCGCCGACCGGCCACTGGTGGTGCTGCCCGGCGACGAGGAGGACCGGAGGCTGTGGACGTTCACCCTCGCCTGAGGGTGCCGGTCCCGCTCCGAGAAGCTCCGAGAGCGCCGCCCCCGGGTCGGGCCGCACCCGGGGGCGACCTCGATGTCATCACCGATCCGGTGAAGAGGTGTACAAAGGTCGGCATGCCATGGTGTGACATTTCCGCAGAAGGTGGGCGATCGTGACGGCCGGCCCGCTCGACCGTCGTGACCGGGTGCGCGGCTGCCTGCTGGGCGGCGCGCTCGGCGACGCGCTCGGGGCGCCCGTCGAGTTCGAATCGATCGGAAGGATCCGCGGGCAGTACGGCTCCGGCGGCCTGACCGGCCCGGTCCCGGACTGGCGGGGCAAGGTCGGCCTGATCACCGACGACACGCAGATGACGCTGTTCACCGTGGAGGGACTGCTCCGCGGCGGGGACGTCGACGCGGTCCGGCGGGCCTACCTGCGCTGGCTGGACACCCAGGAGCACCCCTCTCCCCCGCCTCCCGGCACCCCCGCGGGTGCGGCGGACGACGCGTTCCGCACCGGCGCGCTGCGCGAGCAGGGCTGGCTGTACGCGCAGCGGGCCCCGGGGAACGCCTGCCTGTCGGGCCTGCGGGGCCTGAGCCGCCCGCGGGCCGGTGCCCCGGCCTTCGTACCGGCGCCGTTCGGCGAGCCCGGCCCGGTGAATCCGCACTCCAAGGGCTGCGGGACCGTGATGCGCTCGGCCCCCTTCGGCCTGTGCGCGCCCGACGCCCGCCGCGCCTTCGACCTGGCCGCCGACTGCGCCCAGATCACCCACGGCCACCCCACCGGCTACCTCGCCGCCGGAGCCCTCGCCGCCCTCGTCCGTCTCCTGGTGGAGAACGAGACCTCGGGCCGGGACGAGCCACTGGCCCGGGCCGTACGGGAGACGATGGACCTGCTGGCGACGTACCCCGCGCACGAGGAGACCACCGGGGCGCTGCGCGACGCCGTCCGTCTCGCCGCCGAGGGGGACCCGACCCCGGAGAAGGTGGAGTCGCTCGGGGGCGCCTGGGTCGCCGAGGAGGCGCTGGCGATCGCCGTGTACTGCGCCCTGCTGAACCCGGGGCCCGGCGACGTCGGGCGGGCCCTGCTGCTCGCGGTCAACCACTCCGGGGACAGCGACTCCACCGGCGCCGTCTGCGGCAACCTGCTGGGCGCCCTGCACGGCGAGGCCGCCCTTCCCGGTGACTGGCTCGCCCACCTGGAGGGCCGCGACGCCATCGCCGGACTGGCCGACGACCTCGCGGCCCGCTTCGGGGACGGCCACCGGGTCACCGACGCCTGGCTCGCCCGCTACCCGGCCGGCTGACCCCTGGGCCGATCCGGGAGCCGCGTCCCCGGCCGGCCCGGTGCCCCACCGGCCTACCCCGGTTCCGGCCCGCGTGCCTCGCCCCCGGCGCGTCCCGTCCCTCCGGAGCCCTTCGGTCCGCGACAATGGCCGTACCGCCCACGGATCGTCGGCACCGGCCCGCGGAGCGGTGGCACCGACCTGCCCGGCGACGGCACCGGCCCGTGGAACGAGACCGCGGGCCGCTGTGTGCACCAGTACCTTCTCGTTCCTTCCTCCCACGGTCATGGTCGGACACGACCCTGAGGAGATGAGCATGGAGAAGACAACCGAGGAGTTCACCGAGCGGATGTTCGCCTCGGCGCTCGGGACGATCGAGATCCTGTCGATGCACATCGGAGACCGGCTGGGCTGGTACCGGGCGCTCGCCGACCACGGCCCGGCCACACCCGCCGAGCTCGCGGCCCGCACCGGCTGCGCCGAACGCTACGCCCGGGAATGGCTGGAGCAGCAGGCATGCTCGACCGTCCTGACCGTCCGGGACGACGGCCGTTTCGCGTTACCGCCCGCCGCGGCGGAGGTGCTGACCGACACCACCAGCCTGTCCTACCTGGCGCCGGTGGCGCGGATGCTGGCCGGAGCCGCCGTCCAGTTGCCCGCCCTGCTGGAGGCGTACCGGACCGGCGGCGGTGTGGGCTGGTCACGGTTCGGCGCCGACGTGCGCGAGGCGGAGGCCGACATGAACCGCCCCTGGTTCGAGCGGGAGCTGGCCTCCGCCCTGGCGTCGGTCCCGGACCTGGACGCGGTGCTGGCCCGGCCCGGCGCCCGTATCGCCGACATCGGCTGCGGCGCCGGGTGGTCCACCGTCGCGCTGGCCCGCGCCTACCCGGACGCACTGCTCGAAGGCTTGGACGTGGACGCACCCTCGGTGGAGGCGGCCACCGCCAACGCCGCCACGGCCGGGCTCACGGACCGGGTGTCCTTCGCCCTACGTGACGCCGCCTCGCTGGAGGCGGGCCGCTACGACGCGGTCTTCGCGTTCGAGTGCCTGCACGACATGTCCCGTCCGGTGAGCACACTGGAGGCGGCACGCCACGCGCTCCGGCCGGGCGGGCAGGTCGTCATCATGGACGAGGCCGTCGGTGAGACCTTCACCGTGCCCGGAGACCAGACCGACCAGTTGATGTACGGGTTCAGCCTGTTCATCTGCCTGCCCGACGGGATGGCGGAGCAGCCCACGGCCGCGACCGGCACCGTGATGCGGCCGGACACGCTCCGCCGCTACGCCCTGGAGGCCGGGTTCGCCAGCATCGAGATACTACCGATCGAGGGATTCGGCCTCTGGCGCTTCTACCGCCTGCTGCCGTAGACGGCCCCGGCCCGCCCGTCCATCGCTCTGCCGACACGGACGATCCCGGCATCGTCCTCCGCTCACAGCCGTGGACGGCCCCGGCCTACCCGGGATCACCGCCGCGAACGGCCGGGGCGTACCCGGCGGCACGGGTGGTGAAGGTCCCCCGGCCCCGCACCACGCCCTCGCCCGTACGGGTCAGGTCGCGCAGCGCGGGGGCCAGGGTCGGCTCGGAGATCGCCGAGTCCGCGCAGAACTCCTCCAGCGCGAGCGGGTGCAGCTCGGCCACGGCCTCCTCCAGCGACCGGCGGCGCCGGAGCGCCTCGGGCAGCAGGGCGCCGGGCACCGGCCTCTCCTCGAACGTGCCGCCGTCCCCGGCCCAGACCAGCGACCGCAGGCGCAGCAGGTCCATCACCCCGGTGAAGGCGTCCTCGCACCCGATCGGCAGCTGGATCACCAGCGGGACCACGCCCAGCCGCTCGCGGATCGACGCGACCGCCGCGTCGAGGTCGGCGCCGGCGCGGTCCAGCTTGTTGACGAAGGCGATCCGCGGCACGCGGTCAGGTCACGCGGCCGGCCCGGGATCGCCGTGGTCGACGAAGACCAGCCCGTCGGTCCCGTCCAGGTGACCGGGGTCCAGCGGGAAGTAGCCGTGATCCGCCGACGTGTCGGTGCGCGGGGCCGGTCGCGTCCCGGCGGCGCCGAGGGCCGCTGCCAGGCCCGCCGGGTCGATGACGTGGCGGTTGCCCGGGAGCGCGGACAGGATTCCCTCCAGGGTGTCCGGACGCGGAGCCCCGAGCCCCTGGTGCGGCGCGGTTCCCAGGGCCGACGCCACGAAGGCGTACGCGTCGCCCAGCCGCGCGGAGACGATCGCGCCCGCGCTCCACCATCTCAGCGTCCGGCCCTCCAGCGGTCCCCAGCCCGGCGGCAGCCGCCAGACGCTCTCGTCCCGCTGCAGGTGGCGGTTGTGGGCGTGGACCAGCGTCGGCCCGATCCGCGACCGCTGCTCCGCGACGGCCCGCAGGTTGTCGGCCATCATCGCGTCGCGCAGGCCCATGAGCCGCACCATGCGCGTCTCGGACGTGTCGGCCATCGCGGCGTGGTAGCGCAGCAGCCCCGCCGCGCTGCGCCCGTACAGGCACGCCCGCCACCAGTCGTCGTGCGAGGTCGCGTGGATCAGACGCGGTGACTGGGCGGTGAGCGACGCCAGCAGGTCGTCCGCGACGAGACGCAGTGCCCCGGCGTCGGCGGACAGCCCCACGGAGCGGGAGGGGTCCGTGAGGATCGCGGGGTCGGTCCACCGGTCGTCGGAGCCGATCAGGTTCTCGACGACGTCCATGGTGTGCGGGACGAGGTCGGCGTCCAGCCAGGTGGAGAGGTGGTCGTGCAGCGCGACGAGCGCCCGCCGGGGGCCGTCCGGCCCGGTCATCTCGATCGGGGCGTCGAACCCGAAGAACCTGATCCTGTCCGGCACGGGACGGTCGCGGTTGTACTCCCTCATCCACCGCACCAGCTCGCGGTTCTCCGCCGACCCGGCGAACCCGGGGCTGAACCCGCGGGCCATGACGTCGTCGAGCGTTCCCGTCCCCTCCGTGACGTACGCGTCGACGATCAGGCCCGACAGGCAGTCGCTCTCCAGCGCGATCGACCGGTAGCCCTCGTGCTCGACGAGATGCCGGAAGACCTCGTTGCGCAGCCGCGTGAGCGCCTCCTCGCCGTGCATGGGCTTCCCCAGGCCGAGCAGGCGGGGCCTGGCCGGGAGCGACCGGAGCAGTCTCGTGATCGCGGAACCGAGATCGGCGTCGCTCTCGGCGGGGAAGGCCCACGCGCCGTCTCGGATCGGGGGGTCGGCGGCCATGGCGGCTCCTGTCCGTTCGATGGTCCTGGCAGCACCTTCAACCGTATCGCCGAACCTTCTGTTGAGACTTTCGTCGCTCACTGCTTGGTGAAGAGGGGAAGACCTTCAACACCATGGGGAACCCGAGATCGACGGGTGGCCTGCACGGCTCGTCCTCCGCACGGTCTCGATCGCACGGTCTCGATCGCACGGTCTCGGCCGGGCGCTCTCGGCCGGCCGGGCCTTCACGACGGGTTCTACGACGAGGCCGAGGACGCCTCGCGCGCGTCCAGAAGCTCGTCCCAGTGCTCCCGCGTCCAGGCGCACGCCGCGTCCATCGGCCCGATCATGCTGCGGCCGAGCGGCGTCAGCGCGTACTCGACCCTCTGCACGGGAGCGGGATGGGCGGTGCGGACGATCAGGCCGTCGCGCGCGAGCGTCCGGAGCGACCCGGCGAGCACCTTCGCGGTGATGCCGCGCAGCGGGACCCGAAGCTCCGAGAACCGCCGCGGACCGTCCTCGAGGCAGCGGATGATCATGCCTGCCCACTTGTCGCCGAAGCGGATCGGCGCGAGGCCGGACGGGCAGACCGGGTCGAACATGTCCGGATCAAGAGGCTCTGTCACGACTCCACGGTAACCGGTATCCCATCGGTAACCACCTGCTCAGGTACCTTTCCGGCAGTGGCCGGTGATCGGATCCGGCCGGGAACACGGGGTGGTCGAATGAGTGACGTCATCGTCTTCGGAGCGGGCGGCAGGGCGGGCCGGGCGGCCGTCCACGAGGCCCGCCGACGTGGCCACCGGGTCACCGCCGTCGTCCGCGACCCGGCCAAGTACGACGACCTGGCGGCGGGCGACGGTCTGTCGGCGGACGGCGTGCGGGTCGTCGCCGGCGACATCCTGGACGCGGACGACGTCGCGCGGCTCGCCAAGGGCCACGACGCCGCGATCGCCGCCGCCTACGACTTCGGTACGCCGCCCGACGTCTTCTTCACCGGTGCCGCTCGCGCCCTGCTCGACGGGCTGTCCTCGGCGGGCGTCCCCCGGCTGCTGGCGGTCGGCCTGGCGTCGGTGCTGGAGACCGCGTCCGGGATGCTCCTCATGGACACCCCCGGCTACCCGCAGGAGTACCGGTCGTTCTACCTGGGGCACGCGGCCGGGAACGAGGTGCTGCGCACCGCCACCACCGGGCTCGACTGGCTGGTCGTCAGCCCCAGCGGTGACTTCGACCACGGCGGTCCCCGCACCGGCCGCTACCGTACGGCCCCGGCCGAGGCGGGCAGCCGCATCTCCTACGCCGACTTCGCGATCGCGCTGCTCGACGAGATCGACTCCCCCGCCCACCACCGCGTCCACCTGGGCGTCGAGCGCGACCCCGGCACCGAGGAGAACCCTGGCGGGAGGGAATCCGGCACCGGCGAGAACCCCGGCGGCCGGGAGGGCTCCGACGCCGAGGAGAACCCCGGCGCCGGGGAGCGCTGATGGAAGAGGAGATCGTCGACAGCCCGAACGAGTGGGTGGCCCAGCACATCCGCCGTTTCGTCGAGACCGGCGGCCAGGCCCGGCCGGGCATGAACGACCTGCTGCTGACCACACGCGGCCGCAAGTCCGGCAAACTCCGCCGTACCGCCCTGGTCTACGCGCGCGACGGCGACCGCTACGTCCTCGTCGCGTCCAACGCCGGGGCGGACCGTCACCCGGCCTGGTACCTCAACCTGGTCGCCGACCCCGCCGCCACCGTCCAGATCGGCACCGAGACGTTCGCCGTGACCGCGCGGACCGCCACCCCCGAGGAGAAACCCCGCCTGTGGCGGCTCATGGTCGCGACCATGCCGTCCTACGAGAGGTACCGGGAGACCACCGACCGGGACATCCCCGTGGTGATCGTCGAACGCACGGCGTGACGGCCCCTCCGGCTCCCGCCTTGTACCGTGTCCTCCCATGACGGAGCTTGAAGAGCTGGCCGGCAGACTCCGGCGGTTCGCCGAGGCGCGGGAGTGGCAGCGCTTCCACACCCCCAAGAACCTGGCCATGGCGCTGGCCGGTGAGGCCGGTGAGCTGGTCGCGGAGTTCCAGTGGCTGACGCCCGAGGAGTCGGCGGCCGTCATGGGCGACCCCGAGGCCGCCGCGCGCGTCCGCTCCGAGATCGCCGACGTCATGATCTACCTCTCCCGGCTGGCCGACACGCTGGGGATCGACCTCGTCGAGGCGGCCCACGCCAAGCTCGACGAGGGCGACCGGCGCTACGACGTGGAGACCTACCGGGGAACCGTCAAGAAGGCTCCGCCGCTCCCCTGATCTCGCCGCGTCGCTCCGCGGCCGGGCAGGTCTCCCGTCTCCACGCGTAGGACCACCGGGCAAGACGGTGTCGGCGGCCGGTGATGTCCCCGGCGGCGGCACGGTCACCGGCGATCGCGGCGGGCCTGGGCACGGTAGTGATCCAGAATGTCCTGGCGGAGGAGGTGGCCGAAGCCCGCGGCCTCGATGCGCAGGCCGAGCTGGGGCTCGGTCACGCCGAGCGCGACGGCGGTGTCCGCCAGGTTCCAGCCGGTGGCGGCGAGACCGGTCAGCAGGTGACCGCGCCGGACCTGGTTCTCCGACAGGCGGAACGTCTTGAGGTACGCGAGCCGGCCGGCGCCGTCGGTGATGAGCTCGCCGATGTGGTTCTCCCGCCGCCGTTCGAAGGACGGCAGGAAGCGCGACAGGCGGTATCCGCCCATCTCGTAGACGCGCTGGTAGGTGTGGTCCCCGTCCAGCAGCGCGCCCGCCATGACCCGGTCGTGGAAGGCCGCCCACTCGTCCCGCTGCCGGCGTGCCCCCGCGCGCAGGTCGGCGAGCGAGCGCACCGTCGCGCCCTCGATGCGGGCATGGAAATCGGCCACCGGGCCGCCGAACATCGCGTAGTGATAGATCAGCTCGCCGTACAGGTCGTGCACGAGGGTGGTGTGCAGGGCGCGGTAGTCGTCGGGATGCGGCACCACGAACGCGGCGGCGAGCGCGTCCGCGACGTAGACGAGGACGCCGCACTGGCCGGAGTGGATCTCGAAGACGCGAAGGGCGTCCTCCAGGCCGCCGACCTGCGCGCCCGTGTAGGCCTCCTCGGCGCGGGGCGAGAGCCCGTGGCCGACCGCGCGCTGCGACCACTCCTCCCACACGATCTCCGGCCCGCCGAAGTGCAGCGCCAGGTACCCTTCGAGCGCCAGGTGCAGGGGCAGGAAGCGCAGCCGGTTCCTGTCGGCTCGGCGGGCCATCCGGCGGTGGAACCGCAGCGGCATCCGGCCGGGCGGGCGGTCACGCTCCCGCGGGCCCCGCAGCTGGGTCCCGTACGCCGAGGCCGGGGTGCCGTCGTCCGTCCAGGTCGCCACGAACCCGTGCGGGATGTAGGAGACGTACTCGGTCCGCGGGCCCACCTCGACGACGCCGAGCCCGGTGTCGTAGAGGCGGGCGTCGAGCCGCAGGTCCTCGATCGGCTCGGCGCGGACCAGCGGGACGAGCCGTACGCCGCCCCAGGCCTGCGCGGGGTGGGTGGTGAGCCCGGTCAGGGCGAGATCCGTCACGCGTCCTCCCCCGGGAACCCTTCGGCACGGCACGTCAGGTGGGCGGGCCTCGTCACGCGTCCTCCCCCGGGGACCGCTCGGCACGGCGCACCAGGTGAGCGGGGGGCTTCGTCACGCGTCCTCCCGCAGGAACGCCTCGACGCGGCGCGCCAGGTGGGCGCGCAGCTCGGAGATCCCGGTACGCCCCTCCGCGAACCGGGCCAGCTCCACCAGCGCGACCAGGTTCTCGGCGTCCCGGATCCCTGCGGTCGGGACGGTGGGCGCCAGCCGCCGTACGTCGAAGCCTGCCGCGTCGTACACCGGGTTGAGGTGCACGACGCCGCAGGTGTGGTCCGGGTCGAGCCGGGTGCGCCAGATCCGCAGCACCTCTCCCGCGAGCCCCGGCGGTGAGTTGTCCCATCCGTCGGAGACGATGACGAGGCGTCCGGGTCCGCGTTCGAGGGCGTCGAGGATGCGCTCGCCGAGCGGCGTCGCCCCGTACGGACGGACGAGCAACGAGTCCGTACGGCCCGACAGCCACAGCGGCGTGTACTCGGCGGCCAGCGCCTCCAGCAGGAAGTGGCAGGCGAGCGCGACGGCCAGCGGGCGGCGGCGCTTCTGCCCCGAGCCGTACGCGGAGAAGCTGTCGTCGAGGACGGCGGCCACCGAGCCCCAGCTCCCGGCCTGGTCACCCGCGGCCCGCCGGGCCGCCGCGCGCAGTGCCTCCGTCAGCTCGGCGCGGCGGCGTACGCGATCGTCCACCGGGAGGGCGAGCGTGTACGACGCCAGCCGGGTCAGCGGCATCGCGGTGAGGTCGGCCCGCACCGCGTCGGCCTTCAGGTCGCGCGCGGACTCCTGCAGGCGCAGCCGCTCCAGCCGGGTGAGCCGGGGCGCGATGCGCTCCAGGAAGGTGGCGCGGGCGATGCGGTGCTTCGCCGCGAACCCCTCCGCGACCGTGTAGGGCAGCTCGTACAGCGCCGCCTGCTCGTAGTGGGCGCGCCGCCAGGTCTCCAGGATCGGCGTGGCGTAGGCGGCCTTTCGGTGCGGCGTGAACAGGAACGGCCCCAGCTCCCCGGGCGGGCTCAGGTGGGCGTGGCGGACGGCGTCCTTGACGGCGCCCCGGTACTTCACCGCGTCGAACGCGGGGTCGGGGCGGGCCGCCAGCCAGTCCCGCATGATCGCCCTGGTGCGCCGGTTGTTGACCCTGGCGCGGCGCAGCGCGCGGAACAGCCCGTACACCCGCTGCGGCGGGAGCAGGGCCAGCCGCCGGGCGATCAGGCGTCCCTCGGCCCGGCGCTGCTCTGCACTCGCCTCCCTCGCCGTGACCAGCAGGTTCTTGACGATCAGTACGGCGTTGTGGTCGTTGACGTCCAGGGCGAGGGTGGCCGCGTACAGGTCGCGGTAGTTGCCGATCAGGTAGTCGTGCAGGAAGCCCAGCGACAGGCCCTGCTCGTCGGCGCCGGAGTGGAACTCGCGCTGGCCGGTGGAGGTGATCGCCGCGTTCACGAACAGCAGGACGTCCTCGGCGGCGACGAGGTCCGCGCCGGTCTCGATGTGCGCTTCGATCGCCGCCTCCGGGGTTCACGTACGAGGCCGGCCGGGGAATGGGGGAACGAGCTGCGAATCATCGCTTCAAAGACGGGTTCCGGAAGTCGCACCGAAGTCCCGCGGCCGACCTTGGGAAGGCTAGCACCGACATATCGCCTTCTTCTCCCGCTTATTTCCCGCGCTACGGCAGCCGAGACCGGGGAACGCGCCCGCGAGCGCGCTGTGCGGTCCCGGACGAGGGCGAACGGGCCGGCCACGCACACCGCCCGGGGATCCGAGTAAGGCGTGATCATCGGGTCCGATCCCGTCGTCCGGGGGCAGCGGTGGAGGTGGCCGAGTGATCGACCCCACGTCGACACGATGGGCCGCTTCTCCTTCCGGCCTCCGAGACGCCCCGGCGGGCTCCACCCGCTCGTCCCCGTCCCGTGAGAGCCGGTGCCGGTGTTCACGGGACGGGGCCGTCCGGTCTACTTCCTGCCGGCGAGGGTGTGGGCGACCAGGGCGTTGGCGTGACCGTGGCCCAGGCCGTGTTCGGTCTTGAGCCAGGCGACGAGTTCCATGTGCCTGGTCAGGGGTGAGGCGTTGATGAGGTCGATCCACTCTTGGACGGGGCGGCCGTACTTGGCCTCGATCGAGGGGAAGTAGCTGGCGGGATTGCCCTTGGCCGGTGTGGTCATGTCCTGCGGTCCCGTTCTGTCGGTGCTGGTGGGTCGGAGTCGATGGAGATGAGGCCGGAGCCGGTGGTGGCGTCGGCCACCGGGCCCCGGTGGTCGGCGGGGAGGACCGGTGGTGCGGTGCCGGGCCGGTCGGCCGGCATCCGGGCCGACGTGGCCGGGGCTCCGTCACCGGAGTCACCGGAGGTGACTTCGATGCCGACGGTGATCGGGACGGAGCCGAAGCGGGCGCAGCGTATCGGAACACGGTCACCGTCGGAGTGCGGCCCGCTTGTCCGCCGCCGTCACAGCGACCCAGGTCATGGCGGTGATCGCGCCGACGGCCAGGGTCAGCGATCCGGCCCGCCCGCCCGACATGGCCCAGCCGTCGCCGAGAGCGAAGATCAGGCCGCTGAGCCGGGAGGCCGCGGCGAACCCGGGTCGTCCGGCGCGGGAGAAGTGACGGCCCAGGACGAAGCAGGCGGCGATCAGCGCGGTGAAGGCGATGGATCCCGCGACCATGTGCATGAGGGCGTGCCAGCTCAGCGTGCCGGTCTGGCCCAGCGGGGTGCCCGCGGGGAAGCCGTCGCCCGGGTCCATGACGAAGACTCCGGCGGCGATCATCCCGACGCCGTTGACCAGGATCAGCCGGGGTGCCCAGGTGCCGCCGGGCGTACCCCGCATCGCGCGGCGCAACCCGAGCGCTCCGGCGATCGTCAAGGCTCCGCTGACCAGGAAGTTGGCGATCTGGAGCCGGCCTAGGTCACCGGTGGCGAGCATGCTGAGCGGGTGACGCGTCAGGTCGAAGCCCTCCCGGGTGAAGGCCTGCGTCAGCGACACGATCGCGAACAGGGGCGCGGCGGCGACGCCTCCGGCGAGCAGGGCCCGCGTCACCGAGCCCGCGGGGCGGGCGGTGGAGCCGTGGGCAACGGAGTCGTGGGAGGTGGGGGGCTGGGTGACGGTCATGGTCGTTCCTCTCTGCTGCGACGGGGTCCCGTCGCTCTCCTTCGTCCACCGGCCTCGACCGGCGTCGTACTGATGTCCACCGGTCTCGCCCGGCCTCGCTGACGCGTCGAACGAGCCGGGCCGAACTCGACACCGTCACCCGTCAAAGCCGTGACCTGCGGATACGCGTTTTCTTGCGCATTCCCTGTCACATTGCATTCCCTGTCACATCGAGCCACCGCCCTGGTCAGGACGTTCGTGTCGATATGGGGGTGCCCCGGTCGACGCATGGCCGAGGACCGGCGAGGATCGGTCCTGCGAGCACCAGAGGGAGATATGACGATGCGATTCCTGATGACCACCAAGGGCGAGATGGCTCCCCCGGACGAGGCGACGATGGCCGAGATGGGCGCCTTCATCGAGGAGATGACCCGGGCGGGGGTGCTGCTGGCGACCGGCGGCCTGGACCCGGCCGGTACGCGCCTGACCTCCTCGGGAGGCAAGGTCACCGTCACCGACGGGCCGTTCACCGAGGCCAAGGAGGCGATCGTCAGCTTCGCGCTCATCGAGGCCCGATCGAAGGAGGAGGCCATCGAGCTCTCCCGCCGCTTCTGGAAGATCATCGGTGACGGTGAGGGCGCCATCCAGCAGGTCTTCGGCCCCGAGAACTGACCGGGCACCCCCGGGCCGGACGATCACAGGGAGAAGATCTCTCGCCGCCCGGCCCGGCCCCCTGTCCGCACGTCCGGCCGGGCGGCCGTTCCCGCGGACTACCCGGCCGGACGCCCCGGTGAGCGGGTCGCGCAGCATCACCACCCCGCTGAGCGCGACCGTTCCCGCAGGCGATCCGGCCGGACGTCCCGGCCGGGCGCTTGCGTACCCGGTCGGACGGGTGCTCTCATCGAGCGGTGACATCCGGGGACGCCCACCGCGCGGTCGACGCGGTCTGGAAGATGGAGTCGGCGAGAATCGTCGCCGGGCTCGTCCGGATGGTGGGCGACGTGGGGCTGGCCGAGGAGTTCGCGCAGGACGCACTTCTCGCCGCCCTCGAACAGTGGCCCCGGACCGACGTACCGGACAATCCGGGTGCTTGGCTGATGGCCGTCGCCAAGCGCCGCGCCGTCGACCACCTGAGGCGCGGCGAGCGGCTCGACCGCAGGCACGAGCAGCTCGCCCACGAGCTCACCACCCGGCAGGACACCTCCGAGGCCGAGGTCGACGCGGCTCTCGACGACGAGGTGGGCGACGACGTCCTGCGGCTGATGTTCGTCTCCTGTCACCCGGCGCTGCCGGCCGAGGCGCGGGTGGCGCTGACGCTGCGGCTCCTCGGTGGCCTGAGCACCGAGGAGATCGCCCGCGCGTTCCTGGTCTCCGAGTCGGCCGTGGCGCAGCGCGTCGTCCGGGCCAAGCGGACCCTCACCTTCCTCGGCGTCCCCTTCGAGGTTCCCGAGGGTGCCGACCGTGCGGGCCGCCTGTCGTCGGTCCTGGAGGTCGTCTATCTGATCTTCAACGAGGGGTACGCGGCCGGCGCCGGTGACGACTTGATGCGCCACGACCTCTGCCATGAGGCCCTGCGCCTGGGACGCCTGCTGGCCGGGCTCGCGCCCGGAGAGGCCGAGGTGCACGGCCTGGTCGCGTTGATGGAACTCCAGGCGTCGCGATCGGCCGCCCGGACGGATCCGTCGGGCCGTCCCATCGCGCTGCACGAGCAGAACCGCGGGCGCTGGGACCGGCTTCTCGTCCACCGTGGCATCGCGGCCCTGCTGCGCGCCCGGCAGTGCGGCGGCCCCCTCGGCCCGTACGTGCTGCAGGCCGCGATCGCCGTGTGCCACGCCCAGGCCCGTACGGCGGAGGGGACCGACTGGGCGCGGATCGCCGCCCTCTACGAGGCGCTCGCCCGGGTGCTGCCCACCCCGGTCGTGCAGCTCAACCGGGCGGTCGCGCTGGCCATGGCGTACGGTCCCGATCGGGGGCTGGAGCTCGTCGACACGCTGTCCGGCGAACCGGCGCTCCGGACCTACCACCACCTGCCCAGCGTGCGCGGTGACCTGCTGTTCCGGCTCGGCCGCCACGAGGAGGCCCGGCGGGAGTTCGAGCGCGCCGCGGCCCTCACCCTGAACCTGCCCGAACGCACGATCCTGCTGGAACGGGCCGCGGCCTGCGCCGACGAGACCGTGCGGAAGGCGATCCCCCGAAAGGGGAGCGGGCCGGCGGGGCCCGTCACCCTGGCCGAGGCCGCGGAGGCGTTCCTCGCCCGTGACGATCTGGACGCCTCGACCGTCCGGTCCTACACGCAGACGATGAACCGGCTCCGCCGCGATCTCGGCGACGACATCCCGCTGGCCGGGGTGAGCGCCGGTCGGGTCGCCGAGGTGTTCACCTCCGCGTGGGGCGGTGCCGCCGCGGCGACCTGGAACCGGCACCGCGGTGCCGTCCGTTCCTTCTCCGCCTGGACCGTCGCCCGGGGCCTGAGACCCTCCGATCCGGACCACGACCCGGGTCACTCCCTGGAGCACGATCTCGCCGCCGGCCTCGTCCGCCGGTACGAGCCCCGGGGGCGCACCCGTCCCCTCGACCGGTCCCGCGTCGAGGCGCTGTGGGAGCGGCAGGACATCGCCTTGCGCGAGCGGACCCTGTGGCTGCTGCTCCACGAGAGCGCGGCCGGCCCCGGTGCGGCGCTCTCCATCGACGTCGAGGACCTCGACCTGCCCGGGATGCGCGCCAGGACGGCCTCCGGCTGGGTCCGCTGGCACTCCGGCACCGCCGGGCTCCTCCCCCGCCTCGTCGCGGGCCGCCGCCGGGGGCCGCTGTTCCTGTCCGACCGCAGGCCGGGACCGGGCCGTCCCCCCGCCCCGGGCGACCTGTGCCCGGAGACCGGCCGCCGCAGGCTCTCCTATGAGCGGGCCGAGTACCTGTTCAAGCAGGCCACCGGCCACACCCTCGACCAGCTCCGGCCCGGACGGGAGAACGCGCGGGCGGAACGTCCTCGACGAGGAGATCCGCCACCGGTCACGACCACGGACTTCGACACGGACGAGGGCACGGGCGATCATGTCGTCCCCGGGATGGCCGGTTTCCGGTGATCGTCCTGCGGGGCCCCGCGTTTAACCACCGGCGTGGCGCGCAGGGGCCAGGCCGGTGCGACACGGGAACGAGCACGGGGAGCGGTGATCGATGTGACCGACGGGGAGAGCGTGCCCAGGCTGTGCCAGGTGGTGCTCGACTCCACCGACGCCAGGTCTCTGGCGGAGTTCTACCGATCTCTGCTGGGCCTGGTCTACCGGCCCGGTGACGAGCCGCCGGAGGAGGGACACGCGGACGAGCGTGGCCGCGACTGGCTCGTGCTGAGGACCCCGGACGGCGCCCCGCAGATGGCCGTCCAGCAGGTCGACCGCCTGCCGGAGGTGACGTGGCCGGAGGGCGGGGTGCCACAGCAGCTGCACCTGGATCTGACCGTGGAATCGGTCGAGGACCTGCGGGTCCAGCACGAACGCGTCCTGCGTCTCGGTGGCCGGTTGCTGCTGGACCGCATCGACGATCCCGAGGAGCCCCTGCGCGTGTACGCCGACGTGGCCGGTCATCCGTTCTGCGTCTTCGTCACCCGGCGCCGTGACCGGAGAGGGTTCGCCGGGGCGCCGGGACACGGCTCGCGGTGACGGCATTCCGTACGTTGCGACACCTGAACACGAAGCACCCATGCCCAGATTTATGATGAATTTTCCTCAAAGCATCACCATTCTCTAATGGTGCATTAAAGGGATATATCAGATAAGTCACAAAGGCCCGGTTCCATTGAATAACCGCATGTCAACCGGCCGAACGAACATTGCCGATAACGGTCTTTCCATTGACACGGCAGGGCGGAAATGACACGTTTACCAATGTCCGGCGCCATTCATGTGAGATCGGAACCGCGCCCTTTCTCGGCCACCGGACGAGGTTCGCAGAACGACCTCTGCCCACGCTCCACCCAGCTCGGAGGTACGATCATGCGTCGATCACTTCGTACGATCTCCATCACGGCCGGAATCGCAGGCGCGATGTTCCTCGGGGTCTCGCAGCCCGTGGCGCTCGCGGCCCCGGCGCGGTCCTCCCCCGCGCCCCCGCCCACCCCCGCCCCGGCCCCCGGTTCCGAACGGTCCGCCGCGAGAGGCGAGGCGCGCCTGGAGAACAGGGGCCCCTCCTCCTCACGGGACGCCCGGTCGGCGTCCGCGTACTGCGTCTTCCAGACCTACGGGGACTACGTCCACGTCTCCTCGTCCGCCTTCGAGGCCTCCGGACACGGCTGGTGGGTGAACGGTGACTGCAGCGCGACCCTGGCGGTCGTCACCGTGCAGCTCCAGCAGTACTACTCCGACGGTGTCTGGCGGAACGCCGGAGCGGCGGGCAGCCAGACGGTGCGATCCGGCGGTGGCGCGGGCAACCGGGCGACCGGGCGCGCGGCCTGCGTCAACGGCGGCCTGACGGGATGGCGTAGCGTCGTCGACGTGGACCTGGTCGGCCTGGCCGACGACCCGGGCAAGCTCTACACACCGAGCCGCAACATCTACTGCAGGCGATAACGGACGAGGGCGCCGTGAGCATCGGACCCGACGACACCATGTCCGTGGCCCTGCGCGGCGAACCGGTGTCGCATCCGTGGCGAGATCCTCTCGGCGCCTCCCCGGACACCTGCAGCCCGTTCCTCGCCAGATCGTCCGCGCCGAACGGCTCCCCCGGGCGAGGCGGGACGCGTCCGGCGGCGTCCAGGGGACGAACGACGCCGAACGGCGTTCTCACGGTCCCGTGGACCACCGGCCGGCACGGAGGGCAGCGATACGGCGGCAGAGGATCAAAATACTTTCAACTTTTGATATCACTCTATGTGTCATCAATTTCACTATAAGTGAAAATGGGTAGTTTGACGGTGTGACGGACACGATCGACACCGGCGGCTCGACGAGGCTGTCGAGCCGTGCGTGCGGCCACTCCCACTGCGAGCGCCATGCCACCTGCATCGGTGCCGGACCGTTCCGGGAGTACCACGGGCCGCTGGAGCAGATCCGTCCCGACGAGGAGACCTCCGAGCGGGAGGGCCGTCTGGCGGCCGCCGAGCGGAAGGCCACCGACCAGACCGCGTTCGCGACGTACGCCCTGAGCCTGCAGCAGAAGGAACGGCGGCGCGCCGAGAGCCTGGCCACGACCAACCAGAGGTTGCGGGACGCCCACCGCGTCCTGGAGCAGGAGCTGGCCAGCGCGCGCGAGGAGGCCGTGGCCGCGAGGATCCGCGCCCACCAGCTCGACTACCAGGCGGTCGCGCTGCGCGAGCGGTACGTCAGCGAGTTGCGCCAGTTCCACCAGGAGGCCGCCGAACAGGCCCGGGCCCTGCGCGCCGAGCTGACCATCGCCAGAAGGGAGATCGACGACCTGCGCGTCGCCCTGCTGGAGGTCCGCGAGCAGGCTCACGCCGCGAGCGAGCGGACCCGGGTCGCGGGCGAGCCGCCCTGGACCATGGACGAGCCGGCCTGGACCGCGCACGAGCCGGGCTGGACCGCGGACGAGCCACCGCGGGTCACACGGGCGCGGGTCACACGGACGCGGATCCCGCGGACGCGGATCCCGCAGGCGCGGATCGCGCGGGTACGGGTCCCGGTCGCGCGCGGCAGGTCCGGCGTGGCCGCATCACCCCGCGGGCGTCATCGTAAAAGCGCGCCGAGGCACAGGGCACGTGGGCGCGGGCTCTGGCCGGTGTCGCGCCCGGCCGGGTTGTCCTGGATGAGGACACGTCCGGCAGGCGTCCTCGATGCGATGCTGACATCGATCGTGATCTGGCTGGCCCGCATCCGGTAGCCGGACCCGGCCACCGCACCGGCCTGGAGGCGTCGCTCCGGGTCACGTCATCGCCCTGGAGACGACGTCCCGCCGTACCGGGCGAGGTGCCCGATCAGGAGGCGTGCCAGCCCTTCCGGATCCTCCCGGTGCGGGTCGTGCCCGGTGGGCAGGGACACCGCCCGCACCGGCGGCGTCTCCCGCACGGCCGCCTCCAGCTCGTGCTCGACCCACGCGCAGTACGCGTTCCAGGCGGGGACGAGACGGCCGGGGAACACCCCCGCGAAGGCGCGCGCGTCACCGCTGACGACGAGCAGCGGGCAGCGGGCCGCGCGATAGGCGGCGAACCGGTCGAGGGCGTCGATCTCCCGCATGACCTGGAGGAACGACTCCGGAAGCCCTCGCCCCTGACCGTGCTGCCCGACTCCACGGCCTCCTGTACCCGCGCCGACCTGCAGGTGGGCGGCAGCATCCAGGTCACGCTGCGCGGCCCCGAGGTCGCCAATCCGTAGCCCCCCTCACCGGTCCTCGCCGTCGTGACGGCGAGGACCGGCGGGAACCGGGGCCGAGGGACAGGGCTGGAGGCGGGCCGGGGCACCCGCGCAGATCGCCGCCGTCCCCCGGCCCGGCGCTACGTCCGCGACCTCCTCAAAGGGCTCGACCACCCGCACACCGACGACGCCCCGCTCCTGCTCACCGAACTCGTCACCGACTCCGTACACCACTCCGACTCCGGCCGCCGCCCGAGCGGGCGGATCACCATCGCCGTCGCCCACCATGATGGAACACTCCACATCGATGTGACCGACGCAGGCTCGACGGCCGGCACCGCCCCTGGTCTGCGCGGATGTCACCGCCGACAGCGGCGGAGGACGCGGGCTCTGGCCGGTGCGGGAGCCGTCGTCGGCCTGGGGCCGGTACGGGATCCTCACCGGACGCGTCGTCCGGTCCCGGCTGGGCGGAGGCTGATCCCGTGATTCGCTGGGAGTGCCCGCCCCACTGCCTCACCAGGTGGATCGCCCTGCCTTACGGGCTGGTGCGATGAGCCGGACTCCCCCTTGGGCCGCGTCCTGTCCGGTGGCCGATCGCCGGTTCGATCAGGACGACGTTCGCGGGGCCCGCGGGACGGTGACCTCGGGAGAAGGGACGGTGAGTCCCGGAGAAGGACAGCCCGGCCTGGTCAGAGCGTAGTAGGACACGGCAGCGGCGAGCAGGCCGAGGCCCCACACGGTGTAGCCGAACATCTCCATCGACACCTTCCAGAGCGGGGCCTGGGCCAGGTTGCCCCTGCCGAGGAGCCATGCCGTCATCCCGGCCACGCCGAAGTAGCCGGCCATGCTCGCGCCGACGAACAGGGCGGGTCCGAGCACGAGCCATCGCGGCACGTCGCGTCCTGCCAGCGGCACCACCCAGCGTGGCCAGATCCTGCCGAACCGGTGGACCAACGCCAGCGGCAGAAGGGTGCCGGCCAGGATCAGCAGGACGATGAAGACCCCGAAGGAGAAGCCCAGCGTGAACGGCAGCGGTTCACCCGCCGTGATGGATTCGATCACCAGCACGCTCACACGAGCCGCGCAGCCGGTGATCGCGGCGTAGGCGGCGAGACAGGCCCACCGTGGTGCGGGATCGGTGCGCCGCTCCGGCGAACGGCCGTGGACCCGGGCGCAGTGAGGGCAGGCCCGCCGGACCCTGCGCTGCTCGGCGACGGCACACGCCAGCGTCAGCGCTCCCGCGGTCACTCCGGCCGCGCGGGTCAGCAGGCTCCCCCAGTGGCCGGCCTGGCCGAACAGCACGGTGGCGAGGCTGATGGCGAGCATGTACGAATAGGCGATCAGCCCCGCCCCGGCCACCCACGCCAGCGCCACCAGCGTCCACCGCACGGGCGCCCCACGGTGGTGCCCGATCCCGGTGGCGATCACCGAGCACACCGTGGCGGCCGTGAGGGCGAGCGTCACCGCCACCCACCGGCCGGGTGAGAACACCTCCTCGGGAGGAGCCCATGACGCCCCCGGGTCCGCCAGCCACCACACGTGGGCCGCACCGTAGAGCGAACACCAGATCGCCGCCACGCGCGGCCACCCACGCCCGCCGCTCAACGTCTCGGCTCTCATCCGTACTCCTCGGTCCTGCGGCGCGATGACCCGGTGAAGCCTGCTACGCCGGACCTGTGACCTCGCTGAGAGACGCTGAGGATCCGCTCAACCGTTGACCGCCCACCTACGGGACTTCGTCGAGGCCCCGGCGCTCGTCAGGCGACGCGGGAGGCCGGCGCGCTCCAGGTGTTGCACGCGGACGGGGACGCGGCGGCGAAACCCCGCTGCAGCCAGGCGGCCCGGTTCTTGCCCGTGCCGTGGCTGCGTTGGGTGTTGACCTTCTCGTCGCCGCTGCCCCGGTAGTGGTCCACGACCTGCTTCCAGTCTTCATCCCGGTAGTTCTGCGAGGACCAGACGCTGGACAGGAACGCCGCTCCCAGGCAGTCGGCCTGTAGCTCCAAGCGGCGGCTCTGAGCCAGCGCCTGCGATTCGGTGGCGGCCGGCATGTTCTTGTAAGCACTCCACACGCCGGTGAGGTTCTGCACATGGTGGGCGTACTCGTGCGCGATCAACTGCAACATCACCGGATCGGCCGGCGCTTTGACGGCATAGTCGCTGATCATGATGACCAGCCGCCGCTCATCGGTGCAGTAACGGCCGGTGTGATACCTGCCCCACTCCGATCCGCACGCACGACCGGGCTTGGTCATGAACTGGATCGTCGGTTTCCTGAACGTCACGCCGGTCTTCTTCAGTTGCTTGGACCATGAGGCGTTCAAGCAGCTCAGTATCACCGTCAGATGCTTCTTGGTGACGGCGACACTGCCGGAGCCTTCGGGGGCCCGGCCGCAGGGCAAAGTCAGCTTGCCGCTGCGGTACAGCGGATTATGGGTCAGCGCCTTGGTGCCGGTGGGGACCGGCGCGCTGACGACGGCTCCGGTGATGGTGCCGGTGGTGACGTCGGCATGGGCGGTGCCGGTGAGCAGCAGGCCGGCCAGCATCCCGACCGGCAGGGTGATACGGGGGGTACGCATGGAGCAGAACAGTACAGAAGGAACATGGACGCTAAGGATTGACGTCTATCTGTAGCGATACCGCTGCGTGACGATGTTCGCCGCCGGAGGCATGATGCTTCGGAGACGAAGCGGGGACACCTCGACTCCTGCTGGTCGCAAGCTCGACACACACGTCCAGCGGACCGGCAGGAAACCGGTCGACGACCTGATCAATGTCCTGGCCGCCGGCAGGATGCCCCGCGACCGGCCATGAGCGAGCGTCCGTCATGGCGGTCACAGTGGTCAGAGCCGGGTCCGCCTGCGGTGGACGATCACGTCGTCCCCGCCCCGGGTAGGCCATGATCAGCAACCGCTGACCGGCGCGTCTCTCGCCCTTCCACGGCGGTCAGGCGTGGTGGACGCGGATCCGGTAGTCGCCCCTGCCCCGGAAGGCGAGGTTGGGGAACACGGGATATCCCATCGAATCCCCCAGTTCGAGCCTGCCGGTCGGACTGCGGTGGCCGACCTCGACGACGTGACCCCACGCCCTGGTCTCCACGGGCGGGCAGCGGGTGTACGGCTCGGTGGTGGCGCAGATCGAGAAATCGGAGTGGACCTGGATCACCGGGTGCCCGGGCGACGCCGCCACCCTGTTCCCCCGCAAGAGGCCGTCGTCGCCGGTCACCGGCGCGGCGACACCGGCCACGACGACCACGGTCAGGTACCCGGCCGCGGCAGGGGCGGCGGAGCGGCCGAAACGACGGCGACGCACGGGTGCTTCCCCGGGGGAGAGGAATGATCAAGCCGGGGAGGGGTCCATCCTGGTGCGGCGGACCGACAGACGACGCTCACCGGCGCATGTACCGGTAGTGGTGGACGATCAGGGCCGTGGCGCACGCCAGGGCGGCCAGCCCGAACCCGATGCCGGCGAGGACGTCGGTGTCGGTGGACGAGAAGACCACGTTGAGGACCACGCTGACCGCCAGCAGCAGCCACAGCACGGGACGGGCCATGCCGCCCCGGGTGCCGGCCGGGCGTGCCGGACGTCGCGTCCCGGGGGTCCTGAAGGTCTCGGAGGTCTCGGGGGTGTGCCGGAGATCGGTCATGATGCGCTCCTCGCTCGGGGAATCGGCAGGTCGGCTGCCGTACCTCGACGCTACGGACGACCGTCTCCGGCGACGATCCCGTCAGGGGGACGACCGGGGTACAGCAGGCTGTACTTCTCGGGCGGCGACCCCGTGACGGGGCGGTGGGTGCCCTATCGTCTGGCTGAGGAGGGCCGAGGAAGGCCGAGGAGAGCCGGCAAGGGCCGACGAGGGCCGAAGGAGGTGCGGATGCCGATCCCCGATCCCGCGGCCGGCCGCGGGCCGGTTCGCCGATGGGACGTGGTCGCCCGTGCCCGTCTCACCCTGGACGCGTTCGAGCACCTCGCCGGTGGGCTCGGCACCACGCTCCTGGCGCTGCTCGCGTTCCTCATGGTGGCCGCCACCGCGCTGGCCTGCCTGGTCGGCGTGGGCCTGCCGCTGGTGCCCGCCGCGCTGCGCGGGCTGCGTTCCGTCGCGAACCGGGAACGCGCGCGGCTCTCCCGCTGGGGTCCGGAGCTCGTCGAACCGGGGCCGGTGCCGCCCGGCCTGCGTTCCGCCCTCACCGACCCGGCCACGCGCCGGGAGGTGGGCTGGGTGGCCGTGCACGGCACCCTCGGACTGGTCCTCACGCTGGTCGGCCTCACGCTGCCCCTCAGCGCGGTCACCAACCTGACCTTCCCGCTGTGGTGGCGGTTGCTGCCCCCGGAGGAGGCCGCCACCTCGGCCATGGGCCTGTGGATCGTGCGGGACCTGCCCGGCGCCCTCGGGGTCGGGCTGCTGGGGCTGGGATGGGCCGTCGTCTCCATGATCCTCACCCCGGGGATCGCGCGGCTGCAGGCCTGGCCCGGCCGGCGCCTCCTTGGGCCCGAGCCGGGCGGTGACCTCCTGCTGCGGGTCGCGCAGCTGACCGCGACCCGGGCCGCCGCGCTCGACGCGCACGCCGCCGAGCTGCGGCGCATCGAGCGGTCGCTGCACGACGGGACGCAGAACCGCATCGTCGCCGTCAGCGTCCTGCTGGGCGCGGCCCGCCGTGCGCTGGCGCGCGACCCGGCGGGCGCCGGGGAGATCCTGGAGCGCGCGCAGGACGCCGCCGAACAGGCGCTCGCCGAGCTGCGCGGGGTGATCCGCGGCATCCTGCCGCCCGTGCTGACCGACCGGAGCCTCGCCGACGCCCTCACCGGCCTGGCCGCGGCCTGCCCGGTCCCGTGCAGGATCGACGCCGACATTCCCGTACGATGTGCCGCGTCCGTCGAGGCCACGGCCTACTTCGTGGCGGCCGAGGCGCTGACCAACATCGCCAGGCACAGCCGGGCCCGGCACGCCACCGTCAGCGTCCGCCGCGACGAGGACCGGCTCCACCTCCAGATCACCGACGACGGCGACGGCGGGGCGGACGAGCGCACCGGGTCGGGGCTCGTCGGCATCCGCCGCCGTACCGAAGCACACGATGGGACGTTCATGCTGACCAGCCCCGCCGGGGGACCCACCACCCTCACCGTGAGCCTGCCGTGCGGATCGTGATCGCCGAGGACGACCCGCTCCTGCGCGAGGGGCTCGCGCTGCTGCTGCGCGCCGAGGCGCTCGACGTCGTGGCCACCGCCGCCGACGCCGACGGCTTCCTGGAGGCCGTGGACGCCCACGAGCCGGACGTGGCCATCGTCGACGTGCGGATGCCGCCGACCCACACCGACGAGGGGATCGTCGCGGCGGTCGAGGCCAGGCGCCGCCGGCCGGACCTGGCCGTGCTCGTGCTGTCCGCGTACGTCGAGCAGGCGTTCGCCACCGAGTTGCTCGCCCAGGGCGGTTCCGGCCTGGGGTATCTCCTCAAGGAGAGGGTGGGGCGGGTCGAGGAGTTCCTGACCGCGCTGCACCGGGTGGCGGACGGGGGGACGGCCATCGATCCGGACGTGGTCGCGCAGCTGCTGACGCGCTCCCGTCCCGACACGCGGCTGGAACGTCTCAGCCCCCGCGAGCGTGACGTTCTGGCCCTGATGGCCGAGGGACTGGGCAACGCGGCGATCGCCGAACGGCTCTTCGTCACCGACGGCGCGGTGCACAAGCACATCCGCAGCATCTTCGCCAAGCTCGACCTGCCCCCCACCGACCGGGCGGACCGGCGCGTCACCGCCGTCCTGCACTACCTGCAGGACGCCCACCGGCGGGCCTGACCGGCCGCCCGGTGCCGTGTCGTCGCGGCGGCCCTCACCCGTCGCCAGGGCACCACGCCGGAGCGCGCGGGAGCGCCGGAAGGGGCGGGAGGGGCCGCGAGGACATGGCCGGACGGACGGGGATCCGGCGATGTGGGACATGGAGACCGCTCCCGGAGGAGTTTCCAGGGCTTCGTTCTGACCCCTGCGAGCCTCGCGTCCGGATCGCCTCGTGATCGATCCCCCTGCCCGGAGGAGCGAGGTGCCGCAGGCTGTACCTCGGCCCCGGGTGCCGGGACGGCCCGGAACGTTTGCGGCCTTTCCCCCGCGGTAGGGGACATGGCCCGAACAACGTGATCATGACGAGCCCGGCTTCTCGGGGGCGAAGGGGGATTGACATGGAAGATCGTCAAAGGCGTGGGTGGCGAACGGGCGTCCTCGGTCTCGACGAGCCGAAGGACCGCAGAATGCCGCTGTGGCAGGTGAGCCTCCTCGGTCTCGTGGCGGGTCTCGTCGCGGGTCTCCTGGTGACGCTCCTCGTCGCGTGGCTCGACACCTTCGGCTCCGGGTCGCAGGGCTTCGTCTTCGACTGGCGGAGCGCCGTCGGCTACATGATCTTCACCGGTCCGATGACCGCCCTGATGTGGTTCCTCACCGTGCGCAGGCGCCGGGAGGCGGCGGACAGGAAGGCGCAGGGGACGGCGTCCGGCGCGGCGGAGCACGTCCCGACCGGCGGGAGCCGATGAGCGTCCCGACCGGCTAAAGCCGATGAGCATCACGACCGGCGGGAGCCGGTGAAGGTCCCGATCCCACAGGTGGGTCCCGGCCGCGCTCTCCGGGTGGTCCAACGGGGGATCCAAGTATGCGGCCGGGACGGCCCCTCACCGGACCTCGGGAGCGCCTGCCGAGCACGGCGGCCCTGAAATGCCCTTTTGGCGAGACTCGTCACGGAAGCCCGAGAGATCGCTTTTACAGAAATTCACCGAACAACACCATTGCGTAAGGGGAAAAACACCCTCCGGAAAGATCCCCGACCGGGGGGCGGGATCGAATTCCCGAACCCGATCGAGACCGGCCGGAAACTCATAAGCCCCAAAACCGCCGGACCCCTCTCCCCAATGCCGGCGCAGCGGTAACCATGGCCGGAATCTGCCACTCCACCTGGGCCGGAGGCCTTGCGCCCCTCCTGTCGTCAATGGTTAGCTCGCTCCCATGAAGCGCGCGCCACGATATACGGCGGACGAAATTCAGGGTGAATCAATCGTGATTCGGCCACGACGGTTCCCCCTTCTGTCTTGATCGACGGCGACATCGCCACCGGACCGATTCGAACCATGTGACCAGGGCGCGAACGGACGACCGCCCGCCCCCCTCCCTCTCCCCCGGCATCACCGATCGACATCGAATTTCGATGTTGGAACGTTCCACGAACCGGAGCGGCACGAATTCCGTCTCGTTTCCCCGGAGACGGAGGATGTCCTCCCCGCTCGGCGCAATACCCGGATCACGCGTTCATCCGCGAGAGCCCTGACGTGATCGCCCGGGAGTTCGGTTCGCCACATCCGATCTCCCGTCCAGGCGCGACCATATGTGCGTTCCGTACGCCGGATCGTTTGGAGCCCCCCGTGACGAGTTCTCTTTCCGATGTCCACAGTCCCTTTCCCGAGCCCGCGACCGGCGAGGGTCCCCGATCACCCACGCCGGACCTCGCCGCCGCCTTCGACCCCGGACGTTTCCACGACGGCGCCGTGGACATCGTCGGCCGTCTGACGACGTACCTGGGCGACCGGTCGGTCCGGGGGCTCGACCTCCTCGACCCGGCCGTGCTGCTGAAGGCCGCGCGGGGGCTGATGACCCCTGAACGGCAGCGCATCGCCGACTTCGACGCCGACCGGGTGAACCGGATCGTCGACCTGTACACCGAGACCGGCATCCCGGTCTACTCGCCCGGCTACATGGGGCGGCAGTTCTCCGGCGTGGTGCCGCTGGCCGGCCTCATCGACCTGGTCGGCTCGGTGGTCAACCAGCCCTCCTCCTTCTACGAGGCCGGGCAGCTCCCCAGCGTCGCCGAGCGGCTCATGGCCGAGGAGCTCAACCGCTTCATCGGCTGGGACCGCGACCGGTTCGCCATGGTGACGACCTCGGGGGGCTCCCTGGCCAACCTGACCGCGCTGCTGGCCGCCCGCAACCGCGCCTTCCCGCAGATCTGGACGCGCGGGGCCGCGGACATGGCGGGGCGTCCGGCCATCGCGGTCAGCGAGGAGGCCCACTACAGCGTCACCCGGGCGGCCGGGGTGCTCGGCATCGGGGAACGGCAGATCATCCGGCTCCCGGTCGACCGTGCCGGGCGGATCCGCCCCGATCTGGCCGGTCCGGCGCTGGCCGAGGCGCTGCGGCGCGGCCTGCGGCCGTTCTGCCTGGTGGCCTCGGCCGGGACCACGTCGATGGGCGCCTTCGACCCGCTGGAGGAGCTCGCGGCCGTGGCGCACCGGTACGGGCTCTGGCTGCACGTGGACGGGGCGCACGGGGCGAGCCTGCTGCTGTCGGACCGGCACCGGGACAGGCTCCGCGGCATCGAGCGGGCCGACTCGCTGACCTGGGACGCCCACAAGATGCTGTTCATGCCGGCGCCGTGCACGCTGCTCTTCTACCGCGACGGCTCGGCGGCGCGCGACGCGTTCCGGCAGCGCGCCAGCTACGTCTTCGACGAGGAACCGGACGTCTACAGCGCCTACGACAGCGCGGGCAAGAACCTCGAGTGCACGAAGCGCCCCATGATCATGCCGCTCTGGGCGGTCTGGTCGGTCTACGGCCCGGCGCTGTTCGCGCAGAAGATCGACCGGTTGTGCGCGACGGCCCGGCAGGCGTACCGGATGATCGCCGCGGAGCCGGACTTCGCCGTGGCGCACGAGCCGGAGTCCAACATCGTGTGCTTCCGGTACCTGCCGGACGACCTGGACCCGGTGACCGTGCACCGGTTGCAGCTGGAGATCCGCAACCGGGTCCGGGGTGACGGGCGCTTCTTCATCTCCAAGGTCGACATCGAGGGGGTGGCGGCGCTGCGCGTGGTGGTGATGAACCACCTCATCGACGCCGGCCACCTGGCCATGCTCATCGCCGAGATCAGGGACATCGGGCGACGGGTGCTGCGCGCGAGCGCCGGTGCCCGCCACGACCAGCCGAACGGGAGTCATTCATGACCATGACGGGTTTGGACATCGCCGCCTCGGCGGAGCTGGCGGAGCGGCTGATCCCCGAGGAGGAGCTGCGGCCCCGCTCGGTGGACGACGTCGTCCGGCTGCCGTCGTTCGCGGGGAGGCTGGAGGAGTGCGGGCGGCTCACCGGGATCCCGTACTGCGAGTCCCCGCTCGACCTGCAGAACGCGCTGGTGTTCCGGCGTCTGCGGCAGCTCGTCGGCATCGCCCTGCTCAACCCGCTGTGGCGGGAGCGGCTGCACCACTTCGGGATCCGCGACGTCCCCGCCGACATGTCCGAGTGGGAGCGGATCCCCCTGTCGGACAAGACCGTGCAGCGCGACATGTTCATGGGCGCGCGGGCCGGGATGGTCGTGCCGCTGGAGCGCGGCGGGTTCGAGGTGGTGGCCAGTGGCGGCACCGGTGACGGCATGCCCCTGGAGATCGTGTACTCCCTGCGGGAGCTGCGCGACACCTACCGCATCTCCGGGGCGTTCATGGGCGCCTACCAGCTCGGCCGCTACCTGCGCGGCCCCGCGCCGCGCTGGTTGTTCACCACGCTGGCCGACTACCAGATGTGGAGCAGCGGGACCATGGTCGGCGGCGTCCTGTCGCACGTCCCGGGGGTCAACTACATCGGCGCGGGGCCGGTGAGCGCGCCGGTGCTGGAGCACATGTTCTCCTACCCGGGCCACAAGGCGCTGATGGGCATCACCGCCGGCATCGCGCTCCTGCCCGAGCTGGGCGCGGGCCTGCCCCCGCACGCCAGGGCGAGCTTCCGGGTCGCCATGTACGGCAGCGGCTCCCTGCCGCAGCGCAAGCGCGACGAGCTGCAGGCGTTCTTCCCCAACGTGTCGATCCTCAGCTACTTCGCCGCGACCCAGGCCGAGTGCGTCGGGCTCCAGCTCGACCACACCTCGCCTGCGCTGTCGGCCGTTCCGGGGCTGCACCTGGTGGAGATCGTGGACGAGCACGGCCGGGCCGTCGCCGAGGGCGAGGAGGGCGAGCTGGTCGTGACCCGGCTGCACGCCGACGAGACGCCGCTGCTGCGGCTCAAGCTCGGCGACCGGATGATCCGCCGTCCCGCCCTGGACGGGCCCGGGGCGCGTACCGAGCGGTTCGAGTTCGCCGGGCGCAGCGCCGACGTGCTGCACCTCAACGACAGCCAGTACTCGGCGACGCTGGCGTACGCGGCCCTGCGCGGGCGGCTGCGCTCGGCGGCCGGCGTCGACCTGGACCTGATCGCGCACGAGGTCCAGTTCCACAACCACCGCGAGGACCGGATCCTCACCCTGCTGGCGGCGGTGGACGATGCCGAGGGCACGACCGCGGCCGTCGAGCACGCCCTCGGGCCGGGCGGGACGCGGCGGCTGTTCACCCAGGCGCTGCCGGGCTCCCTGTCGCTCTTCAACGACCGGGAGGCCAACGCCGCGGCCATCGAGCAGACCGGGTACGGGTTCCGGCTGGAGTTCGTCCCGCGCTCCTCGTCGCAGATCGAGCGGACCGCCGTCGGCAAGACGCCGCTGGTCCGCGACCGGGGCTGAGCGCCCGGTGGCCCGTGCGCCCGAATGACATCCGACAAGGGAGGATCGATGAAACACAGGATCAGCATCGTCGTGATGGTCGACGCCGTCGGGGCGTTGTCCGACCGGACGTTGCACAACGGCAACCTCTCGCTGGTCGACGACGGCTCGGCGGGGAGCAAGAACCAGGGGACCCCCGACCTCGTCACGGTCGTGTCCCCGGGACAGGTCGTCCAGTGGACCCCCATCCACGTGGACGTGCAGACCCCGGTCGAGATCCAGGCCATCGAGTTCCTGTCCGGCGCGACCGTCCGGGCACCGGCCGACCGGGCCGTGGCGCCGCGCCCGGCGGGGTCCCCCACCGCGGCGGCGGCCGGTGCCGCGCACGGGACGGGCGCAGTGGCGCCCGGTGCCGTGTCCGGGGCGGGGGTCGACGCCACCGGTTCCAACGGGCGCGAGAACTACGACCTGCTGGTGTGGGAGGGGATCGTGCCCCACGACATGACGCCCGGCGTCCCCTACCGGTACCGGCTCTCCCTGCGGCTCCACGAAGGGCCCAACAGCGTGCTGCACATCGACTCGCCCGCACTGCTGTGCGCGTGAGCCACGTTCCCCGAAAGGCGGTTCCATGGCACAGCAACACGGGATCATCGTGCTCTTCGACGTCGAGAACGCGCTCCGGACGCGATCGCTCGAGGGCAACACGTACTGGTTCGACAACATGAAGCTGTTCGGCTCGGAGGGGGTGGGCACCGAGCGGCTGGAGACGATCGTGCCCGGCACCCACTACCTCGACGGGTCGCAGGCGACCGAGCAGGTGCTGAACTGGCTGCCCGCGGCGCTGGGGTCGATCCCCCCGACGGTGCCGCGCAACTACCTGGCCGAGCAGGGACGCGCCGACGACCGGCGCACGCTGGAGGAGCTGGCCGGGCTCGACGCCGCAGGCGGGGTGAACGAGACCGACGTCAGGCGGCTGCAGGGACGGGTCGGCAAGCGGGCCCGCAAGCAGGCGAGCGGGCGCGGCCTGACCGACTCCAAGCTGCTGGACGTCACCGGCAGGACCACGACCAGCTCCGACGCGTACAACTACCCGGCTCCGGTGATCACCGACATCACCGGGCCGGCCGTCACCGAGAAGATCATGTACCCGGCCCAGTACGGGTCGCCCGACATGGTCTACGACGGCTGGTACTGGGCCGCGACCGTGGACACGAGCCGGCCCGGGGTCTACCGGTACACGATGCACGTCCAGCTGCACGAGCTGGTCGAGCGCAACGACGAGCTGGTCTGGGAGTCGGTGGACCTGACCTGCGAGTCCAGCCTGAAGATCATCAACGATCCGAAGCGCAACGGGTTCACCGGTGCCGGACTGGGCGTCCTCCCCCTGCCGCCCGTCCCGGTCACCGGCTGACCCGGTCCGGAGCATCTTCGAGCGAAGGAGCCGCATGCCCCCGAGGAACAGACAGCCCGAACGCCGGTCCACCCGGCCCGCCCGGCCCGTGACGATCACCGCGGTGGTCGACCCGGTGGCCGCGCTGGCGTCGGAGAACCTGGACGGCAACCTCTACCTCTACGACACCAACAGGCCCGCGGGGTCCACCGGTTTCGGCACCCCCGAGCTGCACAGCCGGGTCCGCAAGGGCGACACCCTGCTGTGGAACGTGATCCCGCTGGAGTGCGAGACCTACGTGTCCCTCGCCGACGTCGAGATCGACCCGCAGATCGCTGAACCCACACAAAAGGTGTATCCCGGCACCGACATCGTGTTCTGGACCGCCGAGGTCAAGCAGGACCTCACCGAGCCGGTCCCGTACCGGCTCTCGTTCCTGCTCGGCACCGTCACCACGCCGTTCACCCCCTCCGGCCGACCGGCCCTGTCCGGTCCCGCCGGCGACGGAAAGGAGGCCCGATGACCCAGGCGTACGCGGCCACGGACTTCACCGAGCGCGGCCAGCTCAACTCCGTCCAGCTGAACGTGGTCACCCTCGTCGACATGGAGCGGGCCGCCACGACGAAGTCCCTGGACGGCTGCCTCTACATGATGGACAACAGCGTCGGCGGGGTCGGGCAGGGCACCGACCACCTGGAGACCGTCTGCAAGCAGGGACAGGTGATCAACTGGATCATCCGCCCGATCGACATGCACCGCCGCCCGGACGGCACCTGGCCCCCGATGCCGAAGATCAACAACATCGTCTTCCTCGACATCGAGAAGGGTGACGAGGACGACGTCGCCGAACGCCGGATCATGACCGAGCTCAAGGTCTACGGCGCTCCCGACCGGATGCGCGACCGGTACACCGCCGTCTACTACTACTGGGCCGGGGCGGTGATGAGCGACGCGCGCGCGGGGCTCTACCGCTACCGGTTCGTCCTGGAGCTGGAGAAGGAGCACGGCACCGACAAGCTGTACCTGAACTCGGCCCGCTACCCCGCCCTGCGGGTCCTGCCCGTCTGAAGCCACGGCCCCCGGTCCCGGCCCCGGTTCCCCGTCCCGGGGACCGGGACCGGGGTCGTCGCGTCGATCGCCGTCCGGATCACGATGGGGATGACCCCTCCCGGGCGCGGATCACGTCCGGCCTCCCCCGCGCCATCCCGTACCCGGTCCACGTCCGGCCTCCCCCGCCTCACCCCGGACGTGGACCACCTCCGGCGTCCCACGGTCCCCTCCCCCGCGCGTCAGTGGTCGGTGAGGGATCGCAGGATCGCCCGGACCTTGCCCGCGTCGTCGTGCTGCGGGCCGTACCTGCGTTCCAGGTCGGGCAGCAGCTCTCCCAGCACCCGCTTGGCCCGCACCCGGTTGCCCGCGTCGAGCTCCACCATGCCGATCTTGCGGCGCAGTTCGAGGAGCCGCTCCTCGCTCGCGCCGAACCGCCGCTCGTCGGCCAGGAGCCGCTGGAGCTGGGCCAGGGCGAGTTTCCTGTCACCGGTGGCCGCGTGACAGCCGGCCTCCATCAACCGGCAGCGCAGGGCGAGGTTGTTGTCCGGGCCCTCCACCGCGGCGACGTCGGCGGCCAGCCGGTGGAACTCCGGCGCCGCCCGGCGGTGGTCCCCGGCGAGGAAGAGCAGCTCGGCGAGCTCGATCCGCAGCTCGATCACGGTGGAGGCGGTCGCGCCGAACGAGCTCGCGGCCGGGCCGGCCACCTCCGCCAGCAGGTCCGCCGCCTGGCTGAAACGCCCCTGGACCTTGAGGACCTCGGCGTCCCTGCGGGCACGCTCCAGGTCGGCGCGCTCGATCTGGGCCAGCCCCCCGATGTTCCTGATCCGCGTCGGCCGCTGGTGGTGGGCCGACCGCCGGTGACGCTCCCCCGAGGAGGTGATGCGCCCGACGACGGTGGCGTACATCCGCAGCGGGTGGGGGGTGTCCAGGTTCACGTAGCCGGGCAGGGGCGGCAGGTCGTGGCAGAAGTCCAGCAGCCGCTCGCAGATGACGCCGGCGTCGGCGGGGCGCCGGTCCGGTGACTTGGCGAGCATCCACAGGACGAGCCGTTCCAGCCCTTCGGGAACGTCGGGCCGCCTGGTGCGCAGCGGGCGGGGCGGCACGTCGGTGTGGTTGCGCATCGCCGCCAGCGCGGTGGGCGCGGCGAACTGGTTCTTCCCGGTGAGCATCTCGTCCAGGATCACGCCGAGGGAGTACAGGTCGCTGCGCGGGTCCGCCCCGCCCATCATGGCCTGCTCCGGCGCCATGTAGGCGGGCGTGCCCAGCACCTCGCCCGTCCGGGTGAGGCTCGTCGCGTCGACGGCGGCGAGCGCGGCGGCGATGCCGAAGTCCAGCACCTTGACCGTGCCGTCGGGGCAGAGCATCAGGTTGCTCGGTTTGAGGTCGCGGTGGACCAGCGAGTTCGCGTGGGCGACGGCCAGGACCGAGCAGACCTGGGCGGCGATCGCCACGGCCCACGCCACCGGCAGCTCGGTCTCGTCGATCAGCGTCGAGACCGGGCAGCCCTTGACGAGCTGCATGACCATGTAGAGGTCGTCACCGTGCGGCCCGCAGTCGTAGACGATCGGGACCCCGGGGTGTTCCAGCCGCGCGGTGATCCGCGTCTCGCGGATGAAGCGCCTGGCGAGTTCGTCGTCGGGCCGGCCGTCGGGAAACCTGTCGACTTTGATGAATTTGATAGCGATCTGCCGGTCGAGCCGTTTGTCGTAGCCGAACCAGACCTCCCCCATTCCACCGGTACGGCGGGACAGAGGGTCCAACTCGTAGCGTCCGCCTATGATCGTCCCTCTGCTCAAAACGATCCGCTCCTCCAGAATGCCCGGGTCCCCGGGAAAAATGTAGCGTCCCCCGAGCGTCGCCGTCTTGCCCGGACGTTTACGCAGGCCGGAGCGGTATGATTCACGCCTTTCCCCAGCGGTCGCGTGCGCCGAATGCGCCGCCGCCCGCGCGCCGGGCGGGCCCGCGTTCCCTTCCGGCCGCTAAATCGAATTGGGCCGCGACCGGCCCGGGAACGCGATTCCCGTACGGCCGCAGAGACGCTCCGATTCCCGCTCCGGCGGAAAACCGGGAACGGGACGCATCGTGCGCGGTCATGGCGCACGACCGGCGGGGCGCGACAGAATATGGTTTATGGAAGCCCGAATCGCGATCCTCCCCTCCGAGGAGGCGTGGGCGGCGCACGGCCGCCCCGACTCCCCCCGTCCTGCCGATCTGCGCTCCATGGTGGAGCGGGCCGTGTCCGCCGGTGGCGGTGTCGTCGGCCCGCCGGCCGAGGCCGACGGCCTGGTCTGGCTCGTCCCGGGTGAGCCCGAGGTGCTGCGGGCGACGCTGGAGGCCAATCCCCGGATCCGGTGGGTGCAGTTCCCCTGGGCCGGGGTGGAGAGGTTCATCCCGTCCGGCGTGTTCGGCCTCCCGGTGGTCTTCAGCTGCGCCAAGGGGTCGTTCGCCGGGCAGGTCGGCGAGCACGCGCTCATGCTGATCCTGGCCTGCCTGCGCAGCGTCTCCCGGCAGGCGCGGACGCCCCGCTGGGATCCGGTGGACCCCAGGTCGCTGCACGGCCGGAGCGTGACGATCCTGGGAGGCGGCGGCATAGCCGTCGAGCTGATCCGGCTGCTGAAGCCGTTCGGCTGCCGGATCAGGGTGATCCGGCGCCGCCCGGACGGCGTCGAGGGCGCCGGCGAGACGCTGCCGCCCGCCGCCCTGCACGCCGTGCTGCCCGAGACCGACGTGCTGGTGCTGGCCCTGGCCCTGACGCCGGAGACCACGCACGTCGTCGACGCGGCCGAGCTGGCGCTGCTGCCGGAGCACGCCGTCGTCGTCAACGTCGCCCGCGGCGGGCACATCCGGACCGACGCGCTCGTCGAGGCCCTCCGCGCGGGGTCGATCTCCGCGGCCGGCCTGGACGTGACGGACCCCGAGCCGCTCCCCGAGGGGCACCCGCTCTGGGACGACCCCAGGGTGCTCATCACCTCGCACTGCGCCGACTCCGCCGAGTACGTCGCCCGGATGTTCTGCGAACGGGTCGAGCGGAACGTGCGCAACCTGCGGGCCGGGCTCCCCCTGGAGGGAGTGATCGACCCCGCGACGGGATACTGACCGGGGCCGCCGTCAGCCCGTCCCGGCGCCGATCACCCGGGCCGCGGCCAGGTAGGCGGCGAGCAGGCTCTCGGCGACCGCCGTCACGGTCTCGTCCCCGGGCAGGAAGTACGGGCTGTGCAGGCCGGACACCGTGTCGGTGCCCACGAACAGCATCAGCGACGGCACCACCGAGGCGAAGTGGGCGAAGTCGTCGGCGCCGCAGGAGCGCAGGGTGGCGGGCATGTGGTGGGCGGCCTCGACGAGCATGCAGCCGGTCTCCTCGGCGAGACGGGCGTCGTTGACGAGCACCGGCTCGCCGTGCATGACCCGTACCTCGGCCTGGCAGCCGTGCACCCGGGCGATCCCCTCGGCGATCTCGCGGAACCGGTGGTGCAGCTGGTGGCGCCAGGGCTCGGACATGGTGCGCAGGGTGCCGCGCGCGGTGGCCTCCCCCGGGATGGCGTTGGGCGCGGTGCCCGCCGAGACGGTCCCGAAGGTGACCACGGTCGGCGTCATCGGGTCGGCGTCCCGGCTGACCAGCTGCTGCGCGGCCACGATGATCTGGGCGAGCGCCAGGACCGGGTCGCGGGACAGGTGGGGGTAGGCCGCGTGCCCGCCCTGGCCCCTGACCACGACGGTGAACTCGTCGGCGGAGGCGTTGACCGCGCCGGGGGTGCAGGCCGTCTCCCCCGCGTCGAGCACCGGCTGGACGTGTGCCGCGATCATCGCGCCGACCCGGTTCCTGCGCAGCGCACCGGACTCGACGATGTCCCGGGCGCCCGAGGGGTGGGTCTCCTCGCGCGGCTGCAGCACCGCGACCATCGGCGCCGGTGCCCTGACCCGGTCGACCGCCCGGGTCAGGGCGGCCAGGGCGGCGAGGTGGACGTCGTGGCCGCAGGCGTGCATGGCCCCGTTGCGCGAGGCCCAGGGGACGTCGGTCTCCTCCAGGATCGGCAGGGCGTCCAGCTCTCCCCGTACGCCGACGGCCAGGCCCTCGCCGCCGACGCGCAGCAGCGCGCCGGTGGTCGCCACCCGTTCCATCGCGCCGCCCTCGGGCAGCGCGTCCAGCATCCGCTTGAGCGTCGGCTCCTCCTTGCCGGAGACGTACGGCTCGGCGTGCAGCTCCCGGCGCAGCTCGAAGGCGGCCGGCAGCTCGGCGTGCAGGGCGGCGCGGAGCCGTTCGTGAAGCTCGTTCATCCTTCCTCCCCGGATCTGTGGAGCCCGGGGCGGGGCGTGGGACGAGGCCCTGAGCAGGGCGTGGGACGGGGCGCGGAGGCGGGCAGAGAGCTGAACACATGGCTGGTCATACCCATGTGACCCTTCCGAACCACCGGCACCGGGCGATTCCGCCCTCCGTGTCCCGGTCCGCCGCCCGGCCGGGGTCGTCGGCGCCCCCGCCTTCCGGCCCCTGCGTCACGCACGCGCGCCACTCCCTCACCGCATACGCCAGGTGCACATGACACTATTTTTTCCTATAGCAAGATATAAAAAATCATCAGCCCATCCCAGCTCTGACGGGAATATAATTTGAATGTGCATAGCGACTGGGCGAAAATGATTGCGAATCCAGGCCCCACGAGGTGATGCCGTCATGACGACCGCGAGCTCCGATCACCGGGCGGACGCCCGGGGAGGAGAGGGACGCGTCACGGGACGGCCCGCCTTCCCGCCCCCGGGGTGTGACGTCGTCCCGGCCGCGGATGGTGGCGGGCCCAGAACGGTCCCGACCTGACCCTGGCGCGTCCGGCCGGGGAGACGGACGCGCTGTCACTATAAAAAATCACAGGAAGGCACGAGCGCTTGCTTACGTCCGACAAGCGGCACTACGGGCAGTTCTGTGGGTTGGCCGCCGCACTAGACATCATCGGGGAGCGCTGGACGCTGCTGATCGTCAGGGAGTTGATCATAGCTCCGGCGCGATTTCACGAGATCCAGTCACATCTTCCGGGGATCGGGCCGAACCTGCTCACCGACCGCCTCAAGGCGCTCGGCGCGCGGGGGATCCTGGAGGCCGAGCCCGTCCCGGGGGACGCGCGCGGGAAGCGGTACCGGCTCACCCCCGTCGGGGAGCAGCTCCGCGAGCCCCTGCTGTACTTCTCCCGGTGGGGGATGCGCTTCCTCACCGACGAGGACGCCAAGACGGGGATGACCAGCAGCGCCTGGGGGTTCTTCGCCCTGCAGGCCATGATCCAGGGACGGCCCGTGCCCGACGTGCGGGAGTCCTACGAGTTCCGGATCGACGACGACGTCTTCCACATCGTCGTGGCCGACGGCAAGGCGGCGGCCCGGCGGGGGCCCGGGGAGAAGCCGGTCATCGTGGTGCGGACGAGCGCCGAGACGTTCGTCCGGATCGGCGCCGAGCTGATCAGCCCGTTCGACGCCGTCGTCACCGGCGGCCTGTCGCTCGAGGGCGACCCGGCGGCGGTGCTGCGGTGCACGCAGCTGATGGGGTTGTCGGCCCGGCCGGAACGCGACTCCACCGGCGTCTCCTGACGAGAGCGGCCGCCCGCAGCGGTCACCCTCGTCCCCCGGACGCTCCCCCACCGCGTGCGGCGGTACGGCACCGCACGTGCGGGCGGGAGCGTCGGGGGAATCCTCGTCCGCACGTCCACGACCTCGACCACGACCACGACCTCGTCCACGGCGTCACTCACGACCTCGTTCGCGACCCGTTCACGGCGTCGCTCACGACGCCACTCACGACGCCACTCGCGTCGTCACTCGCGTCGTCACTCGCGTCGTCGCGCGCGGAGCCGGGTGGCGGACCGCCCTCCCAGGACGAGCAGGTCGTCGTTGCCCATCGCGAGTTCCTGCAGCTGGGGCCGGCGGTCGCGCTCGCCCTTGAGGAATCCGGTGGCCTGCAGCATCTCGTCGACGCCGTCGTTGTCGAAGTCGCCGGACTTGACGTCCCAGGCCCAGCCGCTGCGGGCCAGGCCCAGGTCCTCGCTGTCGTCGCGGAAGGCGAGCTCGCCGGGCGGGCCGGTCGGCACGAAGGCGAAGTTGCTCTCCTGCAGCGCGAACTCGTCGGTGATGTTGCTGACCATCATCATCGGCAGGCCGGTCCCGTCCGGGTAGGTGAACGTGACCCCCGTCCCCTTGAACGAGTCGTGGCCGAGCACCTTGGACTTGGGCATGGTCAGGTTCCGGGTGCCGGGCACCGCCCGCAGCCTGACCGCGCCGGGGGTGGACTCGTTGGCGAGCAGGAAGTCGGGGCCGAAGTCGTTGGCCACGTAGATCTCGGGCAGCAGGTCGCCGGTGAGGTCCTGCAGGCCGAAGGCGAGGGTCCACGAGCGGGCGACGTCGTCGCCGAAGACGTCGCTGGCGTCGGTGAACGCCGGGAGGGTGTCGCGGGCGCCGGAGGGGCGGCCGAGCAGGATCCGGTTGACGCCGACGTTGCGCGCCATGCTCATCGAGTGCTGCATCTGCATGCGGCTGTCGCCGGCGGCGGCCGGGTCGAGCACCTTGGCCCCGTCCGGGAAGTAGTTGCCGACCAGGACGTCGAGGTGTCCATCGCCGTCGAGGTCGGCGACGTTGAGGGCGGTGCTGTTCCACACCTGCATGGGCCGGACGAGCTCGGTCGCGGTGAACCCCGCGGCGGACGGGGCGCCGGGTGCGGTGTTGAGGAACACCACCGGCGAGCGGCCCCAGTAGTAGACGAGGATGTCGGTGTCGCCGTCCTCGTCGAGGTCGGCGGGCACGCACCCCATCGGCGCCATCGTCGCGTCGTAGCGCACGGCGCCCGAGGGGCGCAGCTCGACCGGCGCGTAGGAGGTGCCGCCGGACCGGGGCGCGGGCCGGGGCGTCACCTTGTCGTCGCGGGGGTCCACCAGGCAGAGGTCACCGGCGTGGCCGAGGCCGCGCGGGTCGGTCAGGGCGACGGTCGCGCCGACCGCCGAGATCCAGCCCCGGATCCTCTGCAGGCCCGGCGCGACGACGCGTTCGGTGCGGGCTCCGGCCGGGGCGGAGTTGAGCGCCACGCTCTGGAACGCGTAGCGCCCGGCGAGCCGTTCGGCCTCTCCGGCGGCGACGCCCGGCCGTACGGTGAGAAAACCCAGGGTGCCGCAGAGCAGGACCGCGGCCACGGCGGGAGGCTCTTGCGCAGGACGGTGTGGACCATTCCGTTCTCCGATCGGGGCATCAGGCGGCGTGCCGGGCGGCCGTGATGCCGCGTAGCCGGGTCCGCCATTCCTGGTAGGCGGTGATGTCCGGCGAGTGTTCGAGGTCTGCGGCGGTGTCGTCCGCCCAGGAGGCGGCGGTCGCGGGGTCGGTGCCGAGCACCACGCGGCAGGCCAGGACGGTGTGGTCGGGGACGACACCGGAGCGGAACCGGGCGGTGGCGCCGAAGACGACGCCCTGGGCGTAGGCGGGCGCGTCCGGGTCGGCCGCGGTCACCAGGGCCTCCAGGCCGGTCTCGGTGGTGACGCCCGCGTAGGCGGACGCCAGGCCGATCCCGCTCCACAGCTCGGCGCGGGCGGCGACCGGCTGGCGGGCGACGACCCCCGTCACCCCGGTGACGTCGGCGGACTCGGCGAACCAGAGCGCGCGGCCGCAACCGGCCAGGCGGGCGGCCCCTCGCGGGGTGGGTGCGCGGCGGGCACGGCGCTCCAGCGCGCGCGTCCCCCCGAAGAACACCTCGCCGAAGCCGGCGCCGTCCAGGGCCAGCCATCGCAGCAGCGGCGTCCCGGGCAGCCGGAACGGCGCGGGGAGCCGCGCCGGGCTCAGCCCCCATCCCGCGCCGACGTGGATCAGGTGGACGTAGCCCTGTCCTGGACCGTCGAGCAACCGGCGCAGCGCCGTGTCCCGCCCGCGCGCGGTCAGGTCGCGGTAGGCCGCGTACATGCCCGCGCCCTCGTAGGCGAAGCCCCGGTTCTCCTCGGGCACCGTGGCGAGCGCCGCGTGAACGTCCCCCCACCGGGAGAGGGCGAGGTTGAAGCCGTCGAGAAAACTTCTGGCCCGCTCCTCCAGGACCGCCCGCGCCTCCGGGCGATCGGTCCGGAAACCACGTCGCTCGAAGTCCGCCATCCCGTACGGCAGGAGTGCGCGCATCTGCACAGCCCCTCTCGGAGAACCGATTATCGGAGAGCCGTTTCGGCTTCTTGTCTTCTCCAGACTGACTATCAGTATCAATAGCGATCTATAAGACCTTGACTTCCGGCCAAGGCCGCCATAAGCCTCTGACGCGATAAAGCCGCAGTTGACAGTAAATTTACGTTCTGTCCAGACGGGTGCGACGACCGGCCACATCGATGTGAAATCCATAGCGACCCGCGAGGGCCCGCGGCCGTCGACCGACGCCCCGCCGACCGCCCCGGCGGGCGCTCCGCGGGACTTCCTTCAAGGGCCGCACGCGAGCCCGCGGGCGGGGGGCGCGAGCCGGTCCCGCGCCTGTGCGACGGCTTTCACCAGCGATAACATGACCGACACGGACGACGCGGGATCCCCTGCGGATGCGCGCCGTCCCCGCCGTACGGCCCGGTGACCGGCCCCGCCCCCGGGGTCCGCACGGCACCGGGCCGCGGCCCTGCGACGCCGTGGGCGACGGATGGACGGCGCGCGGAAGGCCCCGGGCGGGGGGATTCCCACCCGGGCAGCCGGGCAGCCGGGCAGCCGGGCAGCCGGGCAGCCGGGCAGCCGGGCAGCCGGGCAGCCGACGTGGTATACCGCCGAAGACTCGCGATGGCAACGGCAGAGATGCACAACATTATCGACGAACCATCTACTGCTTATTTTTAATATAGCAAAAAATGGTAGTTTCAAATCTTCGGCGAACCGTGGGGCCCGGTGCCCGGAGAACGACGCCTCCTGCGGCCATTTCCGCCTTCCAGGTCCGGGCTTTATCCGGGAATATGATTCATTAAATTCCAGGAACGGCGCGTGCGTTTCTCCGATGATTCCGGTATCACCTTCACGGGGGTCAACCGGGCCCCGTCCGGGCGCGGCGCGGCCCCGGCGGGCGGGTCCGCGCCGGTCCGGGCCGGTGCGGGCAGGGAGAAACCCCTGCGAGGACCGGAACCCCGGCCCGCGTCGCCGTCACCGGCCGCGCGCTCCCGTCCCCCACCCCGGGGCCGGGCGCGCACGCGCAGACAGGCGGGTCCCGGCGCCTCCCCGCACGCCGCCCGCCAAGGTCACGGACCCGGCGATCCCCGCTGCTCGACAGGAGTGTTTACCCGCTGTCACTAATGCGGTTGATGAGGGCGACGGTCCTGATCATCCCGCCGCGCGCGTACGCCGAGGTGGTCGCACGATTGCGGGCGTCCCCATACTTTCGGATGTAATACGAGAAAGCACGCCTTACGGGCAGGATGGTGGTGACATCGCGTACGGGCTCACCCGTCGAGGTGCTCCCCCGCCCCCGCCCCCGTCCCCGCCCCCGTCCCCGCCCTCGTCGCCGTCCGGGAGGCCGCCGCCGCGTGCCCGGTCGAGGCGCCGTACGCGAGGGTGACGGCGACGACGGCGACCGGGAAGACGATCGCGACGAGGAGCCCGGTGCGCAGTCCCGAACCGCCGTCGTCCGGGAGCAGGGCCGCCAGGCCCCCCAGGAGACCGTCGGCGGAGGCGGTGGCGTCCGCGGCCGCTCCGGCGATCCAGGGGCCGACCGCGCCCCCGGCGTCACCGAAGACGGCCAGCACCCCGAACATGGCCGCGCCCCCGAGGGGGAAGCGGGCGGCGGCGAGGCTGAAGGTGCCCGGCCAGAGCAGGCTGACCGCCAGGCCGCAGACCGCGCAGCCGATCAGGCTCACCAGCGGGTCGGAGGCCAGGCAGGCGACGAGGTAGCAGACCGTCGCCAGCGCGCCGCAGGAGGCCATGGCGGGCACCAGCGGGATCCGCTCCCCCCACAGCCCGTAGACGATCCGGCCGACGCCCATCAGGGCGGCGAACAGGCACGGTCCGGCCAGGTCGCCCCAGACCTTGGAGACGCCCAGTCCCTGTTCGGCGAAGAGCGAGGACCACTGCGACATGGTCAGCTCGGCCGCCCCGGCGCAGAGCATCAGCACCATCGCGGCGGCGAAGGCGGGGGCGGAGAAGAGCGCGCGCAGCGAGGTGCGGTGCTCGTCGGGCACGGTGGCGGGCAGCGGGACCCTCAGAAAGGCCACCATGTTGACCAGCGGGACCAGCGCCCAGGCCAGGGGCAGTACCTGCCAGGCGTCCTGGCCGATCCAGGCCAGCAGCAGCGTGCTGCCCGCCACCACCGCGACCTGCCCCCAGCAGTAGAAGGAGTGCAGCAGGCTCATCGCCGCGGCCTTGCCCTCCTGCGGGCTGGGCAGGGCGTCCACCACGGGGCTGACCAGGACCTCCAGCAGGCCGCCACCGACGGCGTAGACGACGATCGCCACGCACAGCCCGGCGTAGGGGGAGGGCGCGAGCGCCGGGGCCAGCGCCAGCAGCACCAGCCCCGCCACCGAGAGCACGTGGGCCAGCACCAGCGGGACCCGGTAGCCGGTCCGGTCCACGAACCTCACGGCCACGACGTCGGTGACGAGCTGGGTGGCGAAGTTGAGCAGCACCAGCCGGCCCAGCATCTCCAGGGGGAGCTGGTAGCGGGTCTGGAACACGATGAACAGCAGGGGGGCCAGATTGTTGACGATCGCCTGCGTGACGTACCCGGTGTAGCAGGCACGGCGAGTCCGGTCGTACGAGGTCATGAGGGATACGCGTCTTTCGGTGGGAGGCGGCCTCCCGCACACTACGGGCGGGGCCGCGGGCGTCTCCCACCGGCTCCGGGTTCGGGGGCCGCTCCCCGGGCCCTCCCGGCCTTTCGGCGCCCCGGGGCCGGTCGTACGCGACTCGTACGCGGCCTATGCGGACGCCGCCGTCACCTGAGCTGCAGGACGGGCGCGATGGCCGGGCGGGAGGGGGCGGGCGCGATGGCCGGGAGAGGAGGGAGGGGGTCGGTGGGCGCGGGGAGGCCCATCACGAACCAGACGATCTTCCCCCCGGACGGGAGATGGGTCACGCCCCAGTCGTCGGTGAGGGACTCGACGATCTGCAGGCCCCGGCCGCCGGTGGCGTCCATGTCGCGGTCGCACACCCGGGGGGTCCCCTCCCCGTGGTCGAAGAGCTCGCCCTGGACGAGGTCCTCGTTGCCGCGGATCCGCAGCGCGCACGCGGCCCCGCCGTGCTCGACGGCGTTGGTGACCAGCTCGCTGACGACCAGCAGGCAGTCGTCGAGAAGCTCGTCCGCGCCCCACAGGCGAAGCTCCCGGCGGACCATGGAGCGGGCGTCGCGCACGCTCAGGGGTGTGGCGGGCAGCAGGCACTCGGCCGTGTACTCGGGGGCGGCTTCGAGGGACGCCGCGGATGAGTCGTGGTGGAGAGACACTGCGCCTCCTTCAGATGGGAGCGCTCCCACACCAAATGTAGAACATCCGCCTACCAGTTGGGAATTGATCCTCCCTAATTGTTTCCTCCATATATCGTAAAAATGACGAAAAATCACTCCACCACGCCGTCGCCTCCAGGGTCACCGGCACCCTCGCGACCAGGCCCGTTCCCCCGGTGGAACGGGCCTTTCCACGGCCTCCGCAGGATGCGCCTCCCCCCGGGCGCGGGGGTGTTCTCGTCCGCGTCGCCCCGGGTCGCCTCGGGCCCGCTCTCAGCGGAGCTGGGGCAGGACCTTCGCGCCGAAGGCGTCGATGTAGGCGCTCTGCTCCTGGCCCACGTGGTGCAGGTAGATCTCCTCGAACCCCAGGTCGATGTACTCCTTGATCCGGGCGGCGTGCCAGCCCAGGTCGGAGGAGACGTTGACGGACTCGGCGACCTGGGCGGGCGAGACGTTCTCGGAGACCACGTCGAAGAGCTCGGCGGTCTCCAGGTCCCAGGGCACCGGCGGGGAGAAGACGTTGCTCCGCCACTGGTCGTGGGCGATGGCCAGGGCCTCGTCGTCGCTCTCGGCCCAGCTCACGTGGACCTGCAGGGCCACCTTGCCCCTGCCACCGGCGTCCCGGTAGGCGTCGACGACCTCGCGCAGCCGCTCGACGGGCGCGTTCACCGTGATCAGGCCGTCGGCCCACTCGGCGCACCAGCGGGCCGTCTCCGGGCTCACCGCCGCGCCGACCAGGTTCGGGGTGACCTCGGGGCGGGTCCACAGGCGGGCCCGGTCCACGGTCACCAGGCCCTGGTGGCTGACCTCCTCCCCCTCCAGCATCGCGCGGATGACGTCCACGCACTCGCGCAGCCGCTGCATGCGCAGTTCCTTGCGCGGCCAGTGATCACCGGTGATGTGCTCGTTGCTCGCCTCGCCGGAGCCCAGCGCGGCCCAGAAGCGGCCGGGGTACATGGCCCCGAGGGTGCCGATCGCCTGGGCGATGATCGCGGGGTGGTAGCGCTGTCCGGGGGCGTTGACCACCCCGAACGGCAGGTTCGTGGCCTGGAGCGCCGCTCCCAGCCAGGACCAGGCGAATCCCGACTGCCCCTGGCGCTTGCTCCACGGGGAGAAGTGGTCCGACGACATCGCCGCGTCGAAACCCGCCTGCTCGGCTCGCGTGACCGCCTTCAGCAGCTCCGCCGGGTGGATCTGCTCGTGTGAGGAGTGGAAACCAAAAGTCGTCATTGTCTCCGGCTACCCGTACCGGCGGGGTCCATTCGGGAACGCCCCGTCGGACACGTCACACCGGTGACCTGCCGGTCCGCGAGGCCCGCACCGTCCCGCAAGGGCCGGTGCGGGCCTCACGCCCGGTCTCCGGAAAACCCGGTCCCGGAACCCCGCCCCCGAAGGCTCGGCCCCGGAAGCCCGGTCCCGGAAGCCGATCTCAGAAGCGGGAGGTGTAGCTGACCATGGACGCCCGGTCGACGCGGGTCGTGGCGCTGTAGCAGGCGACGTTGCGGACGTAGGCCGAGCCTCCGGAGGTGGTCCACACGGTCTGCAGGTTGCAGTACTCGGGCCCGGGTCCGTACGCGGTGACCTGGACGTGGTCCTGCAGGGCGCCGACGATCGGGAAGGTCACCAGGCGCAGGCCGGGGCCCGCGCTCTGGATGATGTTCGCGGGCCCCCCGGAGTTGTAGTTGACCGAGGGGGGCACCGGAGCGTACGGGCCGGGGTTGGCCGGGACGTTGTCGAAGGTGTACCCGAACCTGCCCGGCGGGAGCGCGCCGCCGGTGATGGCGCGCTCACGCTGGTACGTGAGGGTCCACCCGGTGTTCAGCGGCGCGTTCGTGGCGTTGTGGCAGCGCACCTGGACCGCCTGCCCGTTGACGGACGGCGCCCAGGCGCCCACCTTGCACCGGGCGGGCTGGGCGGGGTTGACCGCGGTGACCTGGAGGTTGCCCGCGAAGCCGGACGAGCCCAGTCCGGGGAGCTGGACGGTCCAGACGCCCCCGCCGCCGGCGACGGTGTTGAGGCCCGCGGCCGAGTTGAACTGGCTCGTGATACCGGCGCCGTTGTAGTGCACGTAGCCGAACGCCTGCGGCGCGGGCAGCGTGCCGCTGCTCGTCTCGAAGACGATGCTGAACGGGGTGAAGACCGGGGCTCCCCCGTAGCGGTAGCACTGCACCGCCACCAGCACGTCGGGGCCCGCGGGGGTCCACTTCTGCGCCTGGCACCAGTGGGCGTTGTCCGACACCGCCGTGACGTGCACCACCCCGCCGGGGGAGGCGATCTGCGGGAACCTCACGTACGTCTGCCCGACGCCTCCGGGGGTGACGCTGACGTTGAACCCGGCCGGCCAGTTGCCGGCCTGGTGGGCCGGGTCGGGGACGCCGGAGGTGATGTTCACCAGGGCGAACCCCCACCGGTCGGGGACGGCCGCCTGCGCGCCGGTGGCCATGGCGGTGAGTCCCGTCATGAGCATCGCGAGTACGCAGAGGATCGTGAAGGTCACTTTTCGTAACCGGGGCATGCCGTTCTCCATCCGTGGGGGGCTGGACGCGGTCGGCGTCGGCGGGTGGGCTGCCGGGAGGCAGCGGACGTTCTGAGCTCTTGATAACCCGGCGGTCCCCCCTTGAGAAGGCCCAACCTCGTGCCGCGGGGACGGCGCGTATCCGCTGATCAGGTCAGCGTTCCGACCAGATGGGAGCGCTCACACGGGAGATCGTGCGAGCATCTCGCCGAGTACCGTATGAACGACGCACAGCCGGATTCCCCTGGATCCACGAGACGGGATGTGAGAACCGTGCCGCTACCCGATCCGAACGTTCCACGAGGCATGTGGGCGCTGCTGGAACCCCTGCACGCCGTCACGTACTTCACCGCCGAGGCGCGGGCCGCGGCCGACGCGGTCGGCATGCGCGGTTTCTGGATGGGGTACTTCGCGACCAGGGCGGCGCCGCTCGGACCGGTCGGGCCGCAGGTCGTCACGGCCGCCTTCCACGGCTTCCCGTCCGCCCACGTCGCCCGCGCCCTGCCGGACGCCTGGACGTTCGCGACCCCGGGGGACGTGCTGCGCGCCCGGCTCGACGGCGCGGGCAACGCGCTGCGGAACCTGCTGGGCGACGCGGCGATCGGATCGGACGGCCTGCGGGCCGCGGCGGAGCTCGCCTGGGAGGCCGCGGGCCTCGCCGACACCGCGGGCCGGGTCCTCGCCGGGGCGAACCAGGCGCTGCCCGCGCCCGACGAGCCGCACCTGGTGCTCTGGCAGGCGGCGTCCACGCTGCGCGAGCACCGCGGTGACGGGCACGTGGCCGCGCTGGTGGCCCACGGCGTCTCGCCGGTCGAGTCCCACCTGCTCAAGGTGGCGGCGGGCGAGACGGACCTGGCCGCGCTGCGGATCGCGCGGCGTTTCACGGACGAGGAGTGGGAGGCGGGCGCCGTCGCCCTGCGCGAGCGCGGGTGGGTGGACGCCTCCGGCGCCCTGACGCCCGAGGCCGTACGGGAGCGCGAGCGGATCGAGAACCTGACCGACGAGGCGGCGGCCGTGCCCTGGCGGGCCCTCGGCCTGGAGCGGACCGCCGAGCTGGCCCGGTTGCTCCGCCCGTTCACCCGGGCCGTGGTGGAGTCGGGGGTCCTGCCCCCGGCGAGCCCGGTCGGCCTGCCGTGGCCGTCGTTCGGCGACGCCCCTGAGGCGAACGGCGCGGGGCGGGACGGGAACCTCTCCGGCGACGGCAAGGGGGACGGCCGGGATCGGGGGCTCCCGGCCGTCCCGTCACAGGTCGGCTGAAGAAGGCGGGGGTGGCCGGTCGAGGACCGCCCACCCGGGGATCAGCCGAACGGCAGCCGTACCGTGGACCGGTTGCCGACGCCGAGGCTGGTGGTGCCGTTGCCGATGGCGTTCCAGACCTCGACCCTCACCCGGCCGTTCGACAGGTTGCCGAGCGTCCCGGAGGCCGAGCGCGGTCCCCCTGCGGCGGTGTAGTGCTCCCAGCCCGTCACCGGGTCGGTCGCGAAGTAGCCGTAGGTCTCCAGGCGGTCCCAGCTTCCGTCGCCGGTCAGGTCGTAGGAGACCCGCACCTGGGTGCCGTTGGCGATCGTGGTGCCCGCGTCCACGAACAGGTCGAACGCGGTGGAGCCGCCGTTGTGCGCGGCGGTGAGGCCGGTCGCCGTGAAGACCTGCGCGTTGGTCGGGTTGCCGTCGTGGTTGCCGTTCGCCGCGGCCAGCGTGACGCTGCCCGCCGCGCCGGCCGTGCCGGGCAGCGTCCCGCCGGACTGCAGGTAGCGCGTCGCCGCGAACGGGCCCGGCGTCGGGGTGGGAGTCGGGGTGGGGGTGGGGGTCGGCGTGGGATCGGGGCCCGTGCCGCCGCCGGTGGCGTTGCCGCCGCTCCAGGTGTGGGCGCCCGAGGTGGCCGTCTTCCCGGCCGGCACGTTGAGCACGGTGCCGTTGGAGAAGGTCACCCGCAGGGGGCTCGCGGTGATGTTGGAGGCGACGTAGGTGCGGGCGCCGTTCTTGCTGAACACCTTGGCCAGCGGGTGGTCGGCGGTGACGGAGGTGTCCACCGTGCCCAGGGCCGCGAGGTTGCGGATCCAGTGGAAGGTGTGCGCCCTGCTCTCCCCCTCCTCGGGGGTGTAGCCGCTGTTCGCCCGCAGGTTCGCCAGCGCCGCGTCGCCGTTGCCCAGGGCGAGGAACTCCCAGATGATGTCCTGCCACACCGTGGGCGGCCCGCCGTTGTTGCGGACCAGCTCGTTGTAGTTGGTGGTCACGTAGCCGGGGTTGTCGCCCATGTAGAAGTGCCCGCCGGTGACCGGGAGCATGTTGATGCCCTGGATCATCTCCGGCTCGGCGCTGAACCAGGTGGCGTAGGCGCCGCCGCTGCCCCAGACCATGCCGACCGTGCTGTGGCCGAAGGCGGCGGGGAAGTTCTGGTCGCGGGAGTCGAACCAGTACTCCTGGATCGCCGCGGCCTGGGTGGTGTAGATGAAGATGCCCGCGTCGCGGACGGCGGTGTTTCCGGTGGCCTGCCCCCACTGGATGAGGGCGTTGGCGAAGTTCATGCCCTCCGAGGACGACTCCTGGTTGTTGCCCGAGCCGAACCCGCCGTGCCCGGACGCCCAGTCGTGACCGGCGTAGATGTCGAAGTCACGCAGGTACGGGAAGCGGCTGTCGGACCGGTCGTAGTTGTTGGCGTCGCGGATCAGCAGGTCCACCATGCCGCCGTACTGGCCGGGCTTGGCCCAGTTGGGGTCGAACTTGGCGAGCGTGGCGGCGGCGGCGATGTAGTAGCCGTAGTGGAAGTGGTGGTCGTTGAGCTCCAGGTCGGAGCCGTAGGAGGCCGGGTAGCCCAGCAGCGTCCCCCAGGAGGGGTTGTAGTAGAAGACCCGGGTGGTCTTGCCGGGCGAGGCGGTGAACCAGTCGTTGAGGCGGCCGCGGATGGCGTTCAGCGCCGCGTCGCGCACCGACGTCAGGTTGAGCTGGTCGGCGATCTCCGCGATGCGCGCGGCCCGGCCCAGGCCCTTGCCGGTCCAGTAGGTGTCGTCGCCGCGGATGTCCATCGGGTTGCCGAGTTCGGCGTTGAGCTGGTTGGTGATCGTGGTGAGGTCGGCGCCGGAGCTGTCCGCCACCGCCGGGACCTCGGGCAGCACGCCGGTGTACCTCATCGACGTCCTGAACTGCGTACCGGTGACGATCTTCATCTGGCCGCGCGCGGAGACGTACGTCTGCGCCAGCGGCGTCGAGCCGGTCAGGTGGTTCCACTGGTGCGGGTAGAGCGCGATGACCGTGCCGCTCTGGCTCCCCTGCCTGGCCGTGGTGGTGAAGGCGTAGGTGGTCTCCAGCCTGCTCGCGCCCTGGTCGTAGGAGTACGAGACGCGGGTGCCGGTGACGTGGGCGTGCGCGTACTGGCCGTAGGTGTTCGCCAGCGCGGCGCGGTCGCCGCCCGCGGGCAGCACCGCCACCGAGAAGAAGCCCCTGCCCGCCAGCGAGGAGCTGATCGTCGTGCCGCTCACCGACCAGGTGGCGCCGGTCGGGGCGTAGGCGACGTAGTCGCGCCCGCCCGCGGTGAACCCGATGGTCGCGCCGTTGTTCGACCACACCGACGGGACGCCCGCCGTGGTGATCTGCGCGTCACCCCCGGTGACCTGGTAGTACGAGAACGGCAGGCCGTGGCCGATGGTGGCCTTCATGGTCCGGCCGTTGCCGCTCCAGTACGGGGTGACCGTCCAGTCGCTCCAGCCGTCGACCTTGACGTCCGGCGAGTTGAGGCCGGAGACGCCGACGCGGATGTTCTCCGTGTAGGGGTAGTGGTACTCCCCCACCCCGGTCGCGGTGCCGCTGATCGCCGGGGTCGTGGTGTAGGACAGGCCCAGGCCGTTGGCGAAGGTGTCGTAGGAGAGTGGGTGGGCGTGCAGCGGCTCGCCGTACGCGCAGTCGGTCTTCTTGAACAGGAGCGACGACCACCAGTCGTTGGTGGGCACGGCCCCGGAGGGGGCGTTGGACGTCACCCACTGGCGGGGGTTGGTGGACACGGAGCCGCAGCCGGTCGGCAGTGAGCGTCCGGCCGGGAGGGTGTCGGCGTAGCTGCCGGCGCCGACCGTGGCGGCCTCGGCGGAGCGGGCGGAGCCCAGGCCGAGCAGCCCGGCCACCATGGCGACGACCACACCGGCGGCGAGACGCCGGCGGCCGGTCCTGGAGCGAAGGGCGGATCGCCCTCCGCGAGGGTGCGTGCTGTCCGGACCGGCGGTCCGGATCGAGAGATCCATTGGGGGGTGCCTCCGGGAGAGGAGTGGCGGATCGAGAGCGGACCGATTTGAGAGAGCGCTCTCTGACCGAAAAGTAACGGCCAGCGTGACGGCAGTCAATGTTTCGCATTGGTAACGAATAGGTAAAGCGCGGAAGTGCAGGCGGGAGACTGGAAACTACAGAAAATAGGGCGTTCTACCGCAACGCACATCGCTTCCGGCACACCCGTCCCGGCCTCGACCGCTGGCCAAGACACCCGTACGGAACCTATCCTGGAGTGAGAGCGCTCTCATAACCGGCCGGTTCCCACCGTCGGCCGGTCATCGCCGACGCCCTTTTCCGGCCCGCCCGCGCCCCCCGCACGGCCCGCGCCCGGCCCCTCGCCCACGTGCCCGGGCCCGTTTCCGGCTCATCGTGGGAGCCGTTTCCGGCTCACCCCCGGAGCCCGCCCCCGTCGGACGCGACACGCCCGCCCGCCCGGAACGCCGGTGACCCCGCGACCCCGCTCCGTGACGGATCGTCACAGATGATAATCAAAAAGTTAGCGTTACATAACGTGCCCATCCAGTTACGGGACCATCCCGGCGCAGTACAACAAGAGGTGAGCCACCACCGTGGCGCCGGTTCCGGAGCCGGTTCTCCCCGCGGGAGAGGGGCGTGGTCCCCGATCCACCACCGAAGCCCGTGTCGTTCTCGTCTCTCGACCTCCGAAGGTAGGTGCCGTGGATTCCGTTCCACACGCTTCGAGCCCGGAGCCCGTGATCTCGGGTGAGGCCCCCCGGCCGGGCAGGCTCCCCGGCCGGCCACTGGGCCGGATGCGGCAGCGGATGGTCGGGCTGATGGGGCCCGCGTTCGTGGCCGCCGTCGCGTACGTCGACCCGGGGAACTTCGCGACCAACGTGGAGAGCGGCGCCCGGTTCGGCTTCCTGCTGCTCTGGGTGGTGCTGAGCGCGAACGTCGTCGCGATGCTGCTGCAGTACCTCTCGGCCAAGCTCGGCATCGCCACCGGGCGCAACCTGCCGGAACTGTGCCGCGACCACTACCGGCGCCCGGTGGTCTGGGGGCTGTGGTTCCAGGCCGAGATCGTCGTGATCATGACGGACCTCGCCGAGTTCATCGGCGGCGCGGTCGCCCTCAACCTGCTCTTCGGCATGCCCATGCTCCAGGGCGGCGTGCTGATCGCGGTCGCCTCCTTCATCGTCCTGGCCATCCGCACGGCCCGTCAGCGGAGGTTCGAGGCGGCCATCACCGCGCTCCTCGCCGTGGTCGTGGGGGCCTTCCTCTACCAGCTGCTCAACGCCCAGGTCCCCTACGGCGAGATGGCCAGGGGGCTGGTCCCGGGGTTCGACGGTTCGGCCAGCGTGCTGCTCGCGGCCGGCATCATCGGCGCCACCGTGATGCCGCACGCGGTCTACCTGCACTCGGCCCTCACCCAGGAGCGCTTCACCGGCGACCAGGAGCCGCGCCGCGAGGTGCTGATCCGCGCCCAGCGGATCGACGTGGTCCTGGCGATGGGCGTGGCCGGGCTGGTCAACATGGCGATGCTGGTCTCGGCGGCGTCGCTGCTGCGGGGCACCGGCGCCGAACCGACCCTGCACGGGGCCTACGCGCAGTTCTCCGAGGGGTCGGGCCCGCTCACCGCGACGCTGTTCGCCGTCGCCCTGCTGGCCTCGGGACTGGCCTCCTCCAGCGTCGGCGTGTACGCGGGCCAGGTCGTCATGCAGGGCTTCCTGCGGCGCCGGATCCCGATCTCGCTGCGCCGGCTGATCGCGGTGGTCCCGGCCCTGGCGGTGCTGGCGTTCGGCGTGGACCCCACCCACGCCCTGGTGCTGAGCCAGGTGGTGCTCTCGTTCGGCATCCCGTTCGCGCTCGTCCCACTGCTGCTGCTCACCCGCCGCCCCGACGTGATGGGCGCCTGGGTGAACCGGCGGGCGACCACGGTGGCCGCCGCCTGCGCCACCACCGTCATCGTCGTCCTCAACCTCGTGCTGATCGCCCTCGTCGTCCCCACCCTGTGAGCCGTCGTCCCCGCCGCCCGCGTGCCGCCCGCGTGTCCCCGCGTGTCCCCGCGCGGACGGCACGACGTGGGGACGCGCGGGTGGGCGTCACGGAGCCGGGGACGCCGGGGCGGCGCTCAGGCGATCCGGCCCAGGTCCGCCGGACGGACGGCGCCGCGCAGCGGGACACCGGCCGCCAGCCGCTCGACCTCGGCGACCGCGAACTCGCCCAGGCGGCGCAGTTCCCTGCCCCTGGCCCCGCTCAGGTGCGGGGTGACCAGGACGTTCGGCAGGCCGAGCAGCGCGTGCCCGGGAGGCAACGGCTCGGGGTCGGTCACGTCGAGGACCGCGCCGATGCGGCCCCCGGCGCAGTGCCGCACCAGGGCCCCGGTGTCGACGATGGAGCCGCGGGCGGTGTTGACCAGTACCGCGCCGTCGCGGAGCAGCGCCAGGCGCCGCTCGTCCAGCAGCCCGCGGGTCTCCGGCAGGGCCGGCGCGTGCACGGTCACCAGGTCGGCCCGGCCGCAGAGCTCGTCGAGCGTCACCGCCTCGGCCCCCAGGGCGGTCGCCTCGGCCGGGCCGACGTAGGGGTCGCTGAGCAGGATGCGCGCGCCGTGACCGCGCAGCCGCTCCATCACCAGCCGCCCCACCCGGGAGGCGCCGATGACGCCGACGACCGCCCCGTTCAGGCCGCCGCCCTCGCCCGGCGTCGCCACGCCGGGCAGCGCGTCGCCCGACCAGCCGTCCGCCGAGTACGCCCGCGCCTTGACGAACACCTGCTTGGCGGCCAGCACCAGCATCGCCAGGGTGAACTCGGCCACCGGCAGCGCGTTGGCCTCGGCCGCCGAGGAGACCGTGACGCCCCGCTCGAACACCGCGGGGGTCACGTGCCCCTTGACGCTCCCGGCCGCGTGCACGATCGCGCGCAACCGGGGGGCGCGCTCCAGCACGTCCTCGCCGATCGGCGGGCAGCCCCAGCCGGTGATCAGGATCTCCACGTCGGGCGGCGGGTCGAAGGAGGAGAGCACCCCCTCGCGCACCCGCGCCACCCGTGACAGCCGGAGCAGCAGGTCGGCGGGGAAGAGTTCGGGCAGCAGGCCGGGCTGCATGGCGAACGCCGCGGACGGGGTCATCGGACGGTGAGGGGTCGGACGGAGTCGCGGACCACGATGTGGGTGCCGAGGACCGTCGGGCCGGTGACGTCTCGGCCCAGCGCCAGCCGTACCGCGGTCCTGCCGAGCTCGTCGTGCGGCAGGTGCACGGTGGTCAGGCCGAGGTCGACCGCGGGCGGCACGTCGTCGTAGCCGACGATCGACATGTCGTCGGGCACCCGCAACCCGTGCTCGCGCAGCGCCTGGATCGCTCCCGCGGCCACCAGGTCGTTGCACGCGAAGATCGCGGTGAAGTCGGGCGGCCCCAGCGACAGCCGCGCGGTCAGCGCGGCGTACCCGGCCTCCCGGGAGAACTCCCCCTCGACCTCCAGCGCGGGGTCGGCGGGGACCCCGTGGGCGGCCAGCGCGTCGCGGTAGCCCGCGACCCTGCTGTCGGAGGTGGAGTGTCCGGGACGCAGCCCCAGGTAGAGGATCCTGCGGTGACCGGCCGAGAGCAGGTGGGCGGTCACCGCGCGGGCGCCGCCGGCGTTGTCGAACCCGACGACCAGGGCCGGCCCGCCCTCCTCCAGCGGCGGGCGCCCGCACAGCACCAGGCGCGAGCCCGCCGCGGCCAGCGAGCGCGCGTACTCGGTCATCCGCTTGCGGTACTCCTCGTCCACCACGACGCTGCCCACCAGGATGACGGCCTCGGCCCGCTGCTCGCGCAGCAGCTGCACGATCGACAGCTCCCGGCCGGGGTCGCCGCCGGTGGTGCAGATCAGCGAGAGCCTGCCCTCGCGCGCCGCCTGCTCCTCCACCCCCTGGGCGATGTAGGCGTAGTACGGCACCGACACGGTGTTGACCACGATGGCGACGGCCCCGGGCCGGGCCGCGGACAGCGCCCTGGCGTGCGCGTTGGGCACGTAGTCCAGCTCGCGGACCGCCCGCATCACCCGGTTGCGGGTGGCGGCCAGCACCGGGTAGTCACCGGCGAGGACGCGGGAGACCGTGGCCACCGAGACGCCGGCGCGACCGGCCACGTCCCTGATGGTGACGCGCTTCACCGTGCTCACTCCGCCTCCCAGGTGACGACGTCTCCGTCCGGGCCGCGCCGGCGGTAGCGGGGCCGGTCGCCGAGCCCGACCTCCACCAGCTCCCCGCCGGGCAGGGCGATCTCCAGGGCGTCCCCGCGTACCCGCAGGTCCAGCGTAGTGGCCTCGCCGTCGTGCGCGGCCGTGGCGTCGTGCGGGACCGGGGCGCCGAGGGTCACCAGGGAGGCGAACAGCGCGGTGCCGCCGGGGTGGACCGCCTCCAGGTACGGCGTGCACGCGTCCGGTCCGAAGGCGGTGCCGGCGGGCGAGCGGGACACGCCCCGGCGCCGCCAGCCGTGCAGGGGGACGATCGAGCTCTCCGGCCCGCCGGGGGGCACGGCGTGTCCCCCGTCCCGGACGACGTGGCCTGCCGGCGCGGTGACCCGGTGCACCCTGATCTCGGAGGGGCCGTGCACGACCGAGGCGGTCTCCACGGTGACGGGACCACCGGGCAGCGTGTCGTCGGTGTACCGCGAGGCGGCGAAGCGGTCGGCCACCCCGATCCGCTCGATGCGCCGGCGCCGGCTCGCGGCGCCGTCCGGTGCGACGACGGCCAGGTGGTTGTCGACGACCACGGCGCGGCCGTCCTCGTCGGCGCCTCCGGTGCCGCCGTCCCCGGTGCCGCCGTCCCCGGTGGTGGCGGGTGCGGCATGGGTGGGCCCGGCGTGCGTGGAGTAGGCGAGCCTGGCGTAGTGCGGGTCGTCGACGGCCCGCGCCGGTGCGGGCGCGTTGTGGTCGCTGCCGTGGTTGAGCAGCCGGACGATCCCGTCGCGCCGGGTGGAGTGCAGCAGCCAGCCGGGCGCGGGCAGCGCCACCACCCGGTCGGCCGTCTCCACCGGGGCGGGCTCCTCGGTCGCCGTCCAGGCCGGATGGCTCGCGGGCAGCAGCAGGCCGATGAAGCCCTTGCTCGCCCAGTACGGCGAGCCGGGACCGGAGTAGGGCTGGGTGACCGGCAGGAACGGACCGTGCCAGCCCAGGCTGAGCAGGCCGTCGTCGCCCACGGCGCCGCGGTCCAGGAAGTGCCGCAGGGTGCCGCCGGCCAGCCGCCGGGTGGTGCCCGGGGAGAGCGGGGTGGCGTCGAAGAGCTCGCCGAGCCACAGCGGCGCCGCCGCCGCGAACCGGTAGGTCAGCGAGCGGCCCTGGTGCACCGGGGCGCCGTCGGCGGCGAAGAAGTGCGCGTACCCCTCCAGGAAGAGCCGGAGCCGGTCGCGGTAGACGTCCGGGGAAGCGCCCGACATGCGCGTCCACCAGAGCGTGTACAGGTGCATGGCCCAGCCGCAGTAGTAGTCGTAGTTCTGGCCGTCGCCGTCGGTGTACCACCCGTCGCCGACGTACCAGCTCTCGACCTGTTCCAGCGCCTCGGCGATCTCCACGGGCTCGTGCGGGGCGCCGACGTTGGCCAGGAACTGCTGGATGACCACCTTGAACAGCACCCAGTTGCACGGCCAGGTCCGAGTGCCGACGATGCCGCCCAGCCAGGCGGCCAGCCGCTCGCGGACGTCCGGGGCGAGGGTGTCGTACAGGCCGCTCTCGTGCAGCGCCAGGGCGATCGACGCGGCTTCGACGATCTGCTGGGAGTTGTCGGTCAGCTCCGGCCAGGCGTACGGGCAGGACGGGTCGGTGCCGCTCGCCAGCCCCTCGGCGTAGCGCTCCAGCACGGCGGCGTCGCCCCGGAACGCGGCGAGCAGGAAGGTGCGGGCGAACCCCTCCAGGCCGTCCGAGTCCGGGCCGGCCCAGCTCTGCCTGCCGGGCAGCCGGATCTGCGCGAACCCGGGCACCGCGTACGGCACGACGGCCTCCAGCAGGCCGTCGGCCGCGGCGAGCCAGTGCTCGCGGGTGTAGCCGGTGTACGGGGAGAGGATCCGGTCGTCGGGCGGCAGTCTCATGACACTCCCGGGAAGGTAACCGGTTACTAGGCGGTGCCCCGACGCTAGAAGATCCCTCGTGGGGGCGTCAAGGGACTCCCGGGGCCTTTGTAACGAAAAGTTAACAGTCGGCGAATGCGTTCTGACAGAGATCCAGGTCAGCACCTGACAACCGGGTACAGGGCTTTGTGCGGTGTTCATCCGAACCTTGACGGCACCCGATTCCCGCGTCTAGCGTCCGCCTCATGACGTCGAAGTAACCGGTTACCTGACATCGGCACCGTTCCGTCCCCCCACGCGAGAGGTGACACCCGATGGACAGCCCTCCCACCCGCCGCGGATTCCTGAAGGGGTCCGTGCTCTTCGTCGCCGGCGCCGCCGTCTCCGCCTGTTCCGGCGGCGACCCCATGGCCAAGGCGAGAGGCGCCTCCCCCGCGGGCGCCCCCAAGATCACGTTGAACCACTGGTACCACGAGTACGGTGAGGCGGGCACCCAGCAGGCGGCCATGCGCTACGCCGCCGACTTCACCAAGGCCAACCCGGACATCGCCGTCAAGGTGTCCTGGATCCCCGGCGACTACGCGACCAAGTGGACGGCCGCGGTGCTCACGCCGGGCGGCCCGGACGTCTACGAGGTCAACGACGTCAGCCCGAACATGGTCAAGGCGAACCAGGTCGCCCCGCTCGACGACGTCCTCGGCGCCGAGAAGGCCGACTTCAACCCCACGGTGCTGGAGCCGTACACCTGGGGCGGCAAGGTCTACGCCGTTCCCATGGTCGTCGACCTGATGCTGCTCTTCTACCGTCCGTCCCTGTTCCAGAAGGCCGGGTTGCCCGTCCCGAACACCTTCGACGAGCTGGCCGGGGCGGCGAAGAAGCTCACCGCGGGCAAGCAGAAGGGCCTGTTCGCCGGGAACGACGGGATCGGCCCGCTGGCCACGGTCGTCCCGTGGTCCAACGGCAACCCGCTGGTCCGGGACCGGAAGATCGTCTATGACGACCCGGCGGTGGTCGAGGTGCTGACCGCGCTGAAGGGTCTCTACGACGCCAAGGCCACCCTGCAGGGCTACTCCACCGACTGGTGGGACCCGGGCGCGCTCGTCACCGGCGCCGCCGCCATGCAGTGGGGCGGCCTGTGGGCCGTGCCCGGCATGACCGAGGCGCTCGGCGACGACGTCGGCGCCTTCCCGCTGCCCGCGTTCAAGGCCGGCGGCAAGCCGGTGGTCAACATGGGCGGCTGGGTGCAGGTCGTCAACGGCAAGAGCGCCAACCTGGAGGCCGCCAAGCGCTACGTCCGCTGGCTGTGGGTGGAGAACACGGCCGCGCAGACCGACTGGAACCTCGCCTACGGCTTCCACCTCCCGCCGCGCACCAGCATCGCCGCCCAGGCCGACAAGCTGCGGACCGGGCTCGCCAAGACCGTGATGGACGCCACCGCCGCCAACGGCGTCAAGCAGCCCGCGCTGTGGACGCCCGAGGTGCGCCAGCCGTACACCGACGCGGTCACCGCGATCGTCAAGAAGGACGCCGACCCGGCCAGGACGCTCGCCGAGGCGGCCGAACGCTCCCAGGACATCCTCGACCGGATGCCCGCGCTGTGAGCCCGGCCTCCGCGACCGGGACGCCCTCCGGCGGGGCGGTCACCGGGCCCGCGCCGCGGCGGCCGTGGCGGGCGGGGCGGGCGGGGCCGGACGGACGGACGGCGGGCCGGGCGGCGGGGGCGCGGCGCTGGCCCGCCTGGCGCGCGTTCCTCCTCCTCACGCTGCCGATGGTGGCCGGGCTGTTCGTGTTCAAGTACGTGGCCATCGGCTGGGGGCTGCTGCTCAGCTTCAACGAGGCGCGCGGCACGATCAGCCTGGGCGCCTGGAACGGCCTGGAGAACTACCGGCGCCTGCTGGCCGATCCCGCGTTCACCAGGTCCCTGGTCACGATCGTGGTGTTCACGCTGCTCATCGTGCCGGTGACGTTCGCGTTCGCGCTGGGCCTGGCCGTGCTGGTGAACCGCCTGCGCGGGGGGCGGGCGTTCTTCCGGACGACCTTCTTCATCCCGGCGGCCGTCTCGTACGTGGTCGGCGCCCTGGTGTGGAAGATGAGCCTGTTCAGCGGCACGCCCTCGGGGGTGGCCAACAGCCTGGCCTACCTGCTGGGGTACGAGGAGTCGATCGGCTGGGTGGCCACCGTGGACCCGCCGCTGTACTGGATCGTGCTGGTCACCGTGCGGCTCTGGCTGCAGACCGGCTTCTACATGATCCTCTTCCTGGCCGGGATCCAGCAGATCCCCGCCCAGCTGTACGAGGCCGCGCGGGTCGACGGGGCCGAGTCGGGGTGGCGGCTGTTCCGCCACATCACCTGGCCCATGCTGCGCAACACCTCGGTCGCGGTCACCCTGCTGCTGATCATCAACGCCTTCCAGGCGTTCGACGAGTTCTACAACATCCTCGCCTCCAACCTGTCGGGGCTGGGCGGCGCGGATGGCAGGACCCCGCTGATCTACCTGTTCCAGACCGCGCTCGGCGAGCAGAACTACGGCGCGGGCTCGGCCGGCGCGTTCGTCGTCACCCTGCTCATCGTGGCCTTCACCCTGCTGCAGGGCCGCTTCGCCGGCTTCGGCAGGACGGCCGAGGAGGAGGCCCGATGACGTCCACGACCCCGGCGGGCCCGGCAGGCCCGGCCAGCGCGGCAGGCCCGACGAGCGCAGCGGGCCCGGCGAGGCCCGCGAACAACGCGAGACCCGCGCGCGAGACGGGCACGGCGAGCACGGCGAGGCCCACGAGGCCGGTGAGAAGGCGCAACCTGGGCACCTACCTGGCGGCCGTGGTGCTCGCGGTGCCGTTCCTGCTCCCGTTCTACCTGCTGGTCCGCAACGCGCTGATGAGCAGGCGGGAACTCGGCTCGCTGGACTGGCACTGGTGGCCCGAGACGGTCAGCCTGCAGGGGTTCGCCGACGCCTTCGGCAACGAGGCCGTGCCGCTCGTCCACGCGCTGTGGAACTCCACGCTGATCTCCGCGATCTCCGCCCCGGTCGCGACGCTGCTGGCCTCCATGGCCGGGTACGGCCTGGCCAGGATCCCGGTTCCCGCCTCCCGGCCGGTGTTCTTCTTCATCATCGCCACGATGATGGTGCCGGGCGCCGCGACGTTCATCCCCACGTTCGTCGTGGTGGGCTCGATGGGCGGGGTGAACACACTGTGGGGGCTCATCGTGCCCGGCCTGTTCAGCGCGTTCGCGGTGCTGCTGTTCCGCGGGTTCTACCTGCGCTTCCCGCGCGAACTGGAGGATGCGGGCCGGGTGGACGGCCTGGGCCACCTGGGCCTGTACCTGCGGCTGGCGCTGCCCAACTCGGGCGCGCTGTTCGCCTCGCTCGGCATCCTGTCCTTCATCGAGCACTGGAACGCCTTCCTGTGGCCGCTGGTCATCGGCCAGGACCCGGCGTACTGGACCGTGCAGGTGGCGCTCTCCACCAACCTCAACCAGCAGGCGGTCAACCTGCCGGCGCTCTTCGCCGGGGCGCTGGTGGCCATCCTGCCCCTGGTCGCCCTGTTCCTCGTCGCCCAGCGCTACATCGTCAGGGGCGTCCTGCTCAGCGGCATCAAAGGCTGAACCCCCTTCGAGAGGAGTCCTCTCATGTCCCGTCCCCGCCTCCTGCCCCTGCTGTCCGTGCTGTCCGTGCTCTGCCTCGTCCTGGCCGGCGCGCCGATCGGCGCCGCGCCCGCCCAGGCCGCGACCGTCCGAACCGCGCCCGCCCAGACCGCGGCCGTTCAGGACGCATCGCTTCAGGCCGCGACCGTGCCGGCCGTGACCGCGTCCGTCCGGGCCGCGCCGGTCACGGTGCCGGTCGGCGCGCCGTTCACCGACACCTCCGGCAACGCGCTGCACGCCCACGGCGGCGGCGTGCTCAAGGTCGGCTCGTACTACTACTGGTTCGGGGAGAACCGCAACGCCAACGGCACGTTCCGCTACGTCTCGGCCTACCGGTCGGCCGACCTGCGGAACTGGGAGTTCCGCAACCACGTGCTGACCCAGTCCAGCGCGGCCGAGCTGCAGGTCGCCAACATCGAGCGGCCGAAGGTCGTCTTCAATGCGAGCACCGGCCAGTACGTCATGTGGATGCACAAGGAGAACGGCAGCGACTACGGCGAGGCGCGGGCGGCCGTGGCGGTCTCCTCCACGGTGGACGGGAACTACACCTACCTGCGCAGCTTCCGGCCGCTCGGGCACATGTCCCGGGACATCACGACATTCGTGGACACCGACGGCACCGGCTACATGATCTCGGCCGCCGACGAGAACTACGACCTGCACGTCTACCGGCTGACCGCGAACTACACCGACGTCGGGGCCCTGGTGCGCGTCTGGGACGGCGACCACCGGGAGGCACCGGCCCTGTTCAAGCGGAACGGCGTCTACTTCATGCTGACCTCCGGCGCGACCGGCTGGAGCCCCAACCAGGCCAAGTACGCCACCGCGACCAGCATCACCGGCACCTGGAGCGCCTGGCAGAACGTGGGCGACGGCCTCACCCACGGCTCCCAACCGGCCTACGTCCTACCGGTCCAGGGCAGCCAGGGCACCTCGTACCTCTACCTGGGCGACCGGTGGGCCGGGGCCTGGGGCGGGCCGGTCAACGACTCCCGGTACGTGTGGCTCCCGGTGCAGTTCTCCGGCAACACCACGATGAGCCTGTCCAACGCCCGGCAGCTGACCATCGACGCGGCGGCCGGCACGATCACCCCGGTCGGATCGGGCTACGACCGGCTCACCGTACGCCACTCCGGCAAGTGCGCCGACGTCAAGGACCAGTCCACCGCCAACAACGCCGCCGTGATCCAGTACACCTGCGGCGGAGGCACCAACCAGCAGTGGCGCATCCAGACGATCGGCGGCGGCCACGTCCAGATCATCGCCCGCCACTCGGGCAGGTGCCTGGACGTCAGCGACGTGAGCACCGCCGACGGCGCCGCGATCCACCAGTACGGCTGCGGCACTGGCACCAACCAGCAGTTCACCCTGGCCGACGCCGGGAGCGGTTACCTGCGGCTGGTCGCCCGCCACTCGGGCAAGTGCGTGGACCTGCCGAGCGGTTCCCAGGACAACATCCAGTTCAAGCAGTATCCCTGCGGCACCGGCACCCACCAGCAGTTCACCCGCACCGCGCTCTGACCCCGCGGCGGGCGATCCGTCCCGTCTCGCGTACCGGGTCCGGCGGTACGCGAGACGGGACTTACTAACGCACTTCACCGCTCAAGACAAGAAAATGTCCAAATGCGGACAGGAGGACAACCGAACACCTTCGCGACTCGTCTCCCCCTTGTCCGACGTGTCGCCACAGGAGTCGCCGTGCGAGCCCCCTCAGTCCTGTCCGTCCTTCTCCTGGCCTGTGGTCCGGCCCTGCTCCCGGCCTCGACCCGGGCAGCCGTCCCCGAGACGCCGCGAAGCCGGGTGGCCGTCGCGCACACGATCACCGACATCGTGGAGTACACCTGCACGACCGACGGTGAGTCCCAGCCGCAGAGCATCAAGGTCCAGGTCGAGCTGACGGTGCCGACCGGTGCCGCGGCGGGCACGCAGACGACCATCGGCTGGCGCGGGACCTACGCGGGCGGCACCGGGCTGAGGGCGCCCGCCACGGGACTGGCGACCGGCGCCTCGCTGTACGCGTACGCGTCCATCAGCGGGATGCCCGGGCTGACCTCCGCCACCGGGACGGGCACGCTCGGCCAGGTCGGCGCGAGCCAGGTCATCCCGCTGCCCACGGCCACGGTGGACCTGAAGACCACCGCCCCCACCTCCGGGACGGCCACGGTGAAGCCGGCCGCCCTGAACTTCGGGACCGCGGCCAACGCTCCGGTGATCGAGTGCGACGTGGTCAACGCCGACCTCCTGACCGCCCGGGACCTCGTGGTCGGCGGGACGAACGGCACGGGGACGGACACGGGCACCGACACCGGGACCGACACGGGCACCGACATGGGAACGGACACCGACACGGGCACCGACACCGGCACGGACACCGACACCGGCACGGACACCGAGGCCGACACCGAGGCGGACACGGGGAACGGCGAGGTGGAGGAGACGCCGGAGGGATCGGCGGCGACCGGGGGCGGCGGCGAGGCCGGGCCCGACGGCCGGCCCCTGGTACTGACCGGCTCCGTGCTCATCCTCACCGCCGTGGGCGGGCTCCTGCTGCGCCGCCGCCGCGTCCCGCGCTGACCCCGGCCGGCGCCCCGAGCCCGGAACGCCGAAAGGCCCGGGCCCGGCTCGATGATCATCGAACCGGGCCCGGGCCTTCGTGCTGGTGCGCCGCCAGGGACTCGAACCCCGGACCCGCTGATTAAGAGTCAGCTGCTCTAACCAACTGAGCTAGCGGCGCCCGACCTGGACAAGACTACCGGACCGGGCGTCATGGTCCGTACATGTGCCGACATGCCGCCATCACCCGGCCCGGCGGCCGCACGGTGGGGCGGGGTCCACCACCTGCGGATCGAGCCGCGACCCACCGGCCATCGCGTGGCCTCCGTGGGGCGTCTCGCATCGCACCCGTTCTGTAATCGCGAATATCCGGCGATATGGTCGCCTGAAATGCGTACGGCGCGCCCTGAACGGCTTTCGGCGCCCGGGAGAGCAGAACCCGCACCGCCCGCGTCATTCGGGGCAGAGTTCATATTCGTTCGGGTCCCGTGTCGAGAAACTCAATCCCCATGCGGCGTACAACGAGGTGGGGACGGGCGGCGCGCAGACCCGCGCGTCGTAATCACCCCGGAAGCGCCACTCACCACGGCCCTCACGCACCCAGAAGTGCAGCCCGTCCAGAAATGCGATCACATAGTAGGTGTCGGTCTTCCGGCTCTCGCCGAAGACCATGCCGTAGTAGATGCCATCCCTGGTGGCCACCTCCGCGGACTTCGCGGAGGGGCCTGCGGCGGCGCGGCTCGCGGCGGCCAGCTTGTCACGGGTGGCCTGGGTTATCGCGAGGGGCACCGCCCTGCCGGCAGGCAGGCGCTCGAGCTCCTCCTCGTACTCGTCGGTGTCCTCGTCCGGGGGTGCCACGGCCGGGGGTTCCTCGGAGGCCGCCGCCGTGTCCGTGCTCGGGACCAAGGCCGGTGGCGAGGAGCGGGACCGCGCGACCTCCGGCGACGGGCCGGCCCCGAACACCATCACCGTGGCCACGACCGCGAGCGCGAGCAGTATTCCCGTGAGCAGCACTACGCCTATCAACGACTTGTGCATTCCCAATGTGTAGCACCGATGGATTCACGCGCCCAACAGGCGTCGGTTCCATTTTCATAAGAATCGCGTTGTCCACCCTCCGCGATCGCCATTCCGGATCCGGCCGGCGGGGATCGGGACGACCGGCTCACGGAAAAGCGCCGGAAGAACGACCCCGGCGTGAGGACGACGCTCCGAGGCGGAATCGGACGCCCGCGCGGCGTTCCCGGCCGCGACCGGGGTGGGGAGCGGTGCCCGTCCGGACGAGAGGCTCACGGCCACCCGGCCGGTGTCGCCGGTCCGCGCCGGCACGTCCGTACCGGGGGTGAGGCACGGTGTTGTATCCCCTCCGACATGGGCAGACGTCGTTTAGGGCCCCTGCCCCGGGTACTGAAGCGGAGCCCAGAGAGTCACGTTCAAGGGAGATGTTCGACCATGCAGCCTGAACTCTGGAACTACCGAGCCGACGTCTACGGCCAGGACAGGACGCTCGACGTCGCCGGCTACCACGTCGAGGCCACCGACGGGAAGATCGGCTCCGTCGACGAGGCGACCTACGAGGTCGGCCAGAGCTACCTGGTCGTCGACACGGGGCCCTGGATCTTCGGCAAGAAGGTCCTCCTGCCGGCGAGCACGGTGACGCAGATCGACCCTCAGGAGCAGAAGATCTACGTCGCGCGGACCAAGCAGGAGATCAAGGACGCCCCCGAGTTCGACGAGGCCAACTTCAAGGAGCCCGCGTACCGCGACCGGGTCGGCGAGTACTACGGCCGCTTCCCCTTCGGCGGTGGACCGGGCACGTTCTGACGAGGACGACCCGGCCGGGAACGCCCTGACGAGGGCGAACCGAACAGGCACGTTCTGACGAGGACGTGCGGCCGGAGAGGTCCCGACCGGGCATGACGATCGACGAGGGCCCCGCCACGGCGGGGCCCTTCCCGTTCCCCGGCCCGTCCCGCTTCCCGTCCTTCTCTTCACGGAGCCGTCCCGCTCCTCCCGAAGGCGGCGCGGGCCCCCTCCCGGAGACGGTTCGGAACTCCCCCTGGAGACGGTACGCGCCCCCTCCCGGAGACGGTGCGAGGTCGTTCATGAAGACGGCGCCGCGGGGGGCGGCGCCGGTCGTTCGATTTCTTCTTCCGAGGGGCCGGAAATTCACACGCGGTTCACACTGTTCAGGGCCAGCTCGGGTCTCCCGAGGAGTCGAGGGGGCCGGGCAGGACGTCGAGGCGTTCGAGAAGGACGAGGAAGGTCGAGGCGTAGGGAGAGTGCTGCACGACGGAGGCGACGCGGTTCCAGTCGACCTGCTCGCGCAGGGCCCGTACCTGCGGAAGCAGCGAGCTGTAGTTGCAGCTGTGCTCCGAGAGCGGCAACAGCCATGAGATGACCAGGTCGGTCGCCTCCAGGACCGGCAGGATCACCGCCGACGCCTTCATCGGCTCGGCTCGTTTCAGCAGCTCCGGGGTCACCGGATGGTCGCAGATGGAGAAGATCAGATCCACCAGCCTGCCCTCGTCGTAGGCCTTGACGAGCCAGTCCTCGGGCGGCTTGGCCGTCTCGAAGCCCAGCTTGCTCAGCGCCTCCAGGGCGGTCGGCACGTCCTCCTGGGGGAGGACGAAATCAACGTCGTGCAGTGAAGGGGCGGCTCCGCGCGCGTACGCGGCACAGCCTCCCGCGAGCGCGAACCTGACGTCGGCGTCCTTCAGACCGCTGCTGGCCCGCTTCAGCGTCTCCAGGATCGCGTCGGTGACCTCGTGACTGTGTCCCATGGGCACTCGCGTACCCCATAACTCCGCAGCTAGGCATGGCAAACCCGACCCTGGGTAAACGCTGTTCATGATTCAGCCCGAACACGTACAAAAAGACGACCCGCATCCGGGAGAGAGTCGTAAGGAACGGGTCGACCGGGAGCTCGGAGAGCTGCTACAGGGGCTGCGCGTCGCGGTCACCGGTGTGCAGGTGCTGTTCGCGTTCCTGCTCACCGTCCCCTTCGCCCCCGGGTTCCAGAAGGTGGACGTGCTGGGACGCTGGTTGTTCTTCATCGCCCTGCTGAGCGCCGCCATCGCCTCCGTCTGCTTCATCACCCCCGCCGCCCAGCACCGCCTGCTGTTCCGCACCGGGTTGAAGGAGAAGATGCTGCACCGCTCCAACGCGCTCGGCATCGCGGGCGCAGGCTGGCTGCTGGTCGCGATGACCAGTGCGGTGGCCCTGGTCGCCGAGACCGTCATCAACGCCTGGCCCGCCGCGCTGTTCGGCGCGGTCGTGGCTCTGACCAGCCTTTGGTTGTGGTTCATCCAACCGATTATTGATCTGTACCGAACCGAGGATGATGAAGATGTTAAGTCGTGAATTGTGAGGGCAGAGGGCGGTTATGGCTACCTTGCTTTGGATCATCGCAGTCGTCCTCGTCATCTCCGGGATCTATGTCATCCTGGCCCGTCGCGACCTCCTGTGGGGGATCGTCCTCATCGTCCTCGGTTTCCTCGTGGGCCCCGGGGGTGTGAGCATCTTCAATGTCTGACGCGGGCCTCGCGCTCGCCGAACGCCAGGTGCGGACGTGGCGTCCGTACCCCGTCCCGTGTCGGCCTGACGCCGGCACACGAGTGAAGACCGGGCCTCGCGGCCCGTGAAAGAGCAGAACCGAAGTCGCCCCGAATTCCCATAGAAGCTTCGCGGGCCGGGTATCCCCCGGCCCGCTTCTTCTTGTCCGGATCCTTCGCCCGCCGAGGCGTGGAAAGCGCCCCGGCGGACGGGGTCCTACAGGCAGTAGACGGCGTACGCCTGGCCGAGCACCGGCAGGGCGACGTTGCGCACCCGGATGCCGCCCGGCGTCACGCCCCTCTCCGTACCGGCGTGCGCGTGACCGTGAACGATCAGGTCGGCGCCCTCGGCGTCGACCGCCTCGGCCAGCAGGTAGCTGCCGAGGAAGGGGTAGATCTCCAGCGGCTCGCCCGCCAGCGTGTCCTTGACCGGCGAGTAGTGGGAGAGCACGACCGTGCGGTCGGCCTCCAGTTCCTTCAGGGCCACCCGCCAGCGCTCCGCGATCCGCTTGGTGTGACCCACGAACGCCTTGATCTCGGGCTCGCCGAAGTCACTGGCGCACTTGCCGGCGTACCCTCCGCCGAACCCCTTGCCGCCGACCACGCCGAGCCGCACCCCGTCGATGTCGAGCACCGTGGCGTCGTCGTGCAGGACGTGGATGCCGGCGTCCCGCAGCAGGGCGGCGATCTCGGCGGGCAGGTCGGAGTGGTGGTCGTGGTTGCCCAGCACGGCGACCACCGGGATCGGCAGGTCGCGGAACTCGTCGGCCACCACCCGCCCCTCCTCCAGCGTGCCGTGCCGGGTCAGGTCACCGGCGAGCAGCAGGACGTCGGCGCGCTCCTCGATACCCTCGAGCCGCTTGCGGTACTGCCCCCGCAGGCTCTCGTCCAGGTGCACGTCCCCGACGGCGGCGATGCGCAGCTCTCTCACAGCTTCTCCTCCTTCCCCGGTTCCCGTACGTCCACGACGTCGATCTCGTTGTGGACGACCAGGCCGGGGGCCGCCTCACCGGCCACCTCGGCGATCAGGTCACGGCGTTCGGCAGCGGTGACCTGACCGCGCAGGTAGAGCTGGTCGCCCCGGACGTCCGCCCGGATGCCGAGTTCCGTGGTCCTCTCGTCCTCGGCGAGCGCGCTCTGCACGCGCGCCGCGATGTACTGCGGAGCCTCCATCGTCGAACTCCTCTCCGTCCGAAGCAGTTCGCCTTCCCACGTATGCCGAGGTCAAACACGTTTAAAACCCTCGGCAGGGGCAGCTGGGACGCGTGTGCCTAGGACGCAGGCACGGCTACCTCGTACCCCAGGAGGAGACGTGCCCATGCGGATCGCCATCGTGTCCGAACACGCCAGCCCCCTCGCGACCGTCGGCGGCGCCGACGCCGGGGGCCAGAACGTCCACGTCGCCGCCCTCTCGCGGGCGCTCGCCGGACGCGGGCACGAGGTGACCGTCTACACCCGCCGGGAGTCGCCCCTCCAGCGGGAGGAGATCGCCCTGGCCCCCGGGGTGACCGTGGTCCACGTCCCGGCCGGGCCCGCCGTGGTCCTGGCCAAGGACGACCTGCTCCCCTGGATCCCGGACTTCGGCCGCTGGCTCGCCCGGCGCTGGAGGTCGCGCGCGTCGGCACCGCCCGACATGGTGCACAGCCACTTCTGGATGAGCGGCCTGGCCGCCCTGGCCGCCGCGCGGGACGCCGGAGTCCCGGTCGCGCACACCTTCCACGCCCTCGGCACGGTCAAGCGGCGCCACCAGGGCGCGGCCGACACCAGCCCGCCCGAGCGCGTCGGGATCGAGACCACGGTCGCCTGCCACGCGGACGTGACCATCGCGACCTGCTCCGACGAGGTGGAGGAACTGCGCCGGATGGGCGTGCCCGGCCACCGGACGAGGGTGGTGCCGTGCGGCGTCGACGTGCGCGCCTTCACCCCCGAGGGCCCCCGGATGGACCTGGGCGCCGGGCCCGTCCTGCTCTCCATCGGCCGCCCGGTGCCCCGCAAGGGCGTGGACACCGCGATCCGGGCCCTCGCCGACGTCCCGGAGGCCACCCTGGTGATCGCCGGCGGTCATCCGGACGACCCGGAGACCGAAAGGCTCGCGCGGGTCGCGTCCGGCTGCGGGGTGGGCGACCGCGTCAGGTTCCTCGGCAGGGTGGACAGGGAGGACGTCCCGGCCCTGATGCGCTCGGCGGACGTCGTGGTGACCGTGCCCTGGTACGAGCCGTTCGGGATCGTGCCGCTGGAGGCCATGGCCTGCGGCGTGCCGGTGGTCGCCTCGGCCGTGGGCGGGCACCTGGACACCGTGCTGTCCGGCGTCACCGGCCTGCTGGTCCCGCCGCGCGAGCCGCACGCCTTGGGCGGCGCGCTGCGCCGGCTGCTCGCCGCACCTGACCTGCTGTCCGCGTACGGTGCCGCCGCGGCCGCCCACGCGCGGGCGCACTACGACTGGGAGGGCGTCGCCGCCCGTACCTGCGCCGTCTACGCGGAGGTGCTCTCCCGCCGGGCCCCCGACCGGCGGACCGGCGGCACCCGGCGAGGCCACGATCTCCCCGCGCGGCGGACCGGCCGCAGGCGGCCGTGCACCGGGGTCGCCTGACCCGGCCTCCGTCCGCGCCTACGTCCGCGCCTCCGTTCCCGCCGCCCGGCCGCCCCTGCGTCGTCCCGACGCTCCCCTCGCCCCCGCCGTCCCCGGCCCCCGGCTCGTACGGGACCGTCCCCGGCCCTCCGGCTCGTACGGGACCGTTTCCGTCCTCGGTTCGTGCGGGACGCGGAAAGGCCGTCCGGACGCGCGAGAGCCCCGGCCCTCCGTGGAGGGCCGGGGCTCCTGGCGCCGGACCGGTGTCACCGGCTCGACCGGTCTCAGCCGCCGGTGGTGGCTCTCATGGGATCACTTGCCGGTGGCCCTGTGAATGCTCCGTGAGGCGGACCGGTCGATCGCGGCCTTGACCACGCCGAAGATCGCCCCCTGGATGGCGGCGGCGACCAGGACCTCGCGCCAGCCGTACTCCTCGTTCGTCGCCTGAGGCGCGTCGTCCTTACCCGAGGCGAACTTCCAGACCTGCTTGAAGATGGCGCCGGCGATGGCACCACCGAGCATTCCGCTCGCGGCACTCGCGCCGCGGGATACGACCCTGCTCAACGTCCTGTCCTCCGTTCGCTTCTACCGAGAAAGGACGGTTACCCGCCCGGAGAGGTTCTTAACGGATCCGACCCGATCAAGGACCGGCGGATCTCCGCCCTGCCGTGGCTCCCCCGGGGGATCACACCACCGGCGGGTCGTTGTAGCGGCGCTCCTCGTAGACGCGGCGCTGGACGACCGGGTCGTCGATGACCGCGGTCGCCGTGGAGTCCGCCACCGCCCGGCGGGCGAGGCTGAGCCGGTAGACGGCGAACAGCAGCCAGGCGAGGCCACCGATCATGAGGATGACACCGACGACGTTGATGTCGAATCCGGCGATGTCGAACTCGACCGCCCACGTGAGGATGGCGCCGAGCATGATGAGAATGATGCCGCCTGCGATGGTCATGGGATCTCCTCCTTCGAGCCAACATCTGACCATCTATCCCCCACACGGATCTCAAACGTCACCGGCGGAGGCATGTCCCTGTCGGCGCCTTCCCGCGGCCGTCAGGCGGCCCGTCGTCCCGCGGGGATCCTCCCGCCGTACGGGCGGGCGGATCCCTACCGGCCGCGCAGGGCCAGCATCTGCGCGACCTGCGCGGTACGCGAGACGTCGACCCGCCTGGCCATCCCGGTGACCTGGGAGTGCAACCCGGTCGCCACCTCCACCTTGGCCATCTGGGAGGCGTCGTCCTGCTGGGCGATCATCATGTCCAGGAACCTCCTCTCGAACTCGGCCGGTGGGGCGGAGGTGAGCGCCTCGATCTCCTCCTGGCTCACCCCGGGCATCCCGCCGTGGGCGGCGTGCTCGTCGTCCTCCGCGGTCGCGGGCTGCCCCCAGGCGGCCAGCAGGGCGGCCATCGAGGCGGCCTCGCGCTCCTGGGTCACCCCGATCGCCTCGGCCAGCTCCCGCACCTCGGGACGGACCTCCCGCCCGCGGACCAGCCGCACCAGTCCGACCACCTGGGTGTTGTGCGGGACCATCATCTGCAGGAACATCACGTCCGGGGCGTTGAAGGCGACTCCCGCGGCGGTCCCGACCGGTGGCGCCGGAGAGGGGCTGGGCACTCCCCCGCCGGCCCCGGTCCCGTCGTGGCCGCCGTGCTCCCCGTGCCCGGACGCGCCGGACGGGGAGGTGCCCGGCGTACCGGACGCGGGGGCACCGGGCGTGCCGGACGCCGGGGCGCCCGTGGTGACCGTGGTGGTCGGGGCCGAGGCGCCGTGCGCTCCGTGACCCGAGGCGCCGCGGAGCTGCTGGACGTCGTGGGCGCCGCAGCCGGACAGCAGCAGGACGCCGAACACGACCGCCGGTACCGCACTCCTCATCGGAACTCCTTCGAAGGACGACGGACCCGGCCGGGACGGGCCGCGGGTCGCGGTCCGTTCCGGCCGGGTCTCACCGGGGCACGGACCGGATCAGAGACGCTGCCACAGGGCCGGGACGTTCGGCGGCTCCCAGCCGTCCAGCGCGGTGTGCGCCTGCAGGCACCGGTAGGTCGCGCCGCCGTAGGTCACCTGGGTGCCCGCCGTGTAGGCGGTGCCCGCCCTCCAGCTGCCACCCGGCTGGCTCGTCGGCGTCGGGGTCGGCGTCGGGGTCGGGGTCGGCTTCACCGTGGGGGTCACGGTCGGGGTGGGGGTCGGCGAGGGGCCGGGGCCACCGCCGCCGAACTCCACGTCGGAGCAGGTGTAGAAGGCCTCGGTGCTGCCCACGACGCGCTGCCAGATCGAGAAGAGGATGTGGCGGCCGCTCCGCTGCGGGAGGTTGATCGTCCAGTTGGTGAACTGGGTGGGGTTCTGGTTGTTGAAGGTCCTGATGTGCTCCAGGTCCGACCAGCGCAGCGGCTGGGACGGGTCATAGCCCTGCCGGGTGATGTAGAACTCGAAGTTGCTGTTCGCGTGCGGCGCGGTCGCGTGGTAGGTGACGGTCAGCGGGCCCGTGGAGACCCGGGTGGCGGGCCAGTCGGTCCTGGCCAGGTTGAGCCCGCGGTACTTGTCACGTCCCGCGCCGCAGAGCTGGCCGTCGGGGATGATCTGACGGTGGTTGCCGCCGGCCTCTAGGCGGGACACCTCGTGCCAGTCGTAGAACGCCTGGGTGCCTCCCGCCGCGACGGCCGCCTTGCAGGCCGCGGACTTGGCGGTCTCGGGACCTTCGGTCTTGCAGACGTAGGCCCGGCTGGGCGGGTTCGACATGGATCCGTGGGCGACGGCCGGGGCGGACGGCAGCAGGACGAGCAGTGATCCCGCGCTGACCACGGCGGTACCGGCAGTGATGATCTTGTTGCGCAAACGCACGTCGACTCCTCCAGAAAGGGGGAAATGGGAGGCGGAACATGTCCAACGGCCGACGGATAGCACGTTATTAACAAGAAACCTTACTAACAGTCCCCTTCCGGACGCCAGCCGTTCGGGAAGATTCCCTACGCGCGGGAGCCGCGCGCCACGCACAGCGACGCCCGGCCCCGTGATGCGACCGGCCCACCGGCGCAGACCGGTGGGCCGGTCACCCGATCGGTTGCTTCATGATCTTCTTCATGACCGCGACGCGCTCGGCCGGGTCTTCCGGAACGACGGCGGCATGCTCGGCGGGACGGGCCGTTCAGGTCAGGGCAAGCAGCCGGTCGCACTCCCGCAGCAGCCGCTCGCGCAGCGGGGCGGCCCGCTCGGTGAAGCCGCGCTGGGCGGTCACGTACTCCGCGCGCCCGTCGGTGGTCTCCACCTGGATGGGCCGGTACCCCAGGGCGCTCAGGTCGTACGGGCTGGCCCGCATGTCCACGGTCCGGATGTCGCGGGCCAGCGCGAAGCAGTCCGCGACCAGCTCGCTGCCGACCAGGGGCGACAGCTTGTAGGCCCACTTGTACAGGTCCATGTTGGCGTGCAGGCAGCCCGGCTGCTCCAGCTCCCGCTGGAGCTCGCGGGTCGGCTGGATCGTGTTGAGCGGGCGGGCCGGGGCGGTGAAGAAACGGAACGCGTCGAAGTGGCCGCACCGCACCCCGCGCCGGTCGACGATCTCCTCGATCCGCTCGGGAGAGAGCCTGAGCGGGAAGGAGGAGTGCCGGATCTCCTCCTCGGGCGTCCGGTAGACCATCGCCCACTCGTGCATCCCGAAACAGCCCAGGTGCGGCGGCCTGCTCGCGGTGGCGGCCAGCAGGTCCCGGATCCAGCCGATCACGGCCGTGCGCCGGGGCAGGACCTCGTCGAGATCCAGTACGGCGCCCTCGGCGCAGTCGCGGTAATGGGTCCCGAAGGAGCGGGCCCCGGCCAGGACCACACCGGCCCCGGGATGCCACTGCAGCAGGCGTCCGGGCCGGAAGCTGTAGTAGGTGAACAGGAAGTCCTCGACCGGATGGGCGACCCGCTCGCGGCCACGGCGCAGATGCGGCCCGATCCAGGCCCCGACCCGGTCCCGGTGCGCCAGATCCCGGCGCCGCCACTCCTGCTCGCTCAGCACTTCCATACCGGCATCGTAGGAAGCCCCGGCCGGCGAGCGGTAAACGGAGCCCGCCCGGTCACGCGCCCGCTCTCGCCGGGGAGCGCGCGGGAACGGGGAAAGCCCAGGCCGGACGTGCCGACCTGGGCTTTCTGATCGTGGTGCGCCGCCAGGGACTCGAACCCCGGACCCGCTGATTAAGAGTCAGCTGCTCTAACCAACTGAGCTAGCGGCGCCCGCAACGGAGGTAACTCTAGCAGCAGCCTCGACGCGCCCGCACCCCGGTTGATCTCGGATCGATCTCCCTCGCAACGCGCCGTCCGGCCGGTGCCTCGATCATCGTTCCGGCCCCGGACAAGACTCGGGGCCGGACAGTCCCCCAACTGTCCGACCCCGATCTCTTTGCGGGCTGTGCCTTCGTCTCCCCCAAGACTCCGGCGGCTCCGCTAGGAACGCGATCCCCCTCGCGCCCTTTATCCGGTGAAAGGCTCTTGCGGTTCCGGAGGCTTCCCAACCCCCTCGACCTGCAACCACACTACCTGGCCAAATGTAACGTGCGCGTCATCCAAAGGTTGATTTTGCGCCTACACCCAACCTTGACCCGGTATCACCGAAGGGCCGCCATCTCCGCCTGACACGCGAAAATCGGCCTCCGGAGCGTCGATCCCATTGGTTCGGGTTTCGATTTCATTGGTTCGGCGGCTATCGCCTGGCTCGTCCCGGTCGACAGCCCCGGCCGGTCGCCCGCCCCGGCCCAGAACCCCGGAACCGGAGCCCTGGACCCGGAGCCTTCGGCCGAGAGCCCCGGCCCAGAACCCTGAACCCAGAACCCTGGACCTGCAGCCTCCGGCCGGGAACCGGCCCGGAGCCCCGGGACCGCCCGGCGCCCCCTCAGGGGAGTTCGAGGCGGACCTCGGTGGTCTCCCTCAGGGCCCGGCTCACCGTGCAGTACTTCTCCTCGACCCGGCGGGCCACCGCGTCGAGGACCTCCCCGGCCTTCTCGTCGCCCTCGGGCAGTTCCACGTCGTAGGTGATGGTGATCGGCCCCAGCCGGGTGGCCTCGACCTTCTCGGCGTGCACGGTCATCGCCAGGCGGACCATGCGGTGACCGCGCTGGGCGGTCAGCGGCTCCACGGTGACGATGTTGCAGCCGCCGAGCGCCGCGAGCAGCAGCTCGACGGGCGTGAACGCCCCCTGCTCGTCACCACCGCCCATGGCGACCTCGGCCCCGCGGTCGTTGCGCGCCACGAAACCGTCCTCGGTCCGCTCCACACTCACCCGCGCCATGGTGTCCTCCCTCGGCCTGTCCCGGATGCTCGGACTGCCCCGGATCCGCCGATCACCCTACAGAGGGCCGGACATCGGGATGACCCGCGGGAAAGGGCTCAAGTCTCCGGATGTTTGGACAGGTAGTCGATGTAGAACGGCCGCAGCGCCTCGCCCAGCTCCCCGTGGCCCGAGGCCATGGCGTCGCTGAGCAGCGCCGAGACCCGGCTGAGGTCGTTGGTCGTCTGATCCTCGTTCCCCGAGGACGCCTCCGCCGCCGGGATCAGCGTGAGCAGCTCCCACAGGAAGCCGAGATCTCCGTGGTGCACGGCGTAGTGGACCGCGCGGTCATGCAGTTCCTGGGCCGACAGCGCCTCAAGCTCGTCCGTCTCCAACAGACCCACCCCCTCACGCCCCTTCTGCCCCCAGAATGCGGACGTCATGCGCGATCTCGGTACGTGCCTCGGTTGCCCAGCCGGACCACCATTTTTCCGGTGTTGGCGCCACCCAGCATGTCGATGAAGGCCGTGGGGGCGTTCTCCAGGCCGTCCACCACGGTCTCGGTGAAGACCAGCCTGCCCTCGCGGATCCAGGCGCCCACCTCGGCGACCATGTCGGGCATCCGGTCCAGGTGGTCGGAGACGATGAACCCGCGCAGGGTGAGCCGCTTCCCCACGGCCAGGCCCAGGTTGTCCGGGCCCGGTACGGGACCGGTGGCGTTGTAGGCGGAGATCGCCCCGCACATCGCGACCCTGCCGTACGTCCTCAGCGCGCCGATGGCCGCCCGCAGATGGTCACCGCCGACGTTGTCGAAGTAGAGGTCGATCCCGCCGGGGGCGGCCCCGGCGAGCCGCTCGTCGATCGCGCCGTCATGGTAGTCGAAGGCCGCGTCGAAGCCGAGGTCGTCGAGCAGGTGGACGATCTTCTCCGGTGATCCGGCGCTGCCCACCACCCGCGAGGCCCCCTTCAGGCGGGCGATCTGCCCGGCCAGGCTGCCCACCGCCCCGGCCGCGCCGGACACGAACACCACGTCCCCCTCCTTCAGGCCGGCGATGTCGAGCAGTCCCACGTACGCGGTCAGGCCGGTCGCGCCCAGGGCGCCGAGATGGACCGAGAGCGGGACGCCGGGCGTCTCCTCGACCGGGCGGGCCCGCCCGGCGTCGAGGACGGCGTACTCGCGCCAGCCGTACCCGTGGTAGACCACGTCCCCGGGCGACAGTCCGGGCGCGCGGGAGACGACGACCTCGCCGAGGGCGCCCCCGTCGAGCGGTTCGCCGATCCGGAAGGGCGGGACGTAGGACTCGCCCTCGTTCATGCGCCCCCTCATGTAGGGGTCGACGCTCATGAAGAGGTTGCGGACGAGGATCTCATCGTCCGCGGGGGCGGGCAGGTCGGTCTCGGCGAGCTCGAAGTTCTCCGGGACCGGCGGACCGGAGGGGCGCGACACGAGCCGTACCTCCCGGGAGACCGTACGGCCGGTGGACGATCTGTTCTCGGACATGTCCGCCCCTTCGCTGCCCCACCCCGTGATCCGGGCTTCTCACCTGGGCCTTCCCATCTCCGGACGGTTCTCCCCGTCCGCGGGCGGACGGTTCCTGCCGGGACTCGCCGCTTTCGCGACCACGTACGGTCACGGATGCGACACTCTCCACGGAACCGGGTTCCGGTCCAGCGGGCCGGTCACCGCGCTCGCGGCCTCCGCGGTGCCCGCCGAGGTCCGGCGGCTGCGCGGCGGTCCGGAAAACTCACCAGTATTTGTATATGTCCACCTTTGGAGTACGGATTCATCGTCCGTTTGATCATCCATGCGAGGATGCCGAAACGTGAAAATTCTCATCAAGATCCTGGCCGTGGCGGCCACCCTGTGGGCGGCGACCCAGCTCGTGGACGGCATCGCGGTCTCCGCGAGAACCCCGCTGAGGGAGATCGGCACGCTCGTCGCCGTCGCCTTCGTCTTCGGGATCGTCAACGCGGTCCTCAAGCCGATCATCAAACTGCTCGGCTGCGCCTTCTACGTCCTCACGCTCGGCCTGTTCGCCCTGGTGGTCAACGCGGGGCTGCTGCTGCTGACCAGCTGGATCGCCGAGCAGCTCCGCCTGCCCTTCCACGTGTCGGGGTTCTGGCCCGCGTTCTGGGGCGCGATCCTCATCGGCCTGATCAGCTGGGTGCTCGACCTGATCCTCGGCGACTGAGACGGCCGAGGCGATCGAGGACACCGAGACGACCCGGAGGACCGAGAAGATGACCTTCGTCCTTGACGGCGCCCACCTGACCTGCGAACAGGTCGACCGGGCGGCGAACGGCTCCGGGATCGAGCTGGGCTCCACCGCCGCCGCGGAGGCGGCCTGGCGGACGGCCGCCCTGCTCGACGGGCCGGTGTACGGCCGGACCACCGGCGTGGGCGCCAACAAGGACGTGGAGACCGACGGCTCCGGCCTGGACCTGCTCCGCAGCCACGCGGGCGGCGCCGGGCCGCCGATCGGCGAGACCCGCGCCCGCGCCACCCTCGTCGTCCGGCTCAACCAGCTCCTCGCCGGTGGCTCGGGGGTCGATCCCGCCCTGCTGCCCGTCCTGGCCACCGCCGTCAACCAGGGCCTGACGCCACCGATCCGCGGGTACGGCGCCATCGGCACCGGCGACCTGACCGCGCTGGCCACCACCGCGCTCTGCCTGCTGGGGGAGATCGCCTGGACGCCGCCGTCGGCGGGCCTGCCCTCGGCGGGCACCGGGCCCGGCGGCGGCCCGGCCCCGGGACGCAGCGGGGAGGCCGTGCCGCGTTTCGCGCTCGCCTCCTCCGACGCGCTGCCCTTCATCAGCTCGGGCGCGGCGACGCTGGCGGACGCGGCGCTGGCCTGTCACCGCCTGCGGCTCCTGCTGGCCGCGGCCACCGCGGTCGCGGCCCGTTCCTTCCGGGCCGTCGAGGGCTCGCTGGAGCCGCTCTCGCCCCAGGTGCAGCGCGGCCCCGAACAGACCTCGGTCGCCGCCGGCCTGCGGGCCCTGGTCGGGCTCACCACCCCGCGCCGCGTCCAGGACCCGTACGGGTACCGCGCCTTCCCGCAGGTGCACGGGGCGGCGCTGGACGCCCTGGGGCGGGCGGAGCGGACCGTCACCGAGGAGATGAACGCGTCCCCGGAGAACCCGCTGATCGCCGGGGGGCGGGCCTGGCACAACGGCAACTTCCACTCGGCGCGGGTGGCGCTGGCCCTGGACGCCCTGCGGGCCGCGCTCGTGCAGACCGCGACGCTCAGCGCCGCCAGGCTCGCCACCCTGAACGACCCCGCGCACACCGGGCTCCTGCCCTTCCTCGCCGAACGCCCCGGGCTGTCCGGGGTGATGATCCTGGAGTACGTCGCGCACTCGGCCCTGGGCGAGCTGCGCCACCTGGCCGCCCCGGTCACCCTGGGGGGTGCCGTGCTCTCGCTGGGGACCGAGGACCACGCGAGCTTCACCCCGCAGGCGGCCCGCTCCTCGCTCGCCGCCGTCGAACCGCTGGAGATCGTCCTGGCGTGCGAGCTGGTCGCCTCGGTACGGGCGCTGCGGCTGCGCGGGATCCCCTGCGACGTGCCGCTCGACCCGGCGACGGGCGACCGCCCGCTCGACGGCGACCTCGACGCGGCCCGCGCGCTGCTGGCCTCGCTGGCCCCCTGACCTCCCCGTTCCGATCACCGGCAGTCCGGGAGGGGTCTCGGGACGGTCGGCCGGACCCGCTGCCGGCCGGTCCGGCGCGTCAGCCCACCGAGCCGCGTTCGCGCAGCTGGGGCGACTGCACGATGCGACGGCGGCGGGTGTTGCCGTCGGCGGCGGCGACCACGATCCGGACGGCGGCGCGGACGATGCCGTCGATGTCCCAGTCGACCGTGGTCAGGCCGGGGGTGAGCAGGCCCGACATGGGGTGGTCGTCGTAGCCCATCACGGACACGTCCGACGGGATGCCCAGCTTCCGCTCGGCCGCGGCCGCGTAGACGCCGTAGGCGATCGAGTCCGCGAAGCAGAAGAACGCCCGGTGCCCGGCGTCGAGCATCTCACCGGCGACCCGGGTGGCCGCCGCCAGCGACTGCGGGGCGGTGACCGTCCCGATCTCCAGGCCCAGCCGTTCGGCCTCGGCCATGACGTGCACGTCGGCGGGCCGGTCGGGGGTGCTGGCCCGGGTGGAGGTGAGGACGGCCATGCGCCGGTGGCCTCGGCCGCGCAGGTGCTCCAGCGCGAGGGTGACCCCGGCCCGGTTGTCGAAGACGACCTCGCCCGCCGACCGTCCCCCGGCCAGCGCGTCGCCGATCGACACCACCGGCAGCCCGTCGCACAGATCGGCCCAGAGCGGCGCCGCCGGGTCGACCGGCTGCACGATCAGCGCGTCCACCCGCTGGTCGCGGAGCTGCCTGGCGAGCGTGTGCTCCCTGGCCGGGTCCCCCGCGGCGTCCAGGATCAGGGCGTAGCGGTCGTTGTCCTTGAGCGCGCGGCCGATGCCGACGGCCAGCGCCTGCTGCCAGAGGTCCTCCAGTGAGCCGCAGAGCAGGCCGATCATCCCGGTCCTGCCGCTGGCCAGCGCGCGGGCGATGGGGTCGGCCTCGTACCCGAGCTCGGCCGCGGCCCGGCGTACCCGCTCGATGGTCTCCTCCGAGACCTGCATGCCACGCAGGGCGTACGACACGGCGGCGGGTGACAGACCGGTGGCCTTCGCCACCTCGCGTATGGTCGCTCGTTTCCGAGGCTGAGGCATCGGTCCAGCCTATTGCCAGGGGCCTGCGGAAGCGTGCCGGAACACGATCACGGCTCTCGCGGGGATTGACAGCGCTTCGGGTGAAGCGGTTCACTGAAACGGTTCACTGAAACGCATCACATGGATGTGTGGTGCGGTGGGAGGGGTTACCTATATTCTAGGTAGGTAATACCTCGAAACACCGGAGAGGAGGGGATCGACCCATGCCCGTCGACGTTCACCAGCACCTGTGGACGCCCGCGTTCGTGGACGCGCTCAGGCGCCGCACGACCGCGCCCTTCCTCGACGGCTGGACCCTCCACCTGGAGGGCGAGCCCCCCTACCGGGTCGATCCCGCCGCCCACGACCTCACCCGCAGGCTGGCGCTGGACGCGGACCTCGACCTGGCCCTGGTCTCCCTGTCCAGCCCGCTCGGCGTCGAGTCGCTGCCGCCCGAGGAGTCCTGGCCCGTCATCGACGCCTACCACGAGGACGCCCTCGCCCTGCCCGCGCCGTTCGGCGCCTGGGCGGCGACCTGCCTCGGCGAGATCGACCCGGCGAGGCTGGCCAAGACCCTCGACACGGCCGGCGCCGGTCAGGACGGCGCGCGAGGTGCCGTCCAGGGGTTCACCGGACGAGGGTTCGCCGGCCTCCAGCTCCCCGCGACCGCGGTGTCCGACGCCGAGGGCCTGGACCGGGTCGCCCCGCTGCTCGACGTGCTCACCGAACGCGACCTGCCGCTCTTCGTGCACCCCGGCCCCGCCCCCGTCGCCCCCGTCGCCCCCGTCGCCCGGGCCGCCCGGGCCGCTTCCGGGCCCGGGGAGCCCGGCTGGTGGCCCGCGGTCGTGCCGTACGTGCAGCAGATGCACGCCGCCTGGTACGCCTTCACCGCCTTCGGCCGCGCCCGCCACCCCCGCCTGCGGGTCTGCTTCGCGCTGCTCGCCGGGCTGGCCCCGCTGCACTCGGAGCGCCTGGCCAACCGGGGAGGCGAGGGCCGCGGACGGGTCGACACCGACCTGTTCCTGGAGACCTCCTCCTACGGCCCGCGCGCCGTCGACGCGATCGTCCGCGAACTCGGCGTCGACGTCGTGGTCAGCGGTTCCGACCGCCCCTACGCCACCGCACCGGACCCCGCGCTCGGCGACGCCGCCTGGCACGCCATCGCGGTCACCAATCCCGGCCGTCTACTGAACGGAAAGGAGTCGCGCACATGAAGCAAACGAACCAGTCCCGGGGCCGCGAGAGCTGTGCGCCCCGGGCGACGTTCACCCGCGAGGGGCGAGCACGGGCCGGCGGGCCCGGTCCGCACGCCGGGACGCCCGGCTCCGGTCCGTCCCGTCGGGCCGCCGGGGGAACCCGATGAGCTACGAGTCGCTGCCCGCCCGCGCCCTCGACCGGCGTGAACTCCTCGACCTGGTCAACGAGCTGGCCGCCGACCCGTCCCGGTGGCGGGACCAGGTGGAGTTCCCCGAGGAGGGCGGACGCCATTTCGCCTCCCTCTACCGCGACTCGCACGTGGACGTCTGGCTGCTGTGCTGGCGCCCCGAGGACGACACCGGCTGGCACGACCACGACACCTCCTCCGGCGCGGTCCGGGTGGTGGCCGGGACGCTGCTGGAGTGCAACCCGCGCATCGGCGGCGAGCACCTGGAGACCGTGGTCTCCGAGGGCGAGTCGTTCTCCTTCGGACCCGACCACATCCACCGGCTGACCGGCGCGGTGCACGGCAGCGTCTCGATCCACGCCTACTCGCCACCGCTCTGGCGGCTGGGGCAGTACTCGATCAGCGACAGCGGCGTGATGCGCCGCGTCTCGGTCAGCTACGCCGACGAGCTGCGTCCCATGGACGACGCCGAGCAGATGGCGGGGGTCGCCTGAGGTCCACGCGACGAGGAGCGACCCGTCCCGGTCCCGGACGGGTCCTCACCGCCCGGGACCCCGAAGCCGCCTTACCCTGGCGGTAATCGACGGGCCGGGCCCGGTCCGAAAGGCTGGGCGTATGAGCAGCGAGACCCGCAGCACCGTGGAAGAACTGATGCGCCGGATGACCGAGGGGGATCACGACCGTACGGCGGAGTTGTTCGCCGAGCCGGTCGACTGGCTGCTGAGCTGGCCCGACGAGGGGCACCCCGAGGTGCCGTGGATCCGTCCCCGGTCCGGCAGGACCGACGTGGCGGACCACTTCCGGTCGCTGGAGGCCCACCACGTGCCCGAGCTGAACGGCACGTCGGTGTCGCACGTCCTGGTCGACGGGGCGGACGCCGTCGTGCTCGGCGAGATCGTGCAGACGGTACGGAGCACCGGGGTCGCGTACACCTCCCCGTTCGCCCTGCACCTCACCGTCGCCGACGGGCTCGTCACCCGTTACCACATCTACGAGGACAGCCTCACGGTCGCGCGGGCCCTCGGCGCCCGGCCGTGATCGGGAAGCGAGCGGCTCATCGTGCCGGTACCGGCTCCGGTCATCGTGCCGGTACCGGCTCCGGCGCGGTGGCGTCGCACGGCGGGTAGTGCGGTGACACCCGCCGCTCGGTGACGTCGATGTAGTCGCGCAGGGCGTCGCGGGAGCGGCTGAGCGCGTCGATCTGCTCGTCCAGCCCGTACAGGCGGGCTCGCAGGGTGTCCAGGAGCTCGGGACAGGGCTCCAGATCGGGGGCAGGGCCGGTGACGCAGGGCAGCAGGTACGCGATCTGCCGGCTCGACAGGCCGGCCTGGAGCAGCTTCCTGATCTGGATCACCGTCAGGACGGCGTCGTCGCCGTACTCGCGGTAACCGCTGGCGGCGCGGTCGGGCTCCAGCAGCCCCTGGGCCTCGTAGTAGCGCAGCTGGTGCGTGTGGACGCCGGTCCGCCGGCTCAGCTCCCCGATCAGCATGCCCGCTCCCCCTTGACCTTCATACCGGTATGAACGTTGAGGATTCTGCCATGAGCACCGATTCTCCTAAGAAGGAGCACATGATGCAGGATCGCGACACCGGCCCCGCTCCCGTGGCGGTCCTCGGCCTGGGGCTGATGGGACGGGCGCTGGCCGAGGCGTTCCTGCGCGCGGGACACCCCACGACCGTGTGGAACCGCACCGCGGCGAAGGCCGAGCCCCTCGTCGCCCAGGGCGCGAAGCTCGCCGGTTCACCCGGCGACGCCGTCACGGCCGCTCCGCTCGTGATCGTCTGCGTCGCGGACCACGACGCCGTACGGGAACTCCTCGACTCCTTCGGTGACGTCCTCGACGGCCGGGTCCTGGTGAACCTGACGTCCGGCACGTCGCGGACGGCCCGCGAGACCGCGGAACGGGTGGAGCAGAAGGGCGGCGCCTATCTCGACGGCGCGATCCTGGCCGCCCCTCCGGGCATCGGCACCGAGGCCGTCATCCTCTACAGCGGGCCGCGATCGGCCTTCGACCCGCACGAGCCGGCCCTGAGGGTTCTCGGCGCGGGCACGACGTACCTCGGTGAGGACCATGCCCTGTCGTCGCTGTACGACGTGGCCGTGCTGGGACTGATGTGGGGCATCCTCAACGGTTTCCTGCAGGGTGCCGCCCTGCTCGGCGCCGCGGGCGTGAAGGCCACGGCGTTCACCCCGGTCGCGACGACCGGGATCGCCACCGTGGCCGGCTGGGTGGCCGGTTACGCGCAGCAGATCGACGACGGCGCGTACCCGGCCCCCGACGCCACCATCGGCACCCACCTGGCCGCGATGGAGCACCTCGTCCACGAGAGCGAGTCCCTCGGCGTCAGCACCGAGTTCCCCCGGCTGGTCAAGGCCCTGGCCGAGCGGGCCGTGGCCGACGGGCGGGGCGGTGACGGCTACGCGGCGATGATCGAGCAGTTCCGCACGCCCACCGCGGGAGCGCGGGCGTGACCGGCCACCGGCCCGGAACCTCCGCGAACGGCCGGTGGCCGGTCACGTACGCCCGTCGCGGGGGCGCGGGCGCGGCCGGCCACCGGCCCGGGACCTCCGGGACCGCCGGAACCTCCGGGATCGGGCGGCGTCCGGTCAGCACCCGGTCCCGGACATGACCGCCGCTCCGTTCAGCCCGCGCGCGCTGCTCGCGGAGAGCCGGCTCGGTGTCCTCGCGACGATCAAGCCCGACGGCCGTCCCCAGCTCTCCCCCGTCATGCCCTTCTACGACCGCAAGACCGAGCTCGTCCACGTCTCGATGAACGAGGGAAAGGCCAAGACGGCGAACCTGCGCCGGGACCCGCGTGCCACGCTGGAGGTCACCGGCCCCGACGGCCTGTCCTGGGCCACCGCCGAGGGGATCGCGACGCTCACCGGCCCGGGAACCGACCCCCACGGCCCCGAGGTCGAGGCACTGGTGAACTACTACCGCCTCGCCGCCGGGGAGCACCCGGACTGGGAGGAGTACCGGTCGGTGGTGGTGGCCGACCGCAGGGTGCTCATGGTGATGACGGTCGACCACGTGTACGGCGCCGAGATCCGCTGACGGCACCGGGCACGACCCGCAACGTCCACCATGCCCCGTCCCCGGCACGCGGCCCCTTCCCGGGGGCGGGAAGGATCCGGTCACCGTCACTCCTTCAGGTGCAGGGCGGGAAGGATCCGGTCACCGTCACTCCTTCAGGTGCAGGGCGAGCTGGATCCGGTCGCGCAGGCCCAGCTTGCGCAGCACGCTGGAGACGTGGTTCTTGACCGTGCCCTCGGTGATGAACAGCCTGGCCGCGATCTCCCGGTTGGCGGCTCCCTGGGCGACCATCCTGGCCACCTCGACCTCGCGGGTGGAGAGCAGTTCCTGTCCGCGGAAGCGGGCGGCGAGCAGGTTCTCCGCCCGCGGCCCCCCGCCCGCCGCGGGTGCGTGCCGGAGCTCGGCGACCAGCCTGGCGGCCACCGGGGCGCCGAGCACGGTCTCCCCCCGGCCGACCCGGTGGACGGCCGAGACCAGTTCCTCGGGGGAGCAGTCCTTGAGCAGGTAGCCGAGGGCACCGCCGCGCAGCGCGCCGAAGATGTAGTCGTCCTCGTCGAAGGTGCTGAGCACGATCGCGGCCACCCGCGGGTGCTCGGCGGAGAGCCGGACGATCAGCTCCACCCCGTCCATCCCGGGCATCCGCGCGTCCACCAGGGCCACGTCCGGGTCGGTCGCCGCCACCACCCGCAGGGCCTCCACCCCGTCGGCCGCCTCCCCCACCACCTCGATCCCGGGCTCGACCTCCAGCAGCTTGCGCAGCCCCTGGCGCATCAGCACCTGGTCGTCGACCAGGATGATCCTGATCGGGCTCATGACCGCCTCCCCACCCCGGCCGGCGCGACCGGCAGCTCGGCCCGTAACGCGAACCCGCCCTCGGGGGCGTTGCCGCCGGTCAGCGTACCTCCGAGGGCCCGGGCCCGCTCGGTCAGCGACGTCAGCCCGAAGCCCCGCCTGGAGCGCTCGTCGGCGCCCTTGCCGTCGTCGGTGACCACGAGCACGGTCCTCGCCTCGCCGAAGACGAGCCTGACGGTCACGTGCAGTGCCCGGGAGTGCCGCAGCGCGTTGGTCAGCCCCTCCTGCAGCACCCGGTACAGCACCAGCTCGACGTCGGCCTCCAGCCGGTGCTCCGTGCCCTCGACCTCGAAGGTGACCGTGATGCCGGTGCCGTCGAACGAGGCGGCCAGCCGTTCCAGCGCCGCGCTGCCGACCCGTCCGTCCAGGGCGAGCGGGCGCAGCGCGCGCACCCAGCGCCGGGCGTCGGTCAGCGCCTCGACGGTCAGCTCCTTGGCATGGCGCACCTCGTCCCAGGCGGCCTCCGGGCGGCGCTCGCGGAAGCGTTCGGCGTTCTCCAGGTCCATCTTGATCACGGTCAGGTGGTGCCCGATCGAGTCGTGCATCTCCGCGGCCATCCTCGCCCGTTCCTCCGCGACCGCGAGCTCCCTGATCCGTCCCAGCAGGCGCCGTGTCTCCTCGCGGCTGCGGCGCGCCGCCAGCGTGGAGGAGGCCATCCCCAGCACGAACACGGAGAACATCGCCATCTTGCCGACCTGGGCCAGCCCGTCGAGGACGGGCTTGCCGAAGAGCAGCGGGACGGCCGCGAACAGGCACACCCCCAGTGACGTCAGGATGACCGACGCGGCGCGCATGCCGTACAGGAAGGCGAGGTTGGCGACGGCGATGAGGGGGAGCAGCGTGTGGGTGCCGTTGGAACCGGTGGCCCCCAGCAGCAGGGTGGCCACCAGGAACATCGGGGCCACGAAGTGGCGGCCCCGTGACAGGTCCCACGGCAGCACCAGCCACAGGCCCGCGACCAGCGCGAGGTTCAGCCCGGTCAGCACGCGGGCGAGCGGGACGCTGGGAGAGAGCGCGTGCGCGACGGCGGTGGCGACGAGCACGCTCCAGAACACGACGGTGAACAGGAAGGGCCGGTCGTCGTCGCGGAGCCAGTCCAAACGCGGCATGTCACGACCTTAGGCCGCCGGACTCCCGCGGGTGATCCCCCCACGGTCACCATGACCGAGGTCATGGTCGTCTCTATCCGCCGCTCGATGTGCCGGACGGTGTCCGTTCCTAGGGTTACCGTCCATGAGAGCCACTCGCCCCGTCTGGGCCGTACCGATAACGATGGCCGCCATGTTCGTCCAGGTCCTGGCCGGCACGTTGCCCGTCACATTGCTGATGGACCGGGCGAATCCGCTCTACAGACCGCTGGGCATGCTCGGCATCACGGTCGCCTCGATCGCCCTGGTGTACGCGATCCGCCGTTACCTGGGCCGTCAGAGCTGGTCGGGGGTGCGGCTGACACGGTCCTGGTCGGCCGCGTGGCACCTGCCGGCCGGCATCCTCATCGGCGTCGTGCCGATGGTCGCCGGGAACGCGCTCTCGGTGGCGCTGGGCGTGGCCACCTGGGCGTCGTGGGAGCAGGGGGTGGCGCCCACGCCGCCCTACATCGCGCTCGCGGTCGCGTTCGTCGTTCTCGGCCAGGCGTTCCCCGAGGAGTTGCTCTGGAGGGGGCACCTGTTCGACACGCTCTCGGGCCGCCTCTCGCCGCGCATGGTCCTGTTCGTCGTGTCGGCGGGCTTCGGTGTCCTGCACATCGTCTCTCAGAGCCCGGCCGACAGCGTCGCCGAGAAACTGCTCTACGTCGTGCAGGCGACCGCCCTGGGCTTCGCCTGCACGGCGGCACGGGCCCGCAGTGGCGCGGTCTGGATGGCGGTCGGCGTGCACACCGGCTTCCACATCGGCAACATGCTGACGCCCACCAAGGACCTCCGCTACGACGTGCAGCTCATCCTGCTGACCTGCGCCCTGTTCCTGGCCGGGCTGGCCGTCCTGCCCCGGTCCCGCAGAGGCCCGCGCCCGGCCGACGCGGCTCTCCACTCCCGCGTATGACCTCTCCCCCACCCGTAGGAGGGCGGGGGATTCCAGGCCGTCGCCCACCACCCCGGTCCCGCCGCCATCGGCGAGACCGAGGAACAGCGGGACCGGGAGTGGTGAGCAGCGGGACCGGGAGGAGCAGCGGGACCGAGGTAGGGAGGGGAACGAAAGGGGAGGGTCAGCTCACCCGTTCCCGGACCGCCCTGGCCACCCCCGGGTCGTCGGCGAAGACGCCGTCCAGGCCGAGGCCGTAGAGCTTCTCCAGCCAGCCCATCACGTCTCCGGTGGCGCGCGGGTAGGCCGGGCTGGCCGGGTTGCCGAGTCGGAAGTCCACCGGGAGCTGGGCGTTCTCGTTCCTGACCGTCCAGGTGTGGACCTTCAGGCCGGCCCGGTGGGCGTCCCTGACGAGGGTGGTGGGCTGCAGGAGCCTGCCGTCGGGGCCGACGGGCACGAGACGCCGGGTGTCGACGCCGATACCGGCCGCGTAGCCCGCGACCTCGCGCAGTCCGGCGGGGGTGACCATGGTGTCGTAGGTGCGCGGGTCACCGGCCGCGATCCAGTCGTACGGGGAACCGGTGGCGGTGATCAGCTGGATCAGCGGCACCCTGGTCTTCCTGCTCAGCTCGCGCAGGTTGGCGGTCTCGAACGACTGGATGAAGACCGGGGCGCGCCGCCCGTTCCAGCCGTGCCGGCCGAGCACCTCCAGCAGCGGCTCCTCCAGGGAGAGGCCGATGGAGTCGAAGTAGCTCGGGTGCTTGGTCTCGGGGTAGACGCCCACGCCGTGGCGCCGCGCGAGCTGGACGACCTCGTCGAAGGTGGGGATCTGCGCGAGACCGTTGAAGGCGGTGTTGTCGGGGCGCAGGTCAGGGATGCGCTCCTCGGCCCGGAGGGTCCTCAGCTCGGCGAGCGTGAAGTCCTCGGTGAACCAGCCGGTGACCGGGGTGCCGTCGATGGTCTTGGTCGTACGGCGACCGGCGAACTCGGGGTGGTTCTCGACGTCCGTGGTGCCGCCGATCTCGTTCTCGTGCCTGGCGACGAGCACGTGGTCCTTGGTCGAGACCAGGTCGGGTTCGATGTAGTCGGCGCCGAGCGCGATGGCGGCCTCGTACGAGAGCAGCGTGTGCTCGGGCCGGTGCGCGCTGGCGCCGCGGTGGCCGATGACGAGGGGGGCGCGTCCGCGGAGGTCGGCGGAGGCGGGTTCGGGTCGTTGCAGCACAACGGCGACGGTACCGGTCGCGAGGACCGCCAGCGCCGCGGCCAGAAGCCTACGGATCATGCCCAGGACGGTAGAAGACTCAGGTGGCCGGAGGAACAACGATGCGCGAAGAAAGCGGGACGGACGCCACGATCGGGCGGCCCGCCAGGAAACCGGCCACCAGTTGCAGGCCGCACGCGCCCAGCCCGGCCAGCAGCGGCAGCGTCCAGCCGCCCGAGCTCTCGCGCAGCGCGCCGACCAGGAGCGGGCCGAGGGCGGCCAGCACGTACCCGAAGGACTGGGCGACGGCCGACAGCGCGGTCACCGAGACCGGGTCGGGGGCGCGCAGCGTGATGATGAGCAGGGCCAGCGCGATCGAGGCGCCCTGTCCCACCCCCAGGACGACCATCCACAGCCACGGCAGGGTGGCCGGGGCGAGGAGCACGCCGAGGTATCCGGCCACGGTCAGCACGGTCGCGGCCGTGACGTAGGTCACCTGCGAGCGCGCCCGGCCCGCCAGGACGGGGACGGTGAGGGTGGCCGCCACCTGGGCCAGGTTGGTGAGGCTGAGCATGTACCCGGCCTGGTCGGCGGGCAGGCCCGCGTCCTGGAAGATCGTCGGCAGCCAGGCCAGCATGATGTAGAAGGTCAGCGACTGCAGGCCCATGTAGACGGTGACGTACCAGGTCACCCGGGTGCGCAGCAGCAGGGCGAACGGCCGGGGCGCGGCCTCGGAGCGGGCGGGGCGGCGCAACGCCTGGGGCAGCCAGAGCGCCGCGGCCGCCAGCGCCGGGATCGCGGCCATGGCGGTCACCTCGCGCCAGCCGTACCCGGTGGCGCGCTCCAGCGGGACCGCCAGCCCGGACGCGGCGGCTGCTCCCAGCACCAGGCCGGAGACGTAGACCGCGGTGAACGGCCCGACCCGGCCGGGGAAGTGCTGCTTGACCACGCCGGGCATCACGACGTTCATGACGGCGATGGCCGTACCGGCGACGGCCGCGCCCGCGTACAGGGCGGGGACGCCTCCGGCAGCGCGCAGGACCACCCCGGCGGCGACGAGCAGCAGCCCGGCCAGGAGCGTGCGGTCCAGGCCGAAGCGGCGCGCGAGCAGCGGCGCGAGCGGGCCGAGCACGCCCAGGCAGGCCACCATGACCGTGGTGATCGCCCCTCCCCCGGCGGCGCTCAGCCCGAGGTCGTCCATGATCTCGTCCAGCACCGGGGAGACCCCCGCCAGCGCGGGCCGCAGGTTGAGCGAGGCCAGCACGAATCCCGCGACGAGCACCGCCCACGACATTCGCGACAAACGCGACACATACACCTCTTTGGACACCGCCTCACCTTCCCACAGCGCTCCCGGCCGGCCGGATGAAGGGTCGGTACGACGCGTTCCGGCCGCGGGGGCCAGGGGTGGCCGGGATCGGTTCAAGGGTGGACACGACGTGACCCGGTCACAGGGACAGCGGCGTGACCGGGGCCGGTTCTCCGCACGACGGTCCCGCCGGCCCGTCAGCGGGTGGCGATCGGGAGGCCGGACGCGACAAGGGCGAGGAAGAAGGCCCGGACGTCCTCGGCGAGCAGCTCCGGCACCTCCATCGCGGCGAAGTGGCCGCCGCGCTCGAACTCCGACCAGTGCCTGACGTCGTACAGCCGCTCGGCCAGCGGCCGTACCGACTGCGTGATGTCGTACGCGAACACCGCCACGCCGACCGGCACCGGGCACGGCTCGATCCGCCTCGGGGCCTCGCGGTGCAGCCGGGCCGAGGAGGCCGCGGTGGCGGTCAGCCAGTACAGCGAGATGTCGGTGAGCATCCGCTCGTCGTCGATCGGCGATCGAGGGTCGGTCCACTGCGCGAAGCGCTCGGCGATCCAGGCCAGCTGGCCCACCGGCGAGTCGGTCAGCGCGTAGCCGATGGTCTGCGGGGTGGTGGCCTGCAGGGCCTGGTACGGCGGACGGCTCGCCATCAGCTGCCTGACCTTGTCCAGCCGCGCCTCGTCCGTTTCGGACAGCTCGACGTCGGCGTCCGGGACCGGCCGGGTCGGCAGGTAGTTGACGTGCACCCCGACGACCCGCTCGGGTGCCACGGCGCCGAGCGCCATCGAGATGCCCGAGCCGAAGTCGCCCCCCTGCGCGCCGTAGCGCTCGTACCCGAGACGGCCCATCAGCTCGGCCCAGGCCCGCGCGACCCGGACGATGTCCCAGCCGCGCTCGTGGGTCGGCCCGGAGAAGCCGTACCCGGGGATGGAGGGGATCACCAGGTGGAAGTCGCGCGAGAGCGGTTCGATCACCTCGAGGAACTCCAGGAACGAACCGGGCCAGCCGTGGGTGAGGACCAGCGCGAGCGCGTCCGGGTTCGAGGACCGGACGTGGACGAAGTGGATGTTCTGGCCGTCGATCTCGGTGGTGAAGTGCGGAAGCTCGTTGAGCCTGGCCTCGTGCTCCCGCCAGTCGTAGCCGGTGCGCCAGTACTCGGCCAGTTCCCGCAGGCGCGCCAGCGGGAACCCGTAGTCCCATCCGGCGTCGGCGACCTCGTTGGGCCAGCGGGTGCGGGAGAGGCGGTCGGCCAGGTCGTCGAGGTCGGCCTGGGGGATGTCGATGCGGAACGGCTTGATCATGGTGGTGACTCCAGGAGAACGCGTTCGATGCCCAAACGTTGGTGCTACCAACGTTTGATGTCCGGACGATACCATAACCGTTGGTAGTACCAACAATTTGCTCGGACTCGTCCCCGGAGACCCCGCCGGGAAAGGCGCCCACCGCCCGAGAGAACCCGCCCGGCCACCGAGCACCGGCCACCGGCCACCGGCGATCCCGCACCGGCCGAGCCCGTATCCCCGTCGCCCGCACGTCCCCGGCCGGGTTGACCGTCCGAAGGCGTGACGGATATGTTCGATGGAAGAACATCCGTTCGCATGGCGAACACCGGGAGGGGATCGATGGCCACGGTGGTTCCGCTCGCCGAGGCGGTGGCCGACCTCGTGCACGACGGCGACAGCGTGGCGATGGAGGGGTTCACCCACCTCATCCCCTACGCGGCCGGTCACGAGATCATCAGGCAGGGGCGCCGCGACCTGACGCTGATCAGGATGACCCCGGACCTGATCTACGACCAGCTCATCGGGATGGGCTGCGCCCGCAGGCTGGTCTTCTCCTGGGGCGGCAACCCCGGGGTGGGGTCGCTGCACCGCTTCCGCGACGCCGTGCAGAACCGCTGGCCCGGTCCGCTGGAGATCGAGGAGCACAGCCACGCGGGCATCGCCAACGCCTACGTCGCCGGGGCCTCCGGGCTCCCCTTCGCGGTGCTGCGCGGCTACCGGGGCACCGACCTGCCCGGCAGGACCGCGAACATCAAGCCCATCACCTGCCCGTTCACCGGCGAGGAGCTGACCGCCGTCCCCGCGATCAACCCCGACGTGGCGGTGGTGCACGCCCAGCGCGCCGACCGTCAGGGCAACGTGCAGCTGTGGGGCATCACCGGCGTGCAGAAGGAGGCCGTCCTGGCCGCCCGCCGCTCGCTGGTCACCGTGGAGGAGATCGTCGAGGAGCTGGAGCCGCGGCCGGGCGCGATCGTGCTGCCGGGCTGGGCGATCACCCGTGTCTGCGAGGTCCCCGGCGGCTCGCACCCGTCCTACAGCGCCGGGTACTCCGGCCGAGACAACGACTTCTACCTCGCCTGGGACGAGATCAGCCGCGACCGGGAGACGTTCGCGGCCTGGATGAGGGAGCACGTGCTGTGACATCCTCCACCGCCGGCGCGTACACCTCGGACGAGATGATGACCGTGGCCGCGGCCCGGCGCCTGGACGACGGCGCGTGCTGCTTCGTCGGCATCGGCCTGCCCAGCACCGCCGCCAACCTCGCCCGCCGCACGCACGCCCCCGGCCTGGTCCTGATCTACGAGTCCGGCACCATCGGCGCCAAGCCGGACCGGCCTCCGCTGTCCATCGGGGACGGCGTGCTGGCCGAGACCGCGGACGCCGTCGTCAGCGTGCCGGAGATCTTCAACTACTGGCTCCAGCCGGGCCGCATCGACGTCGGCTTCCTGGGCGCCGCCCAGATCGACCGGTTCGCCAACATCAACACGACCGTGATCGGCCCGTACGACGACCCCAAGGTCCGCCTTCCCGGCGCGGGCGGGGCCCCGGAGATCGCCGCGTCCTGCCGCGAGGTGACGGTGATCGTGCGGCAGAGCCGGCGCGCGTTCGTCGAACGGGTGGACTTCGTCACCTCGGTGGGCTTCGGCTCGGGGCCGGGCGACCGCGAGCGCCTGGGCCTGCGCGGCAGCGGCCCGCGTACGGTCATCACCGACCTGGGCATCCTGGAGCCCGACCCGGACACCTGCGAGCTGGTCCTCACCCACCTGCACCCCGGCGTCACCCTGGAGGACGCCCGCGCCGCCACCGGCTGGGACCTCAAGGCCGCCCCGGGCCTGCGCGAGACCGCGGCCCCGTCCGCCGCGGAACTCGACGCCCTGCGCGCGCTCACCGGACGGCATCCCTCGGACAGGAGTGACCGATCATGAACGACGTCCACATCCTCGACGCGGTCCGCACCCCGATCGGCCGGCACGGCGGCGCGCTGTCCGGCGTACGCCCCGACGACCTGGCCGCGCACGTCGTCCGGGCGCTCACCGACCGCTCCCCCGCCCTGGACCCCGCCGCGATCGAGGACGTGTTCTTCGGCGCGGCCAACGGCGCGGGCGAGGACAACCGCGACGTCGCGCGGATGGCGGTGCTGCTCGCCGGGCTGCCGGTGACCGTGCCCGGCACCACCCTCAACCGGCTCTGCGGCTCCGGCATGGAGGCGGCCGTCGCCGCCTGCCGCGCGGTGGCCGTGGGCGACGCGTCCCTGGTGGTCGCCGGGGGTTCGGAGTCGATGAGCCGGGCGCCGTGGGTGATGCCCAAGCCGGCCCGCGCCTTCGACCGGGGACCGGCGACCCTGCACGACACGTCCCTGGGCTGGCGCATGGTCAACCCCCGGATGCCCGAGGAGTGGACGGTCGCGCTGGGCGAGGGCGCCGAGATCCTCGCCGACCGCTACGGCATCGGCCGCGAGGCCCAGGACCGGTTCGCGCTGCGCAGCCACCGGCGCGCGGCCGCGGCCCGGGAGCGTGGCGTCTTCGCCGGTGAGCTCGCCCCGCTCGACGTCCTCGACCACGACGAGTCGATCAGGGCCGACTCGACCGAGGAGTCGCTCGCCCGGCTCAAGCCGGTCTTCCGCGCGGGCGGCACCGTCACCGCGGGCAACTCCTCCCCGCTGAACGACGGCGCCACCGCGCTGCTGCTGGGCGACGAGGCCGGGGCGGCGCGGGCGGGACGGACCCCGCTGGCCAGGATCGTCTCGCGCGCGGTGGTCGGCGTGGAGCCGCAGCTGTTCGGCATCGGCCCGGTCGAGGCCGCCCGCACGGCGCTCGAGCGGGCCGGTATCGGCTGGGGCGACCTGAGCGTGGTGGAGCTCAACGAGGCGTTCGCCTCCCAGTCGCTGGCGTGCCTGGCCGAGTGGCCCGACCTCGATCCGGAGATCGTCAACGTCAACGGCGGCGCGATCGCGCTCGGTCACCCGCTGGGCTCCTCGGGCGCGCGCATCCTGGGCACCCTCGCCCACGAGCTGCACCGCAGGGGCGGCGGGTACGGGCTGGCGGCCATCTGCATCGGCATCGGCCAGGGACTGGCCGTGGTCCTGGAGGGGAACGGGTCCTGAACGGCCACGGCACGCCGCGCACGGCCACGGCCCGCCGCACGGCGACGGCCGCGGACCGCTCCGGAACGACGGCCGTGACCGGCTCCGGGACGGTGGCCGTGGCCGGTACGCGGCGATCGGGTACACGGGCGGCAGGCACACGACCGGCTCCGGAGACACCGGCGCCGCAGAGCAGGCGGAGGTGGACATGAGTCCTCCGGCGAACGACGGCCCGTCCCCTCCGGCGTCCCCGGGGGGCGGGCTGTTCTCCGGGACGACCGCCAGGGGCGGGGCCGCGGAGCAGGTGTCGGACGCCGCCTGGCTGGCCGCCATGCTGGACGTCGAGGCCGCGCTGGCCGCCGCGCAGGCGCGGATCGGCCTGGTCCCCGCCGAGGTGCCCGCGGCACTGGCCGCCGTCTGCCGTCCCGAGCTCTACGACCCGGCCGAGCTGGGGCGCGCGGCCGCGTGGACCGGCAACCCGGTCATCCCGCTGGTCGCCGCCCTGCGCGAGCGGGTCGATCCCGGCCTGCGGCGGTTCGTCCACTACGGCGCCACCAGCCAGGACGTCAACGACACCGCGGCGATGCTCCTCGCCCGCCGTGCCCTGGCACCGATCCTGGAGGACCTGTCCGCCTGCGCCGGTGCGTGCGCGCGCCTGGCCGCCGGGCACCGCGGCACCGTCATGATCGGGCGGACCGTGCTGCAGCACGCCGTACCGATCACGTTCGGGCTGAAGGCGGCGCTCTGGCTGAGCGCGCTGGACGGCGCCCGGGCCGGTCTGGCCCGGGTGCCGCTGCCGGTCCAGTACGGCGGCGCGGCCGGCACCCTGTCGGTGCTGGGCGACCGGGGTCACGAGGTGCCGCCGCTGCTCGCGGCCGAGCTGGGGCTGGCCGAGACGGTCGTTCCCTGGCACACCGACCGGGGTCCGGTGGCCCGGCTGGCCTGCGCGCTCGGCGTCTCCGCCGGGACCCTCGCCAAGATCGCGAACGATGTGAAACTGCTCGCCCAGACCGAGGTGGCGGAGGTGGCGGAGCCCACCGGGCCGGGACGGGGCACCTCCAGCGCGATGCCGCACAAGCGCAACCCGGTGGGCTCGATGTCGGTGCTCGCCTGCGTGCAGCGGATCCCGGGGCTGGTCGCCTCGATCCTCGGCGGCATGGTGGCCGAGCACGAGCGCGCGGCCGGTCCCTGGCAGGCCGAGTGGGAGACGCTGGGCGAGCTGCTCCGGCTCACCGGCAGCGCCGCCGCCTGGCTCCGCGAGGTGCTGGAGGGGCTGACCGTGGACGCGGGCCGGATGCGCGCCAACCTCGACCTGACTCGGGGGCTGCCCATGGCCGAGCGGGTCGTGGCCGGGCTCGGCGGCACCCCGCGGGCCCGGGAGGCGGTGGACGCAGCCTGCGCGCTCGCCGTGGACGAGGGCCTGTCACTGCGCGAGGCGCTGCTCGCCGACCCCGGCATCCCGCTGAGCGCCGAGGAGATCGACGCGGCCCTCGACCCGGCGGGCGCCCTGGGGTCCGCCGCCACCTTCGTCGACCGGGCGCTCGCCGCCCACCACAACGGCACGGGAGCAGGACCATGAACGCGAGACGGGCCGCCACGGGCACGGGTGCGGACACGAACACGGGCACGGGTGCGGGCACGGACATCGGCATCGGCACCGGCCGGGACCGGTGGGAGGCCGGGGACGCGACGCGCCGGGCCGTCCTGGGCGACGAGCACGTGGACCGCGCCGTCGCGGAGAGCACACCGTTCACCGCGGACTTCCAGGAGTTCATCACCACCTACGCGTGGGGGGAGATCTGGACCCGTCCCGGCCTGGACCGGCGTACCCGGAGCTGCGTCACGCTGGCCATGCTCGCCGCGCTCGGGCACGAGCACGAGCTGGGCATGCACGTACGGGCGGCGCTGCGGATCGGCCTGACCGAGGAGGAGATCAAGGAGGTGCTGCTGCAGACCGCGATCTACGCGGGCGTGCCCGCGGCCAACAGGGCGTTCGCGGTCGCGCGGGCGGCGCTGGAGTCCGGCCGGGACGAGGAGGACGGCAATGATCGAACCGGTTGACCGCGGCTCCGACCACGTGCAGTCGCTGGCCCGCGGTCTCTCCGTGATCAAGGCGTTCAGCGCCACGAGCCCCGAGCTGACGCTCAGCGAGGTCGCCCGTGCCACCGGCCTGACCAGGGCGGCGGCCCGGCGCTTCCTGCTGACGCTCGTCGACCTCGGCTACGTCAGGACCGACGGGCGGCTGTTCGCGCTCTCCCCCCGCGTCCTGGACCTCGGGTACGCCTACCTGTCCAGCCTCTCGCTGCCCGAGGTGGCCGAACCGCATCTGGAACGGCTCGTCGCCGAGGTGCACGAGTCGGCGTCGGTGGCGGTGCTCGACGGCGAGGACGTCGTCTACGTGGCCCGGGTGGCGACGAGCAGGATCATGCGGGTGACCATCAGCATCGGCACCCGCTTCCCGGCGTACTGCACCTCGATGGGCAGGGTGCTGCTGGCCGGGCTGTCCCCGGACGACCTCGACGCCTACCTCGACCGCGTCGAGCTGCGCAGGATCACCGCCAGGACGGTCACCTCGACCGCCGCGCTCCGGGCGGAGCTGGAGCGGGTCCGCGCCCAGGGCTGGGCCATGGTCGACCAGGAGCTGGAGGAGGGGCTGCGCTCGATCGCGGCGCCGGTCAGGGAGCGGTCGGGGCGGGTGACCGCCGCGATCAACATCTCCTCGCACGCCAGCCGTACGACCACCGACTCGGCCCGCCGCCACCTGCTGCCCCCGCTGCTGGCCACCGTCGCGCGGGTGGAGGCCGACCTGCACGCCACCGGTGCCGGTGGCGGCGTCTCCTCGCACCGCTGACCGGCGACCCGGTGACAACGTTGTCGGTACGGCGAACCTGGGTGATGATCGAGACGTGACAGAGAGTGCGCGGGGACGTCCCACCATGAAGGACGTCGCGGAGGCGGCCGGGGTGGCGCTGAAGACCGTCTCCCGGGTCGTCAACGACGAACCGGGGGTCACCCCGGCCACCGCGGAACGGGTCTCCGCCGCCATCGAGCGGCTCGGTTACCGGCGCAACGAGAGCGCCCGCGTCCTGCGCCGGGGCAGCACGTCGAGCATCGGCCTGGTGATCGAGGACGTGGCGGACCCGTTCTACTCGGTGTTCGGCCGCGCGGTCGAGGAGGTGGCGCTGCGGCACGGCTCGCTGGTGCTGAGCGGCTCCTCCGGGGAGGATCCGCTGCGCGAGCGGGAGCTGATCCTCACCTTCTGCTCCCGCCGGGTGGACGGCCTGATCATCGTGCCCTCCGGGACCGACCACGACTACCTCCGTCCCGAGCTGGACGCGGGCATCGCCGCGGTCTTCGCCGACCGTCCGGGAGGGCCGGGCACCGGTACGGCCCCGTACGGCACCGCGTACGGCACGGCCCCCGGCTCCGACCCCGGCTCCATCCATGACGTCCCGGGCGCCTCGGGTGGCGCCGTCTCGTGCGACACCGTCCTGTGCGACAACGCCGGGGGCGCGTACGCCGGGGTGAGCCACCTGATCCGGCACGGCCACCGGCGCGTCGCCTTCGTCGGCGACAGGGCGTCCATCTTCACCTCGGGCGAACGGCTGCGGGGCTACCGCCGTGCCCTTGAGGAGGCCGGCCTGCCCTTCGAGGAGTCGCTGGTCTCGACCGGCCCCGCCGAGCAGGCGGGTGCCGCCCTGACCCGGATGCTCTCCGGTGGCGACCCGCCCACGGCGGTCTTCACCGGCAACGGCCGGATCACCGTGGCGGTGCTGCGCGCCGGGCACCGCCAGGCCCTGGTGGGCTTCGACGACTTCGAGCTGGCCGACCTGCTGGTCCCCGGCGTGACCGTGGTGGCCCAGGATCCGGCCGGGCTCGGCAGGACCTCCGCCGAGCTGCTCTTCCGCCGCCTGTCCGGCGACCGCGGCGCCCCCGAGCGAATCGAGCTGCCGACCCGGCTCATCCCCCGCGGATCCGGAGAGCTCCCGCCCTGACCGGTCCCGGTGACTCCGGACCTGCCCTGACCGGCCCTGCCCCGGGCTCCGGTGGAGTCCGGGCTCGCCCTGACCGGTCCCGGTGAGGCCGGACCTGCCCCGACCGCCCCTGACCCGCCGTTCCCGGCCGGCAGGGGACGTTCGCCCGTGGCGGATCCGGCCGGGGGGTCACCCCGCGGCGACCAGTATGAGACGCATGAAAATCACCAAATTCGGACACGCCTGCGTACGGCTGGAGAAGGACGGGCGGGCCCTGGTCATCGACCCCGGCGCGATGACCCCGGAGGCCGACGCCCTGACCGGCGTGGAGGCCGTGCTCATCACGCACGAGCACTTCGACCACTTCGAGCCCGATCGCCTGCGCGCGGCCGCCACCGCCGATCCGGGCCTGGTCGTGTACACCTGCCCCGGCGTGGCCCGGCACCTGGAGTGGCTCGGTGACCGCGTGCACGTGGCCCAGGAGGGGGACGTGCTGTCGATCGCGGGCTTCGAGGTGTCGGTCGTGGGGGACAAGCACCACTTCAGCCATCCCGACGTGCCACCGGTCGACAACATCGGGTTCGTCCTCGACGGCGAGGTCCTCCATCCCGGTGACGCGCTGACCGCGATCGAGGTGCCGACGCTGCTGCTGCCCGGCCAGGCTCCCTGGATGACCGTGCCGGACATGATCGCCTATCTGCGGGCGATCGCCCCCCGGCGCGCGTACGCGATCCATGACGGGCTGATCAACGAGTGGGGTGTCCAGGTGCTGGAGAGTGTGCTCGCCGCCGAGGCCGAACGCCTGGGCGCCGACGTCCGGCGGCTGGTTCCCGGCGAGAGCGTCGAGATCTGACCGCCGGGATCCGGCCGGACCGGCCCGATGTCCCACGCGAGCGCGGGACCGCACGCGCGGGTACGAGGCCGCCCTCGCGGTACGGGCCTACAGTGCCGCCGCGATCCGCTCGGCCCCCGGCCCCGAGACCCCGGCGAGCCCGGCCGGGCGGCCGGTCGCCAGGAGGAGCAGGTCGCACACCTTCCCCCGTACCTCGTCGGGCCCCTCGCCCGCAGACCACTCCAGGTCGGTGGCCACCAGCCTCGTGCCGGCGAGGCGCTTGCGGGCACCGTAGAACATGCTGGCCATGACGTGCTCGATCGCCGTGACCGCGGGACGGAGGGGCATATCCCGCGCGCGTCCGAGGGGGCGCGCGATGTCCTGCCCGTGGACCAGCGCGTCGACGAGCGGGTCCACCGGACTGGACAGAGGGGCGCGGCGAGCCGAGCCGGCCGTCTCGCGGATCTGCGCGATGAGCTCCGCGGGCTCGAAGGCGAGTGCCCTCTCCCGTGCCTTGGTGTCCTCCATGCGGTCGAAGTCGCCGCGTGCCCGGATCGCGCTCCTGATCGTCCCGAGGAGGGTGGCGCGGGTGGACAGCGTCAGGTGCGCGGCCACCTCACGCACCGTCCAGCCGGCGCACAGGGAGGGAACCGCCCATTCGTGCTCGTCGAGGTCGTCGAGAAGGTCGGCGAAGCTGAGCCGTTCGGCCTTCACCCATGCGAGAACCTGGTCGCGGTCCATGTCTGTCGTTCTCCTCGTTCGGGTACGGGTACGGGTACGGGTACGGGTACGGGTACGGGTACGGAGGCCGGGCGGCGCGACGCGTGCCGTCACGCGCCGGTCCCGGTGTCCGGGCCGGTCGGTTCGACCGCGCTCAGCCTGCGCCGCAGGTGGGCGCGTTCGGGTTCGGTACCGGCCAGGGCGAGCGCCTCCCGGTAGGCCGCGGCGGCCTCGGGAAGGCGGCCGAGCCGTTGCAGCAGGTCCGCCCGTGCCATCGGGTAGGGGTGGTGACCGCGCAACCGCTCCTCGCCGGCCAGGTTCTCCAGCAGTGCCAGACCGGCCTCCGGGCCGTCGCGCATCGCGACCGCCGCGGCGTGGTTCAGGGCGACGACCGGGGACGGCGCGAGGGCGAGCAGCACCCCGTAGAGCGCCACGATCTGCGGCCAGTCCGTGGTCCGCAGGTCCGCCGCCTCGTCGTGCAGGGCGGCGATCGCGGCCTGCACGCCGTACGGGCCGGGCGGGCCGCCCCTCAGCGCGACGGGCACCAGGGCCAGCCCCTCTTCGATCATCGTCCGGTCCCAGCGGCCGCGGTCCTGGTCCTCGAGCAGCACGAGCCCGCCGTCCGGGCCGGTGCGGGCGTCGCGCCGCGCGTGGACCAGCAGCATGAGCCCGAGCAGTCCGGCGACCTCCCGCTCGGCGGGCAGCAGCCGGCGCAGGATCCGCGCCAGCCGGAGGGCCTCCTCGGCCAGGTCGAGCCGCTGCAACCGGGGACCGGCGCTGGCCGCGTACCCTTCCGTGAAGATCGAGTAGAGGACCTGGAGCACACCGGGCAGGCGGGCGGGCAGCTCGTCGGCGCCCGGCACCCTGAAGGGGATCCGGGCCTCGCGGATCTTCTTCTTCGCCCGTACGATCCGCTGCGCCATCGTCGCCGGGGGGACGAGGAAGGCCCGCGCGACCTGGGGTGTGGTCAGTCCCGCCAGGCAGCGCAGCGTCAGCGCGCCGCGGACCTCGGCCGGTAGCGCGGGGTGGGCGCAGGTGAAGAACAGCTGCAGCCGCTCGTCCGGGAGGTCGGCGTCCTCGCCCGCGGGCGGGGCCGGGGGCGTCCGGTCGGCCTCCACCTGCAGGACGGCGAGCCGGGCGGCGTACGCCTGGTCCCGCCGCAGCCGGTCGACGGCCTTGCGCCGGGCCGTGGTCAGCAGCCAGGCGCCGGGCCTGTCCGGGACGCCCCGCTCCGGCCAGTGCACCAGCGCGGCCTCGATCGCCTCGGCGGCGACCTCCTCCGCCAGGTCGAGGTCCCCGAAACGGTGGACGAGGGAGGCGAGCAGCCGGCCGTGTTCCTCGCGGAACACCGACTCCACGGCCCTGTCCGTACCGGTGCCGGTCGTCCGTTCCGTCATCCCCGTCACCTCGTCAGGCCCCGAAGTCGGCGACCGGCCGTACCACGACCGATCCGCTGCCGCCCGCGCCGGGACAGCGGGCCGCCCAGTCGAGCGCGGCGTCGAGGTCCGGCACGTCGATGACGTAGAAGCCGCCGAGCACCTCGCGGGTCTCGGCGAACGGCCCGTCGGTGACGGTTCGCTCGCCGTCGGCCCCGACCCGGACCGTCGTGGCGGTGACCAGGTCCGCCAGTGACTCCCCCGAGACGTAGATCCCCGCGTCCTGGACGGCCTTGTCGTAGGCCGTCCAGTCCTCGACGGTGCACTCCGCGGCCCCGCCGTCCGCGTCGGTCGCACCACTGTTGATCAGCAGCATGTACTTCATGGCCGGTTCCTCCGGATCCTCTCGCGCGGCGGGCCGCCGCACACCATGACGACGAACGGGACCCGGCCGCATCGACAGCGCCCGGGAGATTTCCTCGGACGGGCCCGGCCGCCGGGTCAGGGAAGACTACGCGGTCTCCGGGCGGTGCCCCTCCGGGAGCCCCGCACCGCGGGAGCGTGCTCGCGGGATCGGGCGGTCACAGGCCCGTGTCCCGTGGCCCCGTGCCCCGTCTCCGGGCGGGGCGGTGTCACGCGGGCCGTCGCCCGCCGCCCCTGAGCGACCGGTGCAGGGCGAGCGAGCAGGCGCAGGTAGCCGCCCCCGCGATGACGACGGCCATCGGCGGAGAGGTCAGCTCGGCGGCCACGCCGACCAGGGCGGCGCCCAGGGCCTGGCCGGTCATCATCCCCGCCGACGCCAGGCCGAAGGACTGCCCCCTGATCGTCTCCGGTACCGCCTCCACGAACCACCGCTGCAGCCCCAGCTCGAAGGCGGACAGCGCCGCCGTGGCGAGCAGCACGAGCAGGGCGGCCCCCACCAGACCCGGCCGGAGGGCGAACACCAGGAGGGGAAGGCCCGTCACCACCGCGAGGGGGAACGCCAGCCGCTCCCTGCCCGCGGGCGAGACCAGCCGGCCTGCGGCGAGACTCCCGAGCGCCATGCCCACCGAGGCGGCGGCGAGCGCGAACCCGGCCTCGTTCCCCAGGTAGGGGATCAGCATCGCCTCGGCACCGGCCACGATCGAGACCGGCAGCCACTGCGCGAGGAGCAGGCCGCGCACCCGCGCGTCCGCCAGCAGGAGCCGGTTGACCCGCAGCGTCTCCCGCACGGCGCCGCCCCTCGCGGACGCGCCCACCTGCTCGCCGCCGCCCGCGGGCGTCCCCGCGCGCCGATGACCTTCCGGGCGCGCCTGCACGCGCCCGTCGCCGCCCGCCTCTCCCCCGGACGGGTCACCGCCCTCGGTCTCCCCGGCGGGCGGGGCGTCCTCGCGCGTACGCCTTCCCGCGGGACCGGCGGGACCGGCGTTCCGGGCGGGGAAGTCGGGCATGCCGTAGCGCAGCACCACGGCGGCCACGACGGACAGCGCGGCGGTGACGGCCAGTGCCCCGGCGGGTCCGGTGACGGCGAGGACGGCGCCGCCCACGGCCAGGCCGCCGATCTGGGCTCCGGCGGCCGTCACGTTCAGCACGGACCTGCCCAGCACGAACGCGTCACCGGGCAGCAGGTCCGGCAGCAGGGCCGTCCGCGCCGCCCCGAAGACCGGGGAGAACAGGCCGGTGACCAGGACCAGGGCCAGCATCGCCCAGACGGGCATCCCGGTGAAGGCGAGCAGCAGGCAGGTCACGGCCCTGACCCACTCACCGGCGACCATCAGGACGCGTGGCCGGATCCGGTCGGCCAGCGAGAGCAGGAACGTCCCGCCGACGATGTAGGGCAGGAACCCCAGCATGTACGTCGCCGCCGACAGCCCCGGCGAGCCGGTCCGCGCGTAGACCAGCGCCGACAGGGCCAGCATCTTGATCTGGTCTCCCGCGACCAGCAGGGTGAAGCCGCCGAAGAGGATGCGGAACTCCCGGCTCGCGAAGACCTCCGTGTAGGTCGCGCCGCGTTCGTCCACCGCCTGCGTGTCACGTTCTTCCACCGTCATGGACACGATGGTGGAAGGCCCTCACCCGGCTGGCTAATCTTTCGGATATATCCGAAAGGTCAACCATGGTCTTCCGCATCGAGGTCACCCCGCAGGACATCATGGCCAGCAGGTTCGCCATCTCCCCGCTCATCGTGACCAAGCACGCGCTCTGGATCCTGTCCGGCAGGCGGGAGGTCGGGCCGTGGCGGGCCTGGGTGGACCGGGTGCGGGAGCCGTACGAGAGACTGCTGGTCACGCAGCCGGGGCTGGCCCTCATGGTGGCGTTGTTCCGCGAGAGGGCGTACAACGCCGACTTCCCCGCACCGCCGCCGACCGGGGTGAACACCCCCTTCGAGGCGGAGATCGCGGTGGTGCGCGCCACCCCGGTGGCGCGGGCGCACGCCGAGATCGCCAGGAACCTGGAGGGGATGCCGCGCCCTCCGCGGCACGTCGTGGACCTGCTGTTCTCCCCCGGCGTGGTGCGGCTGTTCGCCGACGCGCTCCAGGCGACCTGGGACGAGATCGTCGCCCCGGCCTGGCCGCGCTTCCACGCCATCATGGAGCGGGACGTGATCCAGCGGTCCGGCCGCCTGGCGACCTACGGCTGGGCCGCCGCGCTCGACGACCTCAGCCCCCGGGTCCGGTGGCATCCCGACGGTGTCATCGAGGTGCTCTCCGAGAGCGCGGACGAGAGCTACCGGCTCGACGGGCGCGGCCTGCTCTTCATCCCGAGCGTGATCCCCGTCGGGGTGGGCTCCTACCTGGAGACCCACTGGCCGTACGCGATCAGCTATCCGGCCCGGGGCACCGGCATCCCGCCCGAGGCGCCGGACGGCCTGGTCGGGCTGATCGGCGGCACCAGGACCCGGGTGCTGCTCGAACTGGCCGCCCCCGCGACGACCACGGCGCTCGTCGCCCTGCTGGGGCTGAGCCTGGGAACCGTGGGCGGCCACATCGCCGCCCTGCGCCGGGCGGGCCTGGTCACCGGCAGCCGCACCGGCCGCCGCGTCCTGTACCACCGCACCGCACTGGGCGACGCGCTGGTCAACCCCGGCCAGGCGACATGATCACCCGTCCGGGGCGGCCGCGCGGGTTCAGCCCTTGAGGGCTCCGGCCATGAGGCCGCGCATGAAGAAGCGGCCGAGGAGGATGTAGATGATCATTGTGGGGATGGAGGCGAGCAGGGCTGCGGCCATCTGCTGGCTGTAGGGGACGGTCTGGGCACCGGCGATGTTGTTGAGCATGACCGTGGTGGGCCAGCTCTGCGGGCCGGTGAGGAAGACGGCGAACAGGAAGTCGTTCCACATCGAGGTGAACTGCCAGATGATCACGACCGCGAAGGCCGGGCCGGAGACCGGCAGCACGACCGACCAGTAGGTCCGCAGCATTCCCGCCCCGTCCACCCGGGACGCCTCGATCAGCTCGTCCGGGATGGTGACGTAGTAGTTGCGGAAGATCAGCGTGCAGATCGGGATGCCGTAGACCACGTGGGCCAGCAGCAGGCCGGGGATCGCGCCGTAGAAGACCCCCGGCACCCCGGTGACCGCCAGCGTGACCTCGTTCAGCTTCACCAGGAGCTGGACCAGCGGGATCATGACGCCCTGGTACGGGATGAACATGCCGAACAGGAACAGGGTGAACAGCACGTCGGAGCCGGGGAAGCGCCACTTCGACAGCACGTAGCCGTTCATGGAGCCCAGGATCGCCGAGATCAGCGAGCCGGGGACCGCGAGCAGCACGCTGTTCCAGATGCCGGGGGCGAGCTTCTCCCAGGCCACCCGCCACGGCTCGGCCGTCCACACCTCGGGCAGTGCCCATGCCCGGCCCGGGTCGGCCTCGGTCAGCGGCTTGAAGCTGGTGACCAGCAGCACGTAGATCGGGATCAGGAAGACGAGCAGGAAGGCGACCAGCAGCACCAGCCTGACGCCGCGCGACAGCCGTGCCCGCCGCCTGGCCCGGTCACCGGGGTCGCCCGCGCCGCCGCCCCGCGCGGGGGCGACACCGGGACCGGTCACGGTGGTCGTCATCGGGTGCCTCCGGGGTGGGGGACCGTTCTCGGTGCCGGCGGGAGGGTCACGAGCGCCTCTCCTTGCGGAGCGTCCAGACCAGGTACGGGATGACGAAGACGCTGACCGCGAGCACGATGTAGGACGCGATGGTGGCGCCCTTGGCCGGGTCGTGGGAGTCGAAGACCGCGACCCACATGAACACGGCGGGCACGTCGGTGATGATCTGCTTGCCGGAGACCGCGACGATCAGGTCGAAGACCTTGAGCGAGATGTGCCCCAGGATGATCAGCGCGGACAGGGTGACCGGGCGGAGCAGCGGCAGCACGATGTGCCGGTAGACCTGCCACTCGCCACAGCCGTCGACCCGGGCAGCCTCCCTCAGGTCCTCGGGGACCCCGCGGAACCCCGCCAAGAACAATGCCATGACATATCCGGACATCTGCCAGATCGCAGGGATGGCCATGGCCGCCATCCCCCAGTCCGGGTCCCGGAACCACTGCCACTGCAGGAACTCCAGGCCCAGGGTGTCGAACAACCGGTTCAGCCCGACCGCCCGCTCGCCCTGGGAGGAGTTCATCAGCCAGCGCCAGACGACCCCGGTCGCGACGAAGGAGACCGCCATGGGGAACAGGTAGACCGCCCGGAAGGTCCCCTCACCCCTGATCCCCTTCTCCATCAGGAACGCCAGCAGCCAGCCGAGCACCAGCGCCCCGAACACGAAGACCACCGTGAAGACGATGGCGTGCTCGACCGAGATGCCCCAGCGCTTCTGGTCCCAGAGCGTGACGAAGTTCTCCAGGCCGACGAAGTTTCCCTCGGACACCTCGTCGTGCTTGTCGGTCATGGCCAGCCGGAAGTTCCAGCCGAGCATGCCGTACACGAAGACCGCGATCGCGACGATCGACGGCGTGACCAGCAGCAGGCCCGGAAGCCACCTGCGCATCCGCGACATCGTCCCCACGCGTGTCGTCCGTGTCGCCGGTGCTCTCGGCGCCGTCGGTGTCGTCGGCGTCGTCGGCGTCGGCCGCGTCATCGGTGTCACCGGCACCCCTTCCGCGAGGTACGGCCCGCGTCACCGCGGGCCGTACCGAAAGATCACTGTCCGGAGTTCTTGGCGGCCTCGGCCAGCGCCGTCTGGAACGCGGCCATGTCCTTGTCGCCGTGGAACACGCCGACCGCCTCGTTGATCGAGACGCGCCAGGCGTCGTTCACGACCACGCCGTGCTGGATGGAACCGGCGAGCTCGTCGGAACCCCAGTCCTTGAGCGCGTCCGCGAGGTAGTCGGTGTAGAGGGCGGTGTCGGCGTCCTTGCGGGCCGGGATGGAGCCCTTCTTGGGGTTGAAGGCGTCCTGGCCCTCCTTGCTGGCGGCCACCTTCAGCCAGGCCACGGCGCCGTCGCGGTTGGGCGCGCCCTTGGGCAGGGTGAAGCTGTCCGACAGCCACATGAACGTGCCCGCGGTGCCGGGCGAGGGCGCCCAGTCGAAGTCGGTCTTGGACGTCTTGCCCAGGCCGCCGTCCGGCGGGTTGTGGAAGTAGCCGTACGCCCAGTCGCCCATGATGTTGAAGGCGGCCTCGCCGTCGGCGACCTGCTTGGCCGCGGGCTGCCAGTCGTCGGCCGGGTCACCGGCGTAGGACAGGATCGTCTTGAAGTCGTTCAGCGCCTTGGTCATCGCCGGGCCGGACCAGTCCGAGCCCGCGGTCCACAGCCTGTTGTACGCGTCGGTGCCCAGCGAGCCGAGCAGCACGCTCTCCAGCAGGTGGACCATGGTCCACTCCGAGCCGATCGAGAGCGGGATCTTGCCCTTCTGCTTGACCTTCTCCAGCGCCGCGACGAAGTCCGGGATCGTCTTCGGCACCTCGGCGACGCCCGCCTCCTTCAGGACGACGGGGTTGAACCACATCACGTTGGAGCGGTGGACGTTGACCGGGACCGAGTAGATCTGGCCCTGGACGCTGATCTGGTCGACGAGCTGCTGCGGGAACGCCTCCTTGAGCTTGAGCTCGTCGTAGAGGAAGTTCAGCGGTTCGAGCTGACCGGCCTTGATGTATCCCTGCAGCTCGGCGCCCGCGTGACCCTGGAAGGTGTCGGGCGGGGTCTGGGCCTGCAGCTTGGTGGTCAGCAGGGCCCGCGCCTTGTCCCCGGAGCCGCCCGCCACGGCCGCGTCGAAGAACTCCAGCCCGGCGTTCTGCTTCTGGAAGATCTCCCTCATGGCCTTCAGCCCGTCGGCCTCGCCGGGGCCGGTCCACCAGGAGAAGACCTCGACCTTCTTCTTCGCGTCGGCCTGCGGGCTCTGCGGGGCACCGCCGCCGTCACCACCACAGGCGGTCAGGGCGAGCAGGCCCGCCATGGTGGCCGCGACGGCCGCCATCAACTGTCGTCGCACAGCTCTCCGTCCCTTCGGGGTCGAGGTTGCACAGGTGTTCCCCCGAGAACATGACAACGTTGTCAGCGTCGTCGACACGTGCAATCAAGCCACTCCGCACCGAGCGCCGTCAAGATTGCGGGGATAACAGCTCCGCATCCCGACATGTGAGAATCACCGGTGTCCGCGGGTGACGGCGAGCGCCCCCGCGCGCCGGTACGCGTTCCTGTGCGCCGGTACGCGGCGCCAGTGCCCGGTGGCCCCGCGCGTGACGTGCCCGGTGCCGCGCGCCCCGTCCCTGACCCGCCGGACGGCGCCGGACGGCGGGGCGCGGCCCGCCTCAGACGCGCTGGACGGCCCCGTCGGGGAGCGCCACGACGGTGACGCCGAAGTCCTGGATGGTCGCCGACAGCTCCCGGGACATCAGCCCCGGGGCCACCACGACCAGCGCGCCGCGCATCAGCGCCAGCCCGATCAGGATCGTCAGGGCCATGCTGCACCGCAGGGGCCAGGTGATCAGCAGCACGTCGGACTTGCCGAGGTCGGCTCCCCGGTCGAGCGCGTTCATCCGGGTGATCAGATCCTGGTGGGTCAGCACGCCCCCGTCCTCGACCAGCAGCGCGGGCTGCACCACCGGGTCGAGGAAGGGCAGCGGGACCGGTTCGAGCAGCAGCAGGTCGGCGAAGTCGACGGTGTCGCGGGCCTGGCCGAACGCGATCACCTGCCGCACCCGGGAGTCCTCCACCGCGCGCAGCGACGCGCCCGCCAGCCGCGGGGTGGTGATGAGCAGCCGCGCGTCCCACTCGGCCAGCAGGTCGGCCATCTCCTCGCACCCCGAGGTGATGGGCGCCGCCACCCCACCGGCCGCGATGACCGTGTGCACCGCCAGCGTCTGGGCCACCGCGCTGTCCACGTGGATGCCGGCGACCTGACGCCGCCTGGCCCCCCGCCGCACCAGACCCGAGGCTCCCCGCGTCACCTCCGCGGCCAGGCGGCGGTGGCCGTACACCAGGCCGGCGTCGAGGTCGATCAGCGCGGGCCGATCGCCTCGCCCGTGCGCGTAGCCGAACACCGCCTCGGTGAGGGTGCAGCTGGTGGACGGAGAGGTCGGTCTCATTCCGCCGACGCTAGGGGCGGGCCGTCCGCGCGGGCATCGGCAGATGTATGTAGATGGCTGTGTATCCGGCCCCTCCGCGCCCGCCCGTCCACCCGGCCGCGGGACGTCCGGCCCGCGGGTCCCCCGGCGCGTCCCGGGCGGCGTCGTGACCGTGGGCGGGAACGCCGGGCGGGCCCGGGCCCTGCGCGACCCGAGCCCGCTGTCACATGCCCCATGACCTGGTCCCCACCCCTCCGAGGAGACCCCGGCCGTCGACAAGGGCACGCGACGTCCGCGACGTGCCCGACCGAGACGTCCGGGATGGTGTGGACCTCCGTCCCGTACCGGGGTTTCGGCCGGCGCGGTGCGGAAGGCTGGACGTCATCGGTCGAACACCAGGAAAACGTACGGCGCGCCACGGGTCCGCCACATGCTCCGGAGTGCGTATCCCGGGATGTATCTTCCGCGCCGCACATGTGTAGCCCGCGGGCTAGGAACGGTTCTGCTCGACCACCCAGGTGGCGACCTGCGTCCGGGAGGAGAAGCCGAGCTTGGCCAGGATGTTGGCGACGTGCCGGGCGGCGGTGGCGGGACTGATCACCAGGTCGTCGGCGATGGCCTTGTTGCTCAGGCCCCTGGCGACGAGCTCGGCGATCTCCCACTCCCGGCAGGTGAGCGTGGTCAGCGGGGTGACCGCCGGGGAGGCGCCGAGCAGCGGGGGCGTCTCGTGCGGCTCCTCGACCTGCAGCGCGTAGCGGACCGCCTGCTCCTGGGACATCTCCTGGCCCTGCGCCCACAGCCGGGCGACCTGGCTCTCGCCGAGGCGCATCCGGGCGGGCTGGAGCAGCTCCTCCATCCGCGCCCCGAACCCGGGCGGGAGCACGGCGCCGCTCATCGCGCTCCTGATCGCGGCGGAGGCCCCGGCCAGGCGCACCGCGCGGCGGTCGTCCTCCTCGGCGAGGGCGAGCTGGGCGAGCGTCTCGATCCGGCGGGCCACGCCGAGCCGCTGGCCGGTCCCGATGCACAGCCGCAGGCTCTCGATCAGCCTGACCCGCGCGGTGGCGAGGTCTCCCTGGGCGAGGGCGATGCGGCCCAGTCCGGACAGGCACGTGACGACCTGCCAGTGGGCGGTGATGTCCTGGAGCATGTCGAGGGCGCGCTCGTAGCGGGCGCGGGCCTCGGCCAGGTCGCCGCGGAGCCAGGCGACCTGGGCCAGGCCGATCAGCGCGACCGGCGCGGCCCAGTGGTTGTCGAGCTCGTGCGCGATCGCCAGCGCGGCCTCGAAGGAGCGCTGCGACTCCTTCGCCCTGCCCTCGGAGAGGGCGAGCGTGCCCTCCATCGACCGGACGACCGTCTCGTGCCAGGGGTCGTCGACCGCGCGCACGGCCTCCAGCGCCTCGTCCAGCAGGGCCCTGGCCCGGTCGGGACGGCGCTGGTAGATGGCCACCCAGGCCAGCACGGCCAGCGCGCCGCCGAGCGGCCCGTGCAGGCCCGCCTGCCGGCACAGCCCGACCGCGGCGGTGCAGGCGACCTGGGCCGCGTCGGGGTCGCCCTGCCCGAAGGCCACCTGCCCGCGCAGCGCGAGGGCGTCGCCGCGCACCTGGGGCGACAGCTCCTCGGGGGCGGCCTCCAGCAGGCGGTCGAGCCACTTGTCGGCCGGGGTGAACCTGCCCCCGGCGATGAGCGGCCAGCGCAGCAGGACGAGCAGGCGCAGCGCGCTCTCCGGGTCGTCGTCGGCCTCGGCCGACCAGCGCACCGCCGCCCACACGTTGGCCTGGAGCTCGTCCATCATGACCAGCATCGGGCAGATCTCCGCCCAGGTGGGGCGGGGCCGCCGGACGATCGTGCGGTGCATCCGGGCGGCGACCTCGATCATGTGGTCGCGGTGCAGCCTGCGGAAGCCGGACTCCTCCCCGGAGGCGGCCAGCTGCTCGGCCGCGTACTCGCGGATCGTCTCCAGCATGCGGTAGCGCGTCTCGCCCGCGACCGCCGTCTCGGCCAGCACCAGTGACTTGTCGACCAGGACGCAGAGCACCCTCAGCACGTCCTCGGCGCGCAGGGCGTCGCGCGCGCAGACCCGCTCGGCCATGTCGAGCGTCCACCCGCCGGTGAAGACCGCCAGCCGCCTGAGCAGGATCCGTTCGGGCTCGTCCAGCTGCTGGTAACTCCAGTCGACGGTCGCCCTGAGCGTCTGCTGCCTGGCCGGGGCCGTCCGGTCGCCCGCCGACAGCAGCCGGAACCGGTCCCTGATCCGGGCGTTGATCTGCCCCACGGTCAGCACCCGGCACAGGGCGGCGGCGAGCTCGATGGCCAGCGGCATCCCGTCGAGCGCCTCGCAGAGCCCGGCGATGTCGGCCTCGTTCTGCTCGGTGACGGCGAACTCGCGGGAGGCCGCGGCGGCGCGGTCGACGAAGAGCCGCACCGCCTCGCTGTCGGCCGGGTCGTGGCCGCCGCCCCGGGGCAGGCTGAGCGGCGGCACGCGCCACACGGTCTCCCCGGCCACCCGCAGCGGCTCCCGGCTGGTCGTGAGCACGCGCACCTCGGGGCAGACGGTCAGGACCGCGCGGCAGAACCTGGCGGACTCCTCGATGAGCGATTCGCAGTTGTCCATGACCAGCAGCAGCCGCCGGTCGCCGAGCGCGTCGATCAGGGTCTCGGCCAGCGCGCGGGACGGCTCGGCCTTGACCCCGAGCACGGCGGCCACCCTGGTCTCGATCTGGTCGCCGGGCACCGCGTCGGCCAGCTCGACCAGCCAGACGCCCCCGGGGAACTCCGCCGCCACCTGGGAGGCCACCCGGATCGCCAGCCTGCTCTTGCCGATGCCGCCCGTCCCGCAGAGCGTCACCACCCGGGCGACGCCCAGCAGGTCGACGAGTTCTTCCACGTCGGTCTCACGCCCCACGAAGCCGTTCGGTTCGAGGGGCAGGTTGCCACCGGTGAGGGAGGCGTGCGCGGTGTCCTGGGTCATCGGCTCTTAGGGAGGTCGGGTAGAACCGTCACAGAAAGTGTGACATCAATTACCGAACCATGCCCGGTCTTAGTCCTTTTTCCGGGCGGCGCGCGGGCGCGGGTCCCGGTGCTGACCGTCAGCGGCCATCGGATGGCCATCGGATGGCCATCGCCGGGACGGCCGCTCACACTGCTTCCATGGCCGACTCCCCCGTCCCCCGCTCCCCCGACCCGTCGGGCTCCCCGCCCCCTTCCGGCACGTCCGGCCCGGCCGACGCCCCCGGCCCGGCCGGTGCTCCCGATCCGGCCGACGCCCCAGGCCCGGCCGGTGCTCCCGGCCCGGCCGGTGACCCGGGTCCGTCCCGGGCCCCCGGTCCGGCCGCGGACGACTCCCCCGAGTTCGGCGAGCTGAACCTCTCCGAGTGGTACGCGCACGCCGACACGATGGCGAAGGTCGGGTTCCTGACCATCGCCCGCAGGCTCCCGGCCCTGGTCTCGCAGGCCGTCGGGCTGGCGTGGTCGGCCAGCCGCCGCGACACCGCCGTCGCGATCGCGCTGAGCCTGCTGGCCGGCGTGTTCACCGCGTTCGGGCTGCTCGCCACCACCGAGGTGCTGTCGGCGCTGTTCGCGGCCGGTCCGACCCCCGAGCGGGTGCGGGCCGCCCTGCCCGGCCTGATCATGGTGGGGGTGGCCGCGGCCCTGCGCACCCTCATGCAGGCGGGCGCGGGCTGGGCGCAGTCACGGCTGGAGCCTCAGGTCGGCCGGCTCGCCGAGGAGCGCCTGTACGGGCTGACCAGCAAGGTCGAGCTCGCGGCCTTCGACGACCCCGACTTCCACGACGCCCTCCAGCGGGCCCGGACGCGCGGGGTCTCCACGGCCGACGTGGTGGTGGGCACGACCGTCAACGTGCTGACCGCGGCGATCGGCATCGTCGCCGCCGCGGGCGTGCTGGGGGTGCTCCACCCCGTGCTGCTGCCGCTGCTGGCGCTGGCGGTGCTGCCCGACGCCTGGGCGGCGGTCCGCTCGGCGCGGATGCGCTACACGACCCTGTACGCGCTGATCCCGGTCGGCCGCCGTAAGTGGATCATCTCGGACCTGCTGGCGCAGCGGGACCCGGCGGCCGAGGTGCGCTCGTTCACCATGCGCGACTTCCTGATGCGGATGTACGACGTGGTCGCCACGGCCGAGCAGACCGTCATGCTCACCCTGGCGCGGCGGCAGACGGTCGCCAGGATCGTGGGCGAGGCGCTGGGCGGGATCGGCACCGCCCTGGTGTACGTGGCGCTGGGGGTGCTGCTGGCGATGGGCGCGGTCCCGCTGGCGGTGGCGGGCACCGCGGTGCTGGCGATCCGCTCGGGCCAGACGTACCTGGCCAACCTGATGTTCGCCACGAACCGCCTGTACGAGGAGGGCCTGTACTTCACCGACTTCCTGGACTTCTGCGCCGAGGCGGAGGGGAGGATGGCGGCCGGGCGGCCGGCACCGGCGCCGGAGGCCTTCGCCCGGATCGTCGCCGAGGACGTCGTCTTCACCTATCCCGGCTCCGCCTCCCCTGCGCTGCGGGGGGTGAGCGTGCGCGTCGAGCGGGGCGAGGTGATCGCGCTGGTCGGGGAGAACGGGTCGGGCAAGACCACGCTGGCCAAGATCCTGTCCGGGCTGTACGAGCCGGACGCCGGCCGGGTCCTGTGGGACGACACCGACCTGTCCACCGTCGACCCCGACGCGCTGAGGCGCCGTATCGCGGTCATCGCCCAGGACCACACCCGCTGGCCGCTGCGGGCCCGCCACAACATCACCATGGGCACCGACAAGGGGGAGCCCGCGCTCGTCGCGGCGGCCGAGGTCGCCGGTGCCGACCAGGTCGTGGCCGAGCTGCCGCACGGCTACCGCACCCTGCTCGACCGGCGTTTCAAGGACGGCCACGAGCTGTCCGGAGGTCAGTGGCAGAGGATCGCGGTGGCCCGCGGCTTCCACAGGGACGCCCCGCTGCTGATCTGCGACGAGCCCACCGCCGCGCTGGACGCCCGCGCCGAGAACGCCCTGTTCGAACGCATCCGGGAGCACGCCGACGGGCGCACCGTCCTGCTGATCACCCACCGGCTGGCGAGCGTCCGCTACGCCGACCGGATCTACGTGCTGGACCACGGCAGGGTCATCGAGCAGGGCACCCACGACGAGCTCATCGGCCTCGACGGCCTCTACGCCGACCTGTACGGGCTCCAGGCCTCCGCCTACTCGGCCTGACCGACCAGCACGGCCTCGATGACGGCCCTGGCGATGGGGGCCGCCACCCGCCCGCCCTCCCCGCCGCCCTCGACCAGGACGCCCACCGCGACCCGGGGGGCGGCGGCCGGTGCGAAGCCGGTGAAGAGCGCGTGGTCCGCGGCCGGGGGGACGTTCCCTGCCGAACCGGTCTCGGCCGCGACCTTCACCCCGGGGACGGCCGCGGCGACGCCCGTCCCTCCCGGCTCGGTGACGGCGACCATCATCCCGGTGAGCCGTTCGGCCTCCTCGGCGCCGAACACCCGGCGGTAGGGCGACGGCTCGGCCCGCTCGATCACGGTGTCGTCGGCGAGGCGGACGTCCTCCACCAGGTGGGGGCGCATCAGCAGGCCGTCGTTGGCCACCGTCGCCGCGATCATCGCCATCATCAGCGGGGTGACCCGGACACCGGCCCCGCCCAGCGCCGACAACGCGGTCCGCGCGTCGTCCGTCGCCGGCGGGTAGACGCTCCTGACCACCGGCATGGGGATCCGCAGGTCGTCGGTGTCGAACCCGAACGCCTCGGCCCGCTCGCGCAGCGCGTCGTGGCCGAGCTCGATGCCGAGCTTGGCGAAGGGGGTGTCGCAGGAGGACCGGAACGCCTGGAGCAGGGCCGCCTCCCCTCCGGCACAGGCGGCGCCGCGCCGTTCGCGCAGGTAGGTGCCGGTGCCGGGGAGCCGGAGCGAGGCCGGGACGCTGACGGCGACGCCGGGGCCGTACCGCCCGGAGGCGAGCGCCGCGGCGCTGGTGACGATCTTGAAGGTGGACCCGGCCGGGTGGCTCCGCTGGATGGCCCGGTTGACCAGCGGGTCGGCGGGATCGCCCCGCAGCCTCTTGTCCGCCCGGTCGAGCCTGGCCGGGTTGAAGCTCGCGTACAGGTTCGGGTTGTAGGAGGGCAGGGAGACCATCGCCAGGACGGCGCCGGTGCGGGGGTCGATCGCGACGACTGCGCCGGGCAGGCCGGTGGCGCGCAGGCCGTCGTAGGCGGCCCGCTGGGCGCCGCGGTCGAGGGTGAGCCTGAGGGTGGCGCCGTCGCGGGTCCCGCCGATCAGCCCGCGCACCCGTACCCGGGGGTCGTTCCCGGACAGCAGGGCGTCCTCGGCCCGCTCCAGCCCGCCGCTGCCGTGGAGCGAGAAGTGCCCGGTGACCGGCGCGTACAGCCGGCCGCCGGGGTAGACCCGCCGGTAGCGGTAGGTGACGCTCCTGGACCTGCGGCTGGCCGCGACGACCGTGCCGTCGCGGAGCAGGATCCGGCCCCTGGGGCTCTCGAAGCGGGCGATCGTCGTCCGGCGGTTGCGCGGGTCCTCGTTGAGCCGTTCGGAGTCCAGCGCCTGCAGGTAGGTCACGTTGGCCAGGAGGGCGAACAGCATGGCGCCGCACATGAGGGCGACATGCCGCAGCGGAATGTTGATCCGGCGTGCCCGCGGTGCGATCATGACCCCTCCCGGACCCCGGCTCCGATACCGGTTTAACAGCCGGACCGAAAAGGGCGCCCCGAGCCGGGGCAAAGCCGCCGTACGGCTTGCGGTCCCCGTCACGCGACCCATGTGGGAAAAAGCGCGGGAAATTACTTAGCAATTTGGAAAGTAATGCCCTACTGTGAAGGTACTGCCCGAGCAGGAAGGTGGCCCCATGACACAGCACGATCACATGAGCCCGGCGGAGGCGCTGGCACGCGCCGAGGAGCTGGAGACCGTCGTGCGGAACCGCTCCAAGTGGTACGCCCGCTATCTGGCCACGTTCGGTGTCGCGACGTTCGCGTTGATGCTCGCGCTCGGATTCACCTCGGGCCCGCTCGCCCTGACGGTCTCCATGACCCTGTGGGTGGCGTTCGTCGCGGCCATATCCGTCTACGCCGTACGCCAGCCGGTGAGCCGCCGCGGGTTCGGCACCCGGCACGGCGTGATCATGGCGACGTGGGGGCTGCTGTACGCCGCCGTCCTGATGGGCGGGCTGGCCTGGTTCCGCGGCGAGCCCGTCTGGTGGGTCCCGGGCGCGGTCGTGGTGTCGCTGCCCGCCTTCGTCGGCGCCTACCTGGAGGCGCGCCGGTGAGTCATCCGCGCCACCTGCTCGACGACGTCATCCACTCGCCGGTCCGGTTCGCGATCGTGGCGCTGCTCGCCGCCGCCGAGAAGGCCGAGTTCGGCTACGTCCGCGACACCGTCGAGGTGACCGACTCGGCCCTGTCCCGGCAGGTCGCCACGCTGGAGAACGCCGGTTACGTCCAGGTCACCAAGGGCTACGTCGGCAAGCGCCCGCGGACCTGGCTCGCTCTCAGCAAGGAGGGCAAGGCCGCGTTCGCCGCGCACTGCGCGGCGCTGCGGGCGATCGCCGACGGCGTGCCGTAGCGCGAGCCCGCCGGAGGCGGTCAGCCGGCCACCGAGTGGTAGTACCGGATCTTGTTCCGGATCGCCACCTGCTGCTCGCGCAGGTCGTCGACCTGCTCCTCCACCCGCCGGTCGTGGGCCTCCAGCAGCGCGATCCGCTCGCGGAACGTGTGGTCGCCCGCCCTGGTCAGCTCCGCGAAACGGAGCATCTCCGCGATCGGCATGCCGGTGCCGCGCAGGCAGCGGAGCATGCCGAGCCAGCCGACGTCCTGCTGGGTGAACCTGCGCTGCCCGGCCGCGTTGCGGCCGATCGGTTCGAGCAGCCCGATCCGCTCGTAGTAGCGGAGCGTGTCGAGGCTGAAGCCGGTCTCCTCGACCACCTGTCCCGGTGTGTACACGCTCACGTCCGTGGACCCCGTCACCTGACCACCTCACCGAGAGTCGCCCCTGCCGGCCCGCCGTCGCCGGCGGATCGGCACAACCTGAAAGGTCCCGGACCGACGCGGCGGCCCGGAGCCCTGTCCCGTCCGTCCGGGATGGTTCACGAAGACACGAACCTGCCACGACCCTACCGACGCCCCCGCGGCCGTAACAAACGCCCGGACCCCCGGGACACGGGTCCCTCAGCGGTCGCGCTTGACCTGGAGTGAACTCCAGCCTGCAGGGTGGGACCCATGACGCACATCCCCCTCGCCCTGGGCACCATCCCGTTCGGCACCGCCGTCGACGACGAGACCACGTTCGCCATCCTCGACCGGTTCGCCGAGGCCGGCGGCACCATGCTGGACACCGCGAACAACTACCCGTTCTGGATCGAGGGCGCCACCGGTGACGAGAGCGAGCTGGCCGTCGGCCGCTGGCTGGCCGCCCGCGGCAACCGTGACCGGATGGTGCTGAGCACCAAGTGCGGCGCCCGGCCGGCCGTCCCGGGCGACCGTACCCTGGACTTCGCCGAGGGCCTGTCCGCCAAGGCGATCGCCGCCGCCGCCGAGGGCAGCCTGCGGCGGCTCGGCACCGACCACGTCGACGTGTACTGGGCGCACGTCGAGGACCGCTCCGTCCCGCTGGAGGAGACGCTGGGCGCCTTCGGCGAGCTGGTACGGGCCGGCGCGGTGCGCGAGATCGGCGCGAGCAACGTCCCCGCCTGGCGCCTGGAGCGCGCCCGCGCCCTCTCCCGGGCCATGGACCTGCCGCCCTACACCCACGTGCAGCTCCGCCACACCTACCTGCGGCCCCGGCCCGGGGTGAGGCTCCCCGAGGGGGGTCACGTCCTGGTCCAGGACGACATGCTCGACTACCTGCGCTCGGAGCCGGACCTGACGCTGTGGGCGTACAACACGCTCATGTTCGGCGCCTACACCCGCGCGGACCGGCCGATCCAGGACGTCTACGACCACCCGGGCACCACCCGCGGGCTCGCCGTGCTGCGGGAGATCGCCGGTGAGCTGGGCGCGAGCGTCAACCAGGTGGTGCTGGCCTGGCTGATCGGCGGTGACGTCAGGACGGTCCCGATCGTCGGCGTGAGCTCCCTGGCCCAGCTGGAGGAGGCCCTGGGCGCCCTGGACCTCACCCTCGACGCCGGGCACCGCGACCGCCTGGAGTCCGTCCGCTGACGCCCTCCCCGCGACGGCCCCGCGACGGCCCCGCGACGGCGCGGGGACGGAGACGGGCACGGGCGCCCGCGTGTCACCCGGCGGGCAGGTGGACCGACAGATAGCGCCGGACCAGGTTCTTGCACTCCTCGATCAGGTCGGGGTCGCCGTCCGGGTGGGAGCGGAAGGCGAGCTTGAGCACCGCGTCGGCGGCCTCGACCGCGACGAAGAGGGCCCGGTCCAGGCCGGGGCCGATCGGGGCGCCCATCAGCTCGACGGTGATCCCGCGGAGCCGGTCGGCCACGATGGCGTTGTTCTCCATCGCGGCGTCGAGCATCCGGTCGGTGCCCTTGACCACCGAACCGGACGGACCGGCGAGCACCTTCCCGAAGTCGACGACCGCGAAGCCCGGGGTGGACCGCTTCATCGCGACGAACTCGTCGACGGCGAGGTCGACCATCTCCGTCCAGTCGGACAGGTGCGCCTGCGCGAGCCTGGCCGTGATCCGGCCGAGGAACGCCTCCAGGTTGCGCATCGCCAGCGCCCGGACCAGCCCCTGCTTGTCCGGGAAGAACTGGTAGAAGGTCCCGATCGGCACCTCGGCGCGGCGGGCGACCTCCTTGGTGGTCATCATCTCGTAGCCGACCTCGTCGAGCAGACGCGCGCACTCGTCCAGCATGCGTTCCACCCTCTCCAGGCTGCGGCGCTGGGCAGGACGGCGGCGAAGCGTTCCCCCGGAGACGTTCGTCATCTCCCCATCATCCCTCACGGGAGGGATCGTCCCCTCACGAACGGGCGGGGGGTTACCATGATCCGGACTCAGGCGGGCTGGAGGCCGGGATGTTCCTGTGGGGTACGGCGACCGCGTCCTACCAGATCGAGGGCGCCGTCGCCGAGGACGGCCGGGGCGCCTCGATCTGGGACACCTTCTCCCACGAGCCCGGCCGGATCCGGGGCGGTGACACCGGCGACGTGGCCTGCGACCACTACCACCGCTGGCGGGAGGACGTCGCGCTGATGTCCGGCCTCGGGGTGAACTCCTACCGGTTCTCCATCGCCTGGCCGCGCGTCCAGCCCGACGGCAGGGGCGCGGTCAACCGGGCGGGGCTGGACTTCTACGACCGGCTGACCGACGCGCTCGTCGAGCGGGACATCGTCCCCGCGGCCACGCTGTTCCACTGGGACCTGCCCCAGCGGCTGGAGGACGAGGGCGGGTGGCTGAACCGCGACACCGCCCACCGCTTCGCCGAGTACGCCGCGGCCGTGGCCGACCGGCTCGCCGACCGGATCCCCATCTGGATCACCCTGAACGAGCCCTTCGTCCACATGGTCTACGGGTACGCGCTGGGTACCCACGCCCCCGGCAGGACCCTGGTCCTGGACGCGCTGCCCGCCGCCCACCACCAGCTGCTCGGGCACGGCCTGGCCGTGCGGGAGCTGCGGGCGCGCGGCGCGGAGAAGGTGCTGATCACCAACAACTGCACCCCGGTCCGTCCCGCCTCCGGCGACCCGGCCGACCTGGCCGCCGCGGACGCCTACGACACGCTGCACAACCGCCTGTTCAACGACCCGGTGCTGCTGGGCGCCTACCCCGACCTGTCCGCGTACGGGACGGACATGGACGGGGTCCGCGACGACGACCTGGAGCTCATCTCCGCCCCGCTCGACGGCATCGGTATCAACTACTACAACCCCACCCGGATCGCCGCCCCCGTCGACGAGGGTCTCCCCTTCCACGACGCGGGCGTCACCGGCCATCCCGTCACCGGCTTCGGCTGGCCCGTCGTCCCCGACGGGCTGCGCGAGCTTCTCGTCGGCCTCCGGGACCGGTACGGCGACGCCCTGCCGCCCGTGTACGTCACCGAGAACGGCTGCTCCCAGCCCGACGAGCCCGGCCCGGACGGGACGGTCGACGACCGGGCCAGGATCGAGTTCCTCGACGGCCACATCGAGGCCATGGAGCGGGCGCGGGCCGAGGGGGTGGACGTGCGCGGCTACTACGTCTGGTCCCTGCTGGACAACTTCGAGTGGGCCGAGGGCTACAGCCAGCGTTTCGGGCTCGTCCACGTCGACTTCCCCACCGGGGCGCGTACCCCGAAGGCCTCCTACCACTGGCTGCGCGAGCGCATCGCGCGACCGTGACCGTGACCCCCGGGGCCTCCCGCCGCCGGTGGGGCGGCCGGCTCAGTTGAACTCGTCGGGGTCCGGGCCGATGCGGGTGCCCTTCTCCAGCCCGGCGATCCGCGTCATGTCCTCCTCGGTGAGGGAGAAGTCGGAGAGGTCGAAGTTCTCCCTGATCCTCGACGGGGTGACCGACTTGGGGATCACGACGTTCCCCAGGTCCAGGTGCCAGCGCAGCACGACCTGGGCGGGGGTCTTGCCGTACCGGCCGGCGATGTCGGTGATCACCGGGTCGTCCAGCACGTCCCCCTGCGCCAGCGGGCTCCACGCCTCGGTGACGATCCCGTGCCGGTCGTGGAACGCGCGCAGCTCGGCCTGCTGCAGGGCGGGGTGGAGCTCGATCTGGTTGACCGCGGGGACGAGGCCGGTCTCGTCGATGACGCGCGTCAGGTGGGCCGGCTGGAAGTTGGACACCCCGACGGCGCGGATCCGGCCGTCGGCGTGGAGCTTCTCCAGCGCCCTCCAGGTGTCCAGGTACCGGTCCCTGGCCGGGGTGGGCCAGTGGATGAGGTAGAGGTCGAGCCGGTCCAGGCCCAGCCGCTGCATGCTCGCGTCGAAGGCGGCCAGGGTGGAGTCGTAGCCCTGGTCGTCGTTCCACAGCTTGGTGGTGACGAACACCTCGTCGCGGGGCAGGCCGGCGGAGGCCAGTGCCTCGCCCACCTCCCGCTCGTTGCCGTACACCTTGGCGGTGTCGATGCTGCGGTACCCCGTCTCCAGGGCGGTGCTCACCGCCTTCGCGGTCTCGGCCGGGGGGATCTGGAACACGCCGAAACCGAGCCGGGGCATGGACACCCCGTTGTTCAAAGTGATCATCATCTCTGGTTCTCTCCTCATCGGTCGCGAACGACCCGGGGCCGCCGGTGCGCGGCCGCCGTGGACGGGCGTGCCGTCGGCCGGCGCCCGTCATCGGGCCACGTGACCACGGCGGACGCCGGAACAGGTCCATACCCGCCCTCGCGCCGGTACGCCTCGGCGGGCCGTAGTCCCAAAGGTGTACGGCCACCTCGACGTCACGCAGGAGGTCACGCGCGGGTCCGGGGCGGAGGATCGAAGGGACGGTGGGCGAGATCCTGCCGATCCCTGCCGATCCCTGCCGATCCCTGCCGATCCCTGCCCCCGTCCCCACCGCCGAAGGACCACGTTGACCATCACCCTGATGCTCACCCTCGCCGCGCTGGCCCTCCTGGACAGCATGAGCTTCGGGACCCTGGGCGTCCCCGTGTACCTGCTGATCTCCTCGGACCGGTCGCCGGCGGGCCGCCTGGTGGTCTACCTGACCACGGTCGCGCTGTTCTACTTCGGGGTCGGCGTGGCCCTGATGCTCGGGCTGGCCGCCGCCCTCGACACCTTCGACGAGGCCCTGAGCAGCCGTCCCGCCTACTGGGTGCAGCTCGTCATCGGCGTGGGACTGTTCGCGCTCAGCTTCCGGTTCGACTCCAAGCGGCAGAGGGACCGCCCGGACCGCTGGGAGTCCCGCCTGGGCGGCCCGGGGGCGATGGTCCTGCTCGGGCTGACCGCCGCCCTGCTGGAGGTCGCGACGATGCTGCCCTATCTCGGCGCGATCGGCTTCATGACCTCCGCGCAACTGCCCGCCGCGCAGTGGGTGCCGCTGCTGGCGGGCTACGTGATCGTCATGATCCTGCCCGCGCTCGTGCTGTTCGCCCTCTGGTCGGTCGCCCGGCGGCGGCTGGAGCCCGCGCTGCGGCGGCTGCGCGACTGGATGCGCAGGCACTCGGCCTCCACGATCGGCTGGACCCTGGGCATCGTCGGGTTCTTCGTCGCCCGGGACGCCGCGGCCCACCTGTTCCTCCTCTGACCTGCGAGGACCCGCGCGGAAAACCGGTTGCGCAGTGGCGAGACGAGTCGTATCGTCTATCGCCATGTGCCTGTATTACGCCGTCATGACCTACGGCTATGTGATCCGTCCCCGCGGTGACCGGCCCCTGGCCCGCTAGGGACGCGTCACCCCTTCTCCGTTCCGCCACGCGTCCCCGATGCGCGCCCCGGGCCTTCCGAGACCTCTCACCTCGGACCCGAAAGGGCGAAAGCCGTGGCGCACTTCTCCGCGCACCGAAACCGTTCATCATCTCAGGGAAAGGGGGAAAGCGACCGTGGCCGGGCCAGGCGCGTCCTGTCACAGAACTTCCTCGTCGATCCGCACGCCGTACGCCTGATGGCCGAGACCGCGGGCTCGCACGAGCTGCTCCTGGAGCCGGGGGCCGGCCGGGGAGCCCTCACCCTCGCGCTGGCCGGCCCCTGCGCCAGGGTGGTGGCGTACGAGATCGACCCGGAGCACGCGGACAGGCTCGCCGCGCGCGCCCGCGGTCACGACCGGATCGAGGTGGTCAGGGCCGACTTCCTGACCGCGCGGGCCCCGCGCGAGCCGTTCGCGGTCGCCGGGAACATCCCGTACTCGATCACCTCGGCGATCGTCGGCTGGTGCCTGCGCGCCCCCGCGCTCACCTCGGCGACCCTGCTCACCCAGCGCGAGTACGCGCGCAAGCGCTCCGGCGACTTCGGCCGCTGGAGCAGGCTGACCGTGCTGACCTGGCCGGGCCACTCCTGGGAGCTGGCCGGTCGCGTCGGCCGGGCGAGCTTCCGCCCGGTGCCCGCCGTCGACTCGGCGATCCTGCGGATCACGGCCCGGCCGGTCCCGCTGCTGCCGTCCGGGCGGCACGACGCCTGGCGGGCGTTCGTCGAGGAGGGCTTCACCGGGCGGGGCGGCTCGCTGCACGCCTCGCTGCGCGGGCGGTACCCGTCCCGCAGGGTCGACGCGGCCTTCGCGCGGGCGGGGGTGGACCGTGACACGGTGGTGGCGTTCGTCCATCCCGACCGGTGGCTGACGCTCTTCGAGCTGATCTGCTGAGTCCCCGGGCCGCGGGAGCGCCCGGGGCGGGGATCGCCCCGTCCCGGCCACTCCCGCACCCTCGCTTCAAAACGATTTTATTCCGGCGGAAGGCGGGGCTCACCCCCGGTGAGCTGGGAGATCGCCGACGACACCGGCCTCCAGAGGCGATGACGGACGAATCCTGACATGCGTCACTCTTGACTCACCGTTACCGGAGCGTTGACACTCGCTCAAAGCCGTCGCCGACCTTTCGTTGTGTTAACGCTAACAACTCGCGACCTACGTCGACAACCCGCGACCTCCGCTCTCCGCCGCCCCGTGAACCGGACGGTTCCGCACCGCCCGGCCCGCACCCCCGCACATGAGGAGATCTTCGTGCCGTCCGCGTACCTCACCATCGATCCCGCGTTCAGGGTGGCCCCCGTCAGCCGGCGCACGTTCGGGACGTTCGTCGAGCACCTCGGCCGCTGCGTCTACACCGGCGTCTACGAGCCGGACCACCCCACCGCCGACGAGGACGGCCTCCGGCGCGACGTCCTGGAGCTCACCCGCGAGCTGGGCGTCACCACGGCCCGCTACCCCGGCGGGAACTTCGTGTCCGGCTACCGCTGGGAGGACGGCGTCGGCCCGCGCGAGCGCCGCCCCCGCCGGATCGACCCGGCCTGGCACAGCACCGAGACCAACGCGTTCGGCCTGGACGAGTTCGTCGCCTGGGCCCGCAAGGCCGGGGTCGAGCCGATGATGGCCGTCAACCTCGGCACCCGGGGCGTCGCCGAGGCGATGGACCTGCTGGAGTACTGCAACCTCCCCTCCGGCACCCACCTGTCGGACCTGCGGGTCGCCAACGGAGCCAAGGAGCCGCACGGCATCCGGATGTGGTGCCTGGGCAACGAGATGGACGGCCCCTGGCAGATCGGCCACAAGAACGCCCGCGAGTACGGGCGGCTGGCCGCCGCGACCGGCCGGGCGATGCGGATGATCGACCCGGACGTGGAGCTCGTCGCCTGCGGCAGCTCCGGCTCCTCCATGCCGACCTTCGGCGCCTGGGAGGCGGCCGTGCTGGAGGAGACCTACGACGTGGTCGACTTCATCTCCTGCCACGCCTACTACGAGGAGCACGACGGCGACCTGGCGAGCTTCCTGGCCTCGGCGACGGACATGGACCGCTTCGTCGACGCGGTGACGGCGACGGCCGACAGCGTGGGGGCCAGGCTCAAGAGCGCCAAGAGGATCGACATCTCCTTCGACGAGTGGAACGTCTGGTACCTGTCCCGCTTCCAGAACGCCGAGCCGCCCCGGGACTGGCCGGTCGCCCCGCCGCTGCTGGAGGACCACTACCACCTGGCCGACGCGGTGACCGTCGGCGGCCTGCTCATCTCGCTGCTGCGGCACAGCGACCGGGTGACCTCCGCGTGCCTGGCCCAGCTGGTCAACGTGATCGCGCCGATCATGACCGAGCCGGGCGGCAGGGCCTGGCGGCAGACCACCTTCCACCCCTTCGCCCTGACCTCCCGGTACGCGGCCGGCCACGTGCTGCGGGTCCCGTTCGACTCCCCCTCGCACGAGACCGCCCGGTTCGGCGAGGTGACCGCGCTCGACGCCGTCGCCACCCACGACGAGGAGACCGGCGACACCACGCTGTTCGCCGTCAACCGCTCGACCGACCGGCCGCTCACCCTCACGGCCGACCTGCGCGCCCTCGGCCCGGTGCACCTCGCCGAGGCCACGGTGCTGGCCGGCCCCGACCCCTACGCCCGCAACACCGCCGACGCCCCCGGCACGGTGGTCCCCCGCGCCAACCCCGACGCCCGCCTCGGCGACGGGAAGCTGGAGATCACCCTGCCGCCCGTCTCGTGGAACGCGGTCCGCCTCACCCGCCCGTAAGTCCGCCCCGGCGCGCCGTCACTTCCCACCGGCCGCCGGCACACCCGCACAGAAGCAGATCCGTCCCGGCGCGCCGTCACCTCCCCGGCCGCCGACGCACGCGGAAACACCTCCGTCCGGCCGCGCCGTCGGGAAGGCGCGGCCCCGTCCCCCTGGAGACAGCAATGGACGACATTCCACCGACCCCCTCACCCATCAGCCGGAGAAACCTGCTGGGCGGCGCGCTCGCCCTCGGCCTCCTCGGCTCCGGCTGCTCCATCCCGGTGGACCTGGGCTCCTCGCGGACCCGGGTCAAGTACTGGCACTTCCTCGGCGCGAGCGACGGGGTGATCATGAACGGCATGGTCGGCGCGTTCGCCGAGGAGAACCCCGACCTGTTCGTCGAGGAGAACGTGCTGCAGTGGGGCGAGCCCTACTACACCAAGGTCGCGATGGCGGGCTCGGGAGGCCGCTCCCCCGACGTCGCCACCTTCCACCTCGCCCGGCTGCCCGGCATCGGCCCCGGCCAGATCCTCGACCCGATCAACCTCGACCTGCTCGCCGAGAACGGCCTGCGCGCCGAGGACTTCAGCCCGCCCATCTGGGAACGCGCCCACATCGACGGCGTGCTGTACGCGGTGCCGTTCGACGCCCACCCCATGGTCCAGTACTACAACACCGACATCTGCGGCAAGGCCGGGCTGCTCGGCGGCGACGGGAAACTGCTCCCCACCAAGGGCACCGACGAGCTGCTGGCGGCGCTGCGCAAGGCCAAGGACGCGCTCGGCGGCAAGCCCCCGCTGGTCTTCGACGCGCTCGGCCTGGGCACCGTGGGCCCCTGGCGCGTCTGGTGGTCGCTGTACCCGCAGAGCGGCGGCACCCTGCTGTCACAGGACGGCACGCAGGTCACCATCGACGACGCCAAGGCGCTGGAGGCGCTGGCCTTCATGCGCACGCTCGGCGAGGAGGGCCTGTGTGACACCACCCTCGACTACGCCGCGTCGGTCGCCGCCTTCCAGAGCGGCACCGCGGCCTTCCTGTGGAACGGCGACTGGGAGACCACCACCTTCAAGCTGGCGAAGATGCCGTTCAGCATGGCGCGCTTCCCGTCGGTGCTGGGCGGTCACTCGGCGCAGGCCGACTGCCACGTCTTCGTGGTGCCCCACCAGCGCGACCGCGACCCCGAGGTCGAACGGGCGACCTACCGGTTCATCGCCTCCCTGGTGAAGAGCAGCGCCGACTGGGCGGTCGCCGGTCACGTCCCGGCGTACCTGCCGGCGCTGGAGAAACCCGAGTACCTCGCCCTGAACCCGCAGTCGGAGTACCGCTCGGTCATCACCGACGTGGCGCTCGACCCGCAGGTCTGGTTCGCCGGGTCGGCCTCCCGGCTGTGGATCGAGTTCGGCGGGGCGTTCTCTACGGTGATCAGCGGAGCGCGCACGCCCGAGCAGGGCCTGGCCGTGGCCAAGGACGCCTTGCGCCGCCTGATGGCCGCCCCGAACCCCTTCCCCGAGGAGCCCCGATGACGACCACCGTCACCGCTCCCGCCACCGCCGCGCCGGTCGCGGCGGCCCGGGCGGGTCACCGCTGGACCCAGCACGGGCTGCTGTTCGTCGCGCCCTTCCTGATCATCTATCTGGCCTTCCTGGTCTGGCCGCTGATACAGGGCCTGCGGATGAGCCTGACCAGCGTCAACGTCGCCGGGTCCAACGACCGGTTCGTCGGGTTCGCCAACTACGCCGAGGCGTTCGGCGACCCCCGGATGTGGAACGCGCTGTGGAACACGCTGCGCTTCACCGTGCTGAGCACGATCCCGCTGGTCGTGCTGGGGCTGGCCCTGGCCCTGCTGGTGCACAACCTGCGTTTCATGCGGTGGCTGTGGCGGTTGTCGTTCTTCGCCCCGTTCCTGCTGCCCTCGGCGGTGGTGTCGCTGCTGTGGATGCACATGATCTACCAGCCGAGCTTCGGCCTGCTGAACAACGCCCTCGGCACCGACGTGCTGTGGCTCGGCGACCCGGGCATGGCGATGTGGTCGGTCGTGCTGACCACCGTGTGGTGGACGGTCGGCTTCAACTTCCTGCTCTACCTGGCCGCGCTGCAGAGCATCCCCGAGCACCTGTACGAGGCCGCCTCCATCGACGGCGCCTCGGCCTGGGACAAGCTGCGCTCGATCACGCTGCCGATGCTCCGCCGCACCACCGGCCTCATCGTGGTGCTGCAGCTGCTGGCCTCGCTCAAGGTCTTCGACCAGATCTACCTGATGACCGGCGGCGGCCCGGACGACTCCACCCGCCCGATCATCGAGTACGCCTACGACATGGGCTTCACCGGCTACCGCATCGGCTACGCCTCGGCCGTGTCCTACATCCTCTTCGTCCTGATCGTGATCGTCTCCCTGGTGCAGCTCCGGCTGTTCCGCAAGCGCGAGGAGTCCCGCCGATGACCAGACGCCTCAGCCCGGGACAGCTCGTCCTGCTGGTGATCACCGCACTGCTGGCCCTGCTCTGGCTCGTCCCCGTCGCCTGGGCGGTCGCCACCTCCCTCAAGCCCGAGGCCGACACCACCGCGATCCCGCTGCGCTGGTTCGGCGAGGAGGTGACCCTGGACGCCTACGCCCTGGTCCTGGGCACCGGCGGCATCGTGAAGTGGGCGATCAACTCCACCGTCATCGCGGTCGCCGTGACGTTCATGACCGTGCTGTTCTCGGCGATGGCCGCGTACGGCTTCGCGCGGATCCCGTTCCGGGGGCAGCGGGTGCTGCTCGCGGCGATCCTCGCGGGGATCATGGTGCCCCCGCAGGTGCTGATCGCCCCGCTGTTCGCCGAGATGGTGGCGCTCGGCCTGGTCGACACCTGGTGGGGCGTCATCCTGCCGCAGGTCGCGGCGCCGGTCATCGTCTACATCCTCTACAAGTTCTTCCAGGGGGTGCCGCCGGAGCTGGAGCAGGCCGCGTTCGTCGACGGGGCGGGGCGCTGGCGGGTGTTCTTCACGATCGTGCTCCCGCTCTCCCGCCCGGTGCTCGCCGCGGTGTCGATCTTCACGTTCATCACCACCTGGAACAACTTCCTGTGGCCGTTCCTGGTCTCCACCGACCCGAACACGATGACCCTGCCGGTGGGGCTGGCCAACGTGGTGCAGGGCACCTTCGGCGTCCGGTACGCGCAGATCATGGCCTCGGTGGTCCTGGCCGGCCTGCCACTGCTCGTGATCTTCGTTCTCTTCCAGCGCCAGATCGTCCGCGGCGTCGCCCACACCGGCCTGGCCGGTGAGTGACGGGCGCCTGACGACCGCCCGTCCCCCGCGAGGTCTCCCGCGAGGTCTCCCGCGGGACGGGTGACCGTCCCCGCCGCGGGGTCCCGCGACGTGCGGGCCCCGCGGCGGCGGCCGTCCGCGCTCGCGTAGGGTTCTCCCCGAGATGAGCGAGATCGGGACGACCGGCGGGACCGACGCCGCACGGCTGCTGGAGGCGGCGAGGGCGGGTGACCCCGACGCCTTCGGGCGCCTGGTCGACCCGTTCCGCGCCGAGCTGCAGGCGCACTGCTACCGGATGCTCGGGGCGGTGCACGACGCCGAGGACGCGCTCCAGGAGACGCTGGTACGCGCCTGGCGGAGCCTGGGGCGGTTCGAGGACCGCGGCTCGATCCGGCCGTGGCTGTACCGGATCGCGACCAACCGCTGCCTGACGCTGATCGAGCAGCGGGGCCGCCGCGAGCTGCCCGCCGACCTCGGCCCCGGCTCCGCGCCGCTCGCCGAGATCGCGTGGATCGAGCCCTACCCCGACGCGCGGCTGGGCCCGGAGGCCCGCTACCTGGAGCGCGAGGCGGTGGAGCTGGCCTTCGTCGCCGCGCTCCAGCACCTGCCGGGCCGCCAGCGGGCCGTGCTGGTCCTGCGGGAGGTCCTCGGGTTCTCCGCGCGCGAGGTGGCGGACCTGCTGGAGAGCACGGTCGCGTCGGTCAACAGCGCGATGCAGCGCGCCCGCGCGTTCCTGGACTCCCGGCTCCCCGCCACCGGCCAGCAGGAGACCCTGCGGTCGCTGGGCGAGGAGAGGGTCAGGCGGCTGGCCGAGGACTACGCCGGCGCGTGGGAGGCCGGTGACGTCGACGCCATCGTGGCCATGCTGACCGACGACGCCAGGTACGCGATGCCGCCGCTGGCCGAATGGTACGCGGGACACGAGGCCGTCAGGGCCTTCCTGCTGGAGGGGCCGCTGGCCAGGCGGTGGCGCTTCCTGCCGGCGCATGCCAACGGGCAGATCGCGTTCGGCACCTACATGTGGGACGAGGACAGGGCCGCCTACGTCGCCGGCGGGCTCGACGTGCTCACCCTGCGCGGCACGAAGGTCGCCGAGGTCGTCGCGTTCCTGGACCCGGAGGTCTTCCCGCTGTTCGGGCTTCCCGCCGAGGTCGCCGACCCGCCCGGCGGCCCCCGGGACATCCGGCCGTCCCGGCCGTAGGTCGTCTCAGCCGAGGGCGGGGGCGGCCCGGATGATCCGGGCCACCTCGGCGGGCGCGCTGTAGTTGAGGGTGTGCCCGGCTCCGGGCACCTCGGTCAGCTCTCCCCGGGGGAGCAGGGCGGCGACCCTCCGCGACCACTCCCGTGGCGCGATGAGGTCCCGCTCCCCGCGCACCACCATGGCGGGGACGTGCACGTGGCCCAGCTTGTCCTCGATCGGGTCGGCCAGGGCGGCGTCCAGCGTGGCGAAGTAGCGGCGCGGGCCGCAGACGAGGTAGTCGCGGCCCAGCACCGGCACCAGGCCGGGCCGTTCGAACGCCGTGTTCCCCGCCAGCCGCGCCGCCTGCCGCCACGCGGAGCGCGCGCCGGCGTCCATGGTGGGGCCGATGAGGGTCACCGGCCCCAGCAGCTCGGGGGCGTGCACCGCCATGTCGACGACGACCTGGCAGCCGACCGAGTTGGCCACCAGCGGCGTGCCGCCGCGCCCGGTGGCGCGCAGCCATCCGGCCAGCACCCGCGACAGGCCGCGGATGTCCAGCGGCTCGCGCGGGCCGGGCGTACGGCCGAATCCGGGCAGGTCGACGGCGACCGCCCGCGTCTCCGGTGCCAGGCACCGGGCCAGGGGCAGGAAGTAGCGGTGCGAGCAGCCGAGGCCGTGCACGAGCACCATCTCCGGCGCGGAGGCGGGCCCCAGCACGGCGGCGTGCACCGGGACGCCCGCCACGGCGGTGACCTCGTGCTCCTGCCAGCCGGTCGCCCGCCGTCGGGACGGCCGCCGGCCGGTCGGTGACCGGCCGGCCGGCTGCTCGCCCGTCACCTCGTCGTCAGCAGACGCCGCGCGCCCACGGCCGCTCCGGCCAGGGTCGCCGCCACGGCGATCCGGCGTACCGCGGTCTTGCGCCCGCCGTGCCAGCCCCCGGTCACCGCTCCCGGCCCCGGGATCGGCTCGTGCAGGTTGCCGTGCGTGTCGGCGGCGCGCTTCCTGCGCGACAGGTGGGTACGGTCGACCTGGGTGGCCATCGCCCGCTCGGTGCGGCCGGGGGCCTTCTTGGCCTGCCGCACCATGGCGCGCCCGGCCGGGCCGACGACGACCTCCCTGCGCGGGGACCGCACCACCTTGACGATCGCCTTCGCGACCCGCTGCGGCGTGTACACCGGCGGCATCGCCACCGGCTTGCGCCCGGTGTAGTTGGCCGCGTGCTCGAACAGCGGAGTGTCGATGGTCGCGGGCATCACCGTGCACACGTCGATCTTCTTGGCGCCCTCCAGCGCCAGTTCCTGCCGCAGGCTGGCCCCCAGGGCGCGGACCGCGAACTTCGACATCGTGTACGCGTGCGTGTAGGGCTGGGCCACCACGCCGACGATCGACGCCACGTTCACCAGCACCCCGGCGCCCTGTGCCCGCAGGTAGGGCAGGGCCGCCCTGGCGCCGTGCACGTACCCCATCACGTTGACGTCCATCACCCGGCGGAAGTCCTCCAGCGGCACGTCGCTGAACGGCCCGAAGACGGTCACCGCGGCGCAGTTCACCCAGACGTCGATGCGCCCGAACCGCTCGGCCGCCAGCCGCGCCAGTTCCCGTACGGCCTGCTCGTCGGTCACGTCGGTCGGCACCACCAGGGCCCGCCCGCCGGTGGCCTCACACTCCTCGGCGACCTCCTTGAGCACGCCCTCGCGCCGTGCGGCCAGCACCACCGAGGCCCCCTCGGCCGCGAACGCCAGGGCGGTCGCCCGCCCGATACCGCTCGACGCGCCGGTGACGACGACGACCTTGTCCTTCACCTTCATCCGACGACTCCCCGAACTAGAGATTCACGGGCCGCTACCGGCCCGTTCTCCCCCTCCCCGGTAGACCCCCGCCGAAACAACACCCCCCGCGCGTCGTCCCCGGCCGCGGCGGGACCCGGGGCGAAGAACGACGGAGCCCGCCTCCCCGGGGAGGCGGGCTCCGCGACGTTCACGGCTCCCACGGGCTCCGGACGAGGCGGGCCCGCGGGTGGCGCGGGGCGCTCAGGTCTGCGACGACTCCTTGCCCAGGCCCTTGAACCTGTTCTCGATGAAGTCCCCCCACGTCGCGTCCAGCATCGTCAGCTCGCCGTCGACCATCTTCCACTGCCGGGCCTTGTGCGGCGGGTAGGCGAACAGCACCGACGACAGGCGCCGGTAGCCGGGGGGCATGGGCTTGGTGTGCACGCGGTGCGTCGACGGCCGGAAGCGCTCATCGGACGCGCTCCAGAGCATCCGGCCGATGTTGCACAGGACCACGTCGGTCCCGGCGATGACCGGCTCGACCCAGGTGCCGTCGTGCAGGACGTACTGCAGGCCCTGGTCGGACGGGGGGAGCTGGAGACCGAGCATCTGAATGCCCGAGTGCTCGTGCGCCAGCACCTGGCGGTCGCCCACGTCCCTGTAGTTGATCACCCGCAGGTTGGTCGCGTCACGCGAGAGGTCCAGCTCCGGCGTCCCGGGCGGCATCATGCCGCGGACGACCTCGCCGAAGAGCGAGATCAGCCTGAACGCGACGTCGAACACCTCGGTGGCGGCGGCCCCGAACCTCGGGAAGGCGCGCAGGACGTCCGCGGCCCCGGGCGGCTGATCCGAGATCATCGCCCCGCTGACGTGAATGAACTCCTTGGGGTCGGCCACGCCGTTGGCCAGGCGGGGAATCTCCGAATGGTACGGAAAGAATCCGTGCGTCCCACCGGCGGACAACTGCGGAACGGATTCGTACCGATAATCGGACAGGCTCGGTTCGGTCGACGCGCAGGCCGACGCGAATTCGTTCATCATGCCTGCGACGCGTTCACCGATACCGGGGACCTCTGCGGCCATGAAGCCCCATCCGGTCAACTGCGCGCCGATGTCCTCGGCGGCGGAGTTCATGTCCGCCTCGAGTTCGTTCAGTCTTATGGAGGGAACGCGGCCACTGAGTTCCATCGGGGGGACGTCCAATGTCGCTCCTTTTGTCGTCGGCCATCCTTGTTCGAGGCTAGCCCTTTCACCGGAGCAGTCAAGGAGTCGCGGATCGATTTCGGAGAAAACATTTCCCGGCATGGAACGGAATTAACTCCGGATGATAATGACCGCGCGCGGCGGGCCGGAACCGGGCACGGCGCGCCGTCGCCGGTGCCCCCTCCGGGTCCTCGGGGACGGTTCCTCACCGCGCGAGCCCGCTCCCCAGCCGCTCCGCGGCCAGGGCCACCTCCGTCCGGTTGGAGCAGCCGAACTTCACCAGCAGGTTCGAGACGTGACGCTTGACGCCGTGGATGGATATCCCCATGGCGCGGGCGATCTGGTGATTGCTCATCCCCTCCAGCAGGAGGGCCAGCACGGCGCGCTCGCGCTCGGTCAGCCTCCCGATCGGGCGCGTTCCCGGACCGGGCGCACCGCGCTCGCCGCCGTTCACCGGACCGCGCGTCCCCCCGGCAGGAACGGCCGGGACGGGCGGGCCGGGCACGGCGGACGGGCGGGAAAGGCCGGGCACCGCGGACGTGCCGGACGGATCGGGCCTGGTGGGAGGGCCGATCGGGTCACCGCGGAGCACCCGCTCGAAGGTGGCGGACAGCCCCGCGACGCTGATCTCTCCGGGCGTCAGGTAGCCGTCGGCGAGGGACGGGACGGGCCGGACCCGCTCCTGTCGCAGGACGGCCAGCATCGTCGGGCGCCTTCCGGCGGGGCTCGCGGCCAGGATCTCCGGCAGCGCGTCCAGGGGTGCCACCGCCACGTCGAAACGCCGTTCCGCGAGCAGCGCCCGGGCCTCCGCCGCGTTCCGCCCGACCGCGGCCTCGGCCACGGCCGGCACCTTCATGAGCAGTAGCGGGAGCCCGTGATAGGAGACGTCGTCCTCGGCGAGCCAGAGGACACAGAGCCCGGAGCGGCGCGGGCCGCCCTTTCCGGCCCGTCGGCGGGAAGGGGTGCCCGGAAAGGGATCTCCGGCCTCCGTCACGCTGGCATCCATCGCACGGCCCTTTCTCCTGGATCCGCGAAGAACGCATTCCACGCCGGGCCGGAAAGAACGGTCCCGGCATTGTCAGGGCACGAGGAGCGCGCCGGGCCGTACGGCAGGGCTCCGTGCGCCGACGGCGCGCGACGGCCGCACGCCTTCATGTTTCCGGCCCTTGCGGGAACCTCGCCGACCCCTGGCCGGTGGACGATATACGACTCCGGTTACGGCCCCTCATAAACAATACGGATTAGCATGGATATATATTTCTTTACCGTTCAAGCACGTTATCCAACGGCCTGGGGTCCGTCAACCGGCCGGATGACGGCCCCCTATGGCCGCGGCCCGCTTTTCCGGCGCGGGCATATCGGCGAGCTCGGCGGACGATCGTTTCCGGTGCCGCGGCCGGGTGCCGTCGCGGGTCGTGACGTGAACCATCGGCCACCTCCATGGTTCACTTGCCGCCGCCCTCGCGCCGCGGGGACGCTTACCGGGGCGCAGACCGGATCACGGTGACGGGCGGTCCGCGGTCACGGACGACCTCGCCGGGACCCGGTACGACGAGGGCGGCCCGGCGTGCGGCACCACGGGGTGCCGCGGGGCCGCCACGGGGTCGCCACGGGGCTTCGGAACCCTCACGGCCGGGACCCGGGCGGCCTCCCCGAACCCCCGTCACCGGTACGACCGTCGCCGCACGCCTGGGAGGACTGCATGGTTTCGCTCGCGCTGCCCAAGGGATCCCCGCTGGAGCGGCGGACCCTGGACCTCTTCGCGGCGGCCGGCCTCGACGTGCGCAGAGCCTCCGACCGCAGCTACCGGGCGGGCATCGACTACGACGGCCGGATCCAGGTCGCCTTCTACCGGCCGCGCGAGATACCGCTGGTCGTCGAGAGCGGGGCCTTCGACTTCGGCCTGACCGGCACCGAGTGGATCGAGGAGACCGGCGCCAAGGTCGAGCCCGTGAGGGCGTTCACCTCCTGCACGGGGACGGACCGGCCCTGGCGGGTGGTGCTCGCCGTCCCGACCGGCCATCCGGCCGGGAACGCCCGCGAGCTGCCGCCCGGGGTGCGCGTCGCCACCGAGTACCCGAACATCGGCCGCCGGTTCTTCCGGAGCCTGGGACTGCCCGCCGAGATCGTCCACTCCTACGGCGCCACCGAGGCCAAGATCCCCGAACTCGCCGACGCCGTCATCGACGTCACCGGGGGCGACTCCGCGCTCCGGCACAACGACCTGAGGATCATCGACACCCTCAGGACGTGCGCGCCGCATCTCGTCGCGGGCCCGAACGCCTGGCGCGACACGGACAAGCGCGTCACGATCCAGAAGGTCGCGCGGCTGCTGGACTCCGTCCACGCGGGGGCGGCACGCGTGCTGCTGACGGCGCGCGTCCCGGCGCGCGACCTGCCGCGCGTGGCGTCGGCGATGCCGGGCCCCTCCTGGCGGGCCGGCACCGGCCTGACCGGTGACGACGCCGGCGCGGGGGGCCGGGAGGGCGAGGGGGACCTGGTCGTCGTCCAGGCACTGGTGCCCCGGCGGCACCTGGCCGAGACCGTCGACGCGGTCCTGGCGGCCGGGGCCCTCGACGTCGTGGAGTCGCGGGTCGGCAGGGTGGCGACGTCCGGGCGGGACGACCCGCGGGGCGGATCACCCGGCCCCGGGGACCCTCGTGTGATCACATGACGGCACGGGGGCCGGGGCGACCCGCGTCACGCCCCCGTCCGGTCACGACCAGACGAACGGAGACGCGCATGACGCGCCCGTACCACCACGCCCCGGGGCGGCCGGGGGTCGCCTCCCCGCCGGCCGCTCCCCGTCGCGCGCGTCGCGCCGGCCACGAAGGAGACGGCACGCCGTGAGACGCCGGATGATCGTGTGCGACCTCGACGGGACGCTGCTGGACTCCGCCGGCCTGGTGTCGGAGCGCACCCGCGTGGCGGTGCACCGCGTGCAGCGGGACGGGCACGTGTTCGTCGTCGCGACGGCACGGCCGGTGCGCGACACCCGGCACGTGGCCGTGGCGCTCGGCGGCACGCCCGTCGCGGTCTGCGGGAACGGCTCCATCACCTTCGACTTCGTCCGGGACGAGGTGGTCGACTACCACCCGCTGGCCGAGGAGCACGTCGCCGAGGCGCTGAAGGTCCTGCGCGACCGGTTCCCCGGGGTCCGCCTGGGCGCGGAGTGCCGGCTGGAGCTGGTGCTGGAGGACTCCTTCGGCCTGCCCGAACCCCTGTCGCGGAGCGCGCGGCGGGTGCCCCGCCTGGAGGACGGGCTCGACCGGCACAACGTCGGCAAGCTCATGGTGCAGCTGGAGGGGAACGCCCGCCACTACCACGACAGCGTGCGCCACCTGCTGACCGGATGCGAGGTCACCATCTCGGCGGACGTGTTCTGCGAGGTGATGCGCGCCGGCGTCACCAAGGCGGCCGCCCTGGAGGCGATGGCCGGGCGGCTCGGGTTCGGCACCGTCGACGTGATCGCGTTCGGCGACATGCCGAACGACCTTCCCATGCTGACCTGGGCGGGAACGGCGGTGGCCGTCGCGAACGCCCACCCGGCGGTGCTCGCCTCGGCCGACGAGGTGACGGCGTCCAACGACGAGGACGGGGTCGCCAGGTGGCTGGAGCGGCTGACCGGCCGCGGATGACCGGGCCACGGATGATCGAGCCACGGGCGAACGGCCGCGGATGACCGGGCCACGGGTGAACGGGCCGGCCCCCGGCATCCGGCGGCACTTGTCTGATGAGTATTGACGCTTGTCTGACCGGTGTCCATCATGGGTTCACCGGAGCCGAGGCCCCACCGGCCGCACCCGGCTCACGGAGGTGGACCCCGGGCCGTGCCAGGCGCGGGCGCTCGATCCGAGAGGTGCGCCATGCCCCGACCACTCGCCGTCCGGCTCCTCGTCACCTGCCTGGTGATCTGCTCACTCGCGGCCTGCTCGACCGCGGGGAACGGCAGCGCCGCGAACCCGCCCTCCGGCGGGGACGGCGCCGCCACCTCGGCCGTCACGGTCGGGGTCGCCTACAGCCGGGGCGGCCGTGGCGACAAGTCCTTCAACGACTCGGTCGGCGCCGGGCTGGACCGGGCCAAGGCCGAACTCGGCGTGAAGGTCAAGGAACTCAGCCCCAACGCGGCCGGGTCGGACCTGGAGGAGGTCCTGCGCCTGCTGGCCGAGACGGGCCACAACCCCGTCCTGGCCGTCGGCTTCTTCTACGCCCAGCCCCTGACGAAGGTCGCGCCGGCCTTCCCCCGCACCCAGTTCGTCATCGTCGACGACGCGTCGGTGAAGCTGCCCAACGTCACCAACGTGGCCTTCCGGGAGGAGGAGGCGAGCTACCTGGTCGGAGCGGCCGCGGCCCTGAAGTCGGCCACCGGGCGGATCGGCTTCGTCGGGGGCGTGCAGACCCCGCCCCAGGAGAGCTTCATCGCCGGGTACGCGGCCGGTGCCAGGAAGATCAATCCCAAGATCGACATCTCCAGCGTCTTCATCAGCCAGCCGCCCGACTTCAGCGGGTTCTCCTCGCCGGACAAGGCCCAGGAGGCGGCCCGCGGCATGTACGACGGCGGCGCCGACATCGTCTACCACGCCGCGGGCGCCTCCGGGCTCGGCGTCTTCCAGGCGGCCAAGGCGGCGGGCAAGCAGGCCATCGGGGTCGACGTGGACCAGCGCGCGACCGTGGACCCCGCGCTGGCCGACGTGATCCTCACCAGCGCCACCAAGGAGCTCGACGTCGCGGTGCTGCGCACCATCCAGGAGGCCGCGGCGGGCAAGCCGGTCTACGGGGTGCGCGAGTTCGGGCTCAAGGAGAAGGGGGTGTCCTACGCCACCAGCGGCGGCGGCCTCAGCGACGTCCGGCCGCGCCTGGAGGAGCTGCGCGAGCAGATCGTCGCGGGCGAGATCGACGTACCCGCCACCCTCTGACCGATCCACCCGCGCCGGTGGCCCGGTCACCGGCGCGATCCCCGGAGGCGCGTTGTCCCCCCACACCCCGTCCCCCCGCACCCCGCCCCCTCGCCCGCCGTCCGAACCCGAAAGGTCCCCGCTCGTCGAACTCCGCCACATCAGCAAGCGCTACCCGGGCGTCGTGGCCAACCGCGACATGAACCTGGTCGTCCGTCCCGGTCAGGTCCACGCCGTGGTGGGCGAGAACGGGGCCGGCAAGTCCACGCTGATGAGGATCCTCTACGGAGAGGAGCAGCCCGACGGAGGCGAGCTGCTCCTCTCCGGCGAGCCGGTCCGGCTGCGCTCGCCCGCCGACGCCATCGCGGCCGGCATCGGCATGGTCCACCAGCACTTCATGCTCGCCGAGAACCTCACCGTCCTGGAGAACGTGATCCTGGGGGCCGAGACCTCGCGGTGGGGCCTGCTGGACCGGCGATCCGGCAGGCGGGCCCTGGAGGAGGTGAGCGAGCGCTACGGCCTCGACGTCGATCCCGACGTCACCGTCGAGCACCTGGGGGTGGGGCAGCGGCAGCGCGTCGAGATCCTCAAGGTCCTCTACCGGGGCGCGCGCGTCCTGATCCTCGACGAGCCCACCGCGGTGCTCGTGCCCGACGAGGTGCGGGCCCTGTTCGACAGCCTGGCCGGGCTGCGCGCGCGGGGACTGGCCGTCATCTTCATCTCCCACAAGCTCGACGAGGTGCTCGCCGTATCCGACCACGTCACGGTCATCCGGGCCGGCACCTCGGTGGGGGACTTCGCGACCTCGGAGGCCGACCCGCGCCGCCTGTCCCGGCTCATCATCGGGGGCGAGCTGCCCGCGCCCGCGACGCGCGACCGTACCGGGGGCGGGCCGGTGGCCCTGCGCTCGCGCGGCCTGCGGGCCGGTCCCGTCGTCGAGGCGAACCTGGAGGTGGCCCGCGGGGAGATCCTGGGCGTCGCCGGGGTCCAGGGCAACGGGCAGTCCGAGCTCATCGACGCGATCACGGGGGTACGGGAGATCTCCGCGGGCTCGCTGCACCTCGCGGAGCGGGACGTCACCCGGCTGGACACGCGGCAGCGGCGGCGGCTGGGGCTGGCCTGCATCCCGGAGGACCGCCACCGCCAGGCGCTGGCGCTGCCCGCCACGCTGTGGGAGAACGTCATGCTCGGCAGCGAGGACCTGCGCCGCCGCGGCCGGTGGCGGGTCGACCGGAAGGCGGCCAGGGACCTCACCCGCGAGCTCATCGCCCGGCTCGACATCAAGGCGCCCTCGGTAGACGTGCCGGCCGCCGCGCTGTCCGGGGGCAACCAGCAGAAGCTGGTCGTCGGCAGGGAGCTCAGCGGCCGGCCCGCGGTGCTGCTGGCCGCCCATCCCACCCGCGGCGTGGACGTCGGCGCCCAGGCCGTCATCTGGGAGCTGCTGCGCGACGCCAGGGACGACGGCCTGGCGATCCTGCTGGTCAGCGCCGACCTCGACGAGGTGCTCGGCCTGTGCGACCGCGTACAGGTCATGCTGCGCGGACGGCTGAGCGCCGCCGTGCCCGCCGCCGAGCTGACCCCGCAGCGGCTCGGCCGGCTGATGACCGGGACCGAGCCGGAGCCGGCCGGTCCGGTGGCGGGGGCCCGGTGAGGCCGGCCTGGGCGACGGGCCGGGGGGCGCTGAGCACGCTCGCCGCGCCGGCGCTGGCCCTGCTGATCGCGCTCACGGTCTCCACCGCGCTGCTGCTCACGGTGGGCGCCTCGCCGGGGGCGACGTACCTGACGATGCTGGAGTTCGGGGTCCGGCCGGACTCGCTGGTCTCCGCGGTCAACCGGTCGACCATCTACTTCTTCGCCGGTCTGGCCGTGGCGCTCACCTTCCGCATGAACCTCTTCAACATCGGGGTGGAGGGCCAGTGCCGGATCGCGGCGCTGCTCGCCGCGGCGGCCGGCGCGAGCCTCGACCTGCCCGCGCCGCTGCACCTGGCCGTCATCTGCCTGGTGGCCGTGCTCACCGGCGCGGTGTGGGCGGGCATCGCCGCCCTGCTGAAGGTGTGGCGCGGGGTCTCGGAGGTGCTGTCCACGCTCCTGCTGAACTACGTCGCCACCGCCGTCATCGCCTACCTGCTGGCCGAGGTGTTCGCGGCCGACAGCGTCACCGGATCGACCCGCGAGCTGCCCCCGTCGGCGCGGCTGCCCGTGCTCGACGGGCTGCTGACCTCGTTCGGGCTGTCGCTCCCGGCGGGCGCGCACCTGGGCGGGGCCGTGCTGGGCGCGGTGGTGTTCGGGGCGGCGGTGCACTGGACGCTCACCCGCACGCTGTACGGCCACGACCTGAGGATCAGCGGGCTGAACCCGGCTGCGGCCCGCGCCCACGGCATCGACCCGCGCCGCATGATCATCGTCACGATGCTCGTCTCCGGCGGACTCGCCGGGCTGGCCGGGCTGCCGGACCTGCTGGGCAACACCTACCGCTACGGCCTGGACTTCCCCTCGGGCGCGGGCTACACCGGCATCGCCGTTGCCCTGCTCGGCCGCAACACCCCCGTCGGCATCGCGCTGTCGGCCCTGCTCTTCGGCTTCCTGGAGCGATCCGCACTGATCCTGGACATCCAGGGCATCCCCAAGGAGATCGTCACGATCATGCAGGGCGTCATCGTGATCAGCGTCGTGGTCGCCTACGAGGTGGTGCGCCGCGTGGAGCGCAGGCGCACCGCCCGGCTGGTACGTGAGGAGACCGCCCGGACCGTCGCCTCCGAGCCGGTGGGACAGGCCTCGTGAGCGCGACGACATCCCAGACCGCGCGGAGCCCCCAGAGCTCGTGGGGCTCGCGGGCCTGGTGGAGCTCGCGGAGCCCGCGAGGCTCGCGGCCCCCGCGGCCCTGGTGGCGCCGGGGGTGGGTGCTCGCCGTGGTCGCCGTCCTGGTCGCGGCGTCGGCGGTGCGGGTCCTCACCGGGACCGACGCCCTCACCGGGTCCGGCGTCGTGAACGCCGCGCTCCGCCTGGCGGTCCCCATCGGCCTCGCCGGCCTGAGCGGCCTGTGGAGCGAGCGCGCGGGCGTCGCCAACCTCGGCATCGAGGGCATGATGATCATTGGGACCGTGTGCGGGGCCTGGGCCGGGTACACCCACGGCGTCTGGGCCGGGGTGCTGGCCGGTGCGCTGGGCGGCGTCGCCGCGGGCCTGCTGCACGCCGTGGCCACCGTGACGTTCGGGGTGGACCAGGCGGTCTGCGGCATCGCCATCAACATCCTGGCGCTGGGGGTCGCGCGCTTCCTGTCGGTCATCGCCTTCAGCGGCCTGCCCGGGGCAGGGGCCACCCAGTCGCCGCCGGTCAGGGGGGTGATCGACACCGTCAGCGTGCCGTTCCTGGCGGGCGGCGCCGGCACGCCGGACCTGCTCGGCGACCTGGAACGGACCCGGTGGTTCCTGGTGTCCGACGCCGCGGGCATCCTGCGCGGGCTCCTGCACGAGGTCTCCTGGCTCACCGTGCTCGCCGTCGCGCTGGTGCTGGGCAGCGTCGTGGTGCTCTGGTACACCGCCTTCGGGCTGCGCCTGCGCTCGGCCGGCGAGCATCCCGCCGCGGCGGACTCGCTCGGGGTCCCGGTCCACCGGATGCGGTACTGCGGGGTGCTGGTGTCCGGGGCGCTGGCCGGGCTCGCCGGGTCCTACCTGGTCACCGTCTCCTCCAACGTCTACCGGGAGGGCCAGACCGGCGGCCGGGGCTTCATCGGGCTCGCGGCCATGATCTTCGGCAACTGGCGGCCGGGCGGAACGGCCGGCGGAGCCCTGCTGTTCGGGTACGCCGACGCCCTGCAGCTGCGCCAGGCGACCGCCGTGCACGTGCTGCTGCTGCTCGCCGCCGTGCTGGCGTGGACGGCGGCCCTCGTCGTGCTGCGCCGGCGCCCGCGGACGGCCGCGGCCCTGGCCCTGGCCGGGGTGGCCGCCTTCGCGGTCTTCCGGACCACCGACGCGATCCCCACCCAGCTCATCTACGCCACGCCGTACCTGGTCACCCTGCTGGTGCTGGTCACGGTCGCCCAACGACTGCGGATGCCGACCTACGCCGGCCTCCCCTACCGGCGAGGAGAGACCTGAGCGCATGGCAACGGAGCAGGAACCCCGCCTGATGGCGTACGCCGACAGCTGGTCGGTCCCCCCCGGACGGCAGGTGAGCGTGTACGCCTCCGGCGCGCCGGGGACCGTGGCCGTCGACCTCGTGGACCTCGTGGACCTCGTGGACGAGGCCGTCCTCACCCCGGCCACGCGGGTCGCCGTCGAGCCGCGGCGGATCAGGACCGGTTCCCACCTGGAGGCGACCTCCGTACCGGTGCCCGCCGACGGAGGGCTCGCGCTGTGGGTCCGTCCTCACCGTCTCGGCCCGCGCCAGGTCATGGCGGACCTGAGCGCCGGGGACTGGCGGCTGCTCCTCGTCCTGGACGAGGAGGGCCGGCCCGAGGTGAGCGCCGGCACGCCCTCGGGCCGGGTACGGGCCCGCCTGCCCGGCCCCGTCCGGCGGGGGTCGTGGTCCCTGCTCGTGGCGGCCTGGGAGACGACGCCGTCCGGGACCGTCGTCCACCTGACCGTCGGCGACGACCCCGCCCGGGACGGATCGACACGGGACGGGCTCGCGCGGGACGGATCGGCACACGACGGACCGACGCGGGACGGGTCGGTGAAGGACGGGCCGGTGGAGGACGGCGGCGTGACCGGGGTCGGTGCGCGCGGGGCGGCCCCGCCCCCGCCGCCCTCGCCGGCCACGGCCGGGGTCCTCCGGATCGGGGCCGGCCAGGACGGGGACGACCCCTATCTGGGGCGCGTCGCCCTGCCGCTGCTGACGCGCGGTCCGCTCACCGGGGCCGGTTGCGTACCCCTGCTCGGCCTGACCACGGCGTCCGGCCTGATCGAGCACACCGGGGCGGACCTCGTGGCCCTGTGGGACGTCTCGGCCGATCCGGGCGCCCCCCTGGTCCCCGACCTCAGCGGGAACGGCCGGCACGCGCGCGCCGTCAACAGGCCGCTCATGGGGCTGGTCGGCCCGGGGGCGGGCGCCGGGGAGACGGCCGCCCGTACCGCCGTCCAGTTCTCCCCCGAGGACCTGGACGACGCGGGCTGGCCGGAGACGTGCACGGTGACCGTCCCCGCCGACACGGCCTCCACCGTGCTCGGCATCCGGCTGCGCGGCCCGGGGCGGTCCTTCGTCGTCCCGCTGATCGTCCGCCCCGCGGAGACGCCACGGGAAACGGCGGACCGCCCGATCGCGGTGGTCCTGCCCACGTTCACCTATTTGGCCTACGCCAACCACCGCCAGTCCAGCGAGGCCGAGTACTTCGGGGACTACTCGCGGGTGACCGCCCGGCCCATCACGCTCTCCCCCACGGACGTCTACCTCAACGCCCACCGGGAGCTGGGACTGTCCCTGTACGACAGCAGGCGGGAGGGCGGTGCCGTCCACCACTCCTCCCGGCTCCGCCCGGTGCTGAACCACACCGCCGACTACCGCTGGTGGATGACGGGGGCTCCCCGGCACTTCTCCGCCGACATCCTGCTCCTGCGCTGGCTGCGGTCGGAGGGGTTCGCCTTCGACGTGCTGGCCGACGAGGACGTGCACGCGGGCGGGGCCGCGCTGCTGGCGGGCTACCGCGTCGTGCTGACCGGCAGCCACCCCGAGTACGTCAGCGCGCCCGAGCGCGACGCCGTCAGCGCGTACGTGTCCGGCGGCGGGCGGCTGATGTACCTCGGCGGGAACGGGTTCTACTGGGCGACCGGCGTCGATCCCCGCCACCCGCACGCCATCGAGGTCCGCCGCCGGGGCTCGGGCGACTGGTGGGACAACGAGCCGGGCGAGGACGTCCTCACCTCCACCGGGCAGCCCGGCGGGCTCTGGCGCCACCTGGGCCTGCCCCCACAGGGACTGCTCGGCGTCGGCTTCGCAGCCCAGGGGTGGGGCCCGGCCCCCGGCTACACGCGCCTGCCCGACAGCCGCCTCGACGAGGCGGCCTGGGTCTTCGCCGGTGTCGAGACCGACACCGTGGGCCGCTACGGGCTCGCGCTCGGCGGCGCCGCCGGGGACGAGATCGACCGCGCCGCGCCGGAGCTGGGCACCCCGCCCGGCACCCTGGTGCTCGCGACGTCCGCGGGCGGGCACAGCCACCACTACCTGGCCGCGTCGGAGGACTCCTCGCCGGGCCAGGAGACCGTCCGCGCCGACATGACCCTGCGCCGGCTCGACGGCGGCGGCGCGGTGTTCTCCGTCGGATCCGTCAACTGGATCGCCAGCCTCGCCTGCCGCGACGGCGACATCAGGCGGATCACCCGAAACGTCCTGTCCCGGTTCCTGCTGCCCGACCCCCTGTGACGAGCCCCCCAGCGACCCCCGCGACCCCAGCGACCTCGGTGACCTCGGCGACCCCCACGACCCTCGCGACACGGTCGACGAGTCCCCGCGACAAGGAGTGACATGCCCACCGCCGGCGCGCCGCGCGACGCCTACCCCTATCCCCGCACCTGCGGCGACCTCACCGACGAGCACCTGTCCATGCCCGTGGAGGACCTCGTCGCGATCGCCCGCCACCCCCTGACCGTGCACCCGGACACCACCGTCCTCTACCACCGGCTGGCCCGGGAGATGGCCGACGAGCTGCGGGAGAACAACCGGCGCGGGGAGCCCACCCGCTGGATCCTGCCCGTGGGTCCCAAGGCGCAGTACCCGATCCTCGCGCGCATCTGCAACGAGGAGCGCATCGGCTGGGGCGACGTGTTCGCCTTCCACATGGACGAGTTCCTCGACTGGCAGGGCCGGCCCGTGGACCCGTCCCACCCCTTCAGCTTCCGCGGCTACTGCGACCGCAACCTCTACCGGCTGCTCGACCCGGAACTGCGGCCCCACCCCGGGAACGTCGTCTACCCCGACGTGTTCGACCCCGACGCCTACGCCGAGCGCCTGCGGCGCGAGGGAGGGGCCGACACCTGTTTCGCGGGCTTCGGCTACCGGGGGCACCTGGCCTTCAACGAGCCGCCGGCGACCCGCTGGCACGACTACGGCGTCGAGGAGTTCGCCGCCTCCACCACGCGGATCGTCCCGCTGCTGGAGGACACGATCGTGGCCCACTCCCACCGGGTGACCGGCGGCTACACGCAGGCCATCCCGCGCATGGCCGTCACCCTGGGGATGGCGGAGATCCTCTCGGCCCGCAGGCTGCACCTCATCACCGACGGGGGCGCCTGGAAGCGCTACATCGTGCGGGTCCTGCTGCTGACCACCGAACCCGACGTGATGCTCCCGGTCACCCTCGCCCACCGCCACCCCGACGTGCGCGTCACCGTGGACGCCGGCAGCATCGCGCCCTGCGCGCTGGGCCTCGACGGATGACCGTGCTCGCCGTCGGCGCGTACACCCTGGACCTGTACATGTTCGGCGACCGCCTGCCGGCGACCGGGGAGAGCGTCGACGCCTTCGACTACGCCACCGCGCACGGCGGCAAGGCGGCGAACGTCGCGGTCGCGTCCGCCCGGCTGGGCGCCCCCACCCGCTTCGTCGGCTGCCTGGGGGACGACGCCGACGGGCCGGCGGCGCTGGCCGCGCTGCGGGCCGACGGCGTCGAGGTCGGCGACTGCGCCACGGCCGGCGGCACCGCGACCGGGCGCAGCTTCGTCTACGTCGACGGCGCCGGCCGGCAGATCGTCATGACATGGCCGGGGGCGGCGAACCTGCTCCCGGCGTCCCGGGCCGCCGCCACGGCCGCGGGCCTGCCACCCGGCTCGGTGCTCGTGCTGCAGGGCGAGATCCCGGTGGAGACGTCGGCCGCGGCGGCGGCCGCGGCCCCGCCCGGGGTGCGCCTGGTGCTCAACCCCAGCCCGGCTGCGGCGTTCCTCGGCGGCACCGGGCGGGACCTGCTCGGCCGGGCCGACGTGCTGGTGCTCAACGAGGGCGAGCTGTCCGAGCTGTCCGTCCTGGCCGGGGGGACGCCGGGCGCTCGCGCCGGGCCGGTGGAGGGCCTGCGCTCCCGGACCAGGGGCCGTACCGTGATCGTCACCCGGGGGGAGCACGGCGCCGAGGTGGTCGACGATCACGGCACTATGCTGATCGGCGCACCCGTCGTGGACGCCGTGGACACGACCGGTGCGGGTGACGCCTTCACCGGTGCCCTGGCGGCCGCCCTGCGCGCCGGCGCGAGCCTGGCGCAGGGGGTCCGGCTCGGCTGCCGGGTGGCGGCGGTCTCGGTCACCCGCCGCTTCTGCGCTCCCAGCTACCCGTCCGCCTCGGAGCTCGGCGTCGCACCGTTCCACGGCCCGTACGGGCAGGAGAGACCCACGTGACACGACGACAGCCCACCCTGGCGGTGCAGGTGCGCGACCGGATCCGGGCCCTGATCGTCGAGCAGGGGTTGCGCGCCGGGGACAGGCTGCCCTCGGAGAACGAGCTCATCGCCCTGTTCGACGTGGGCCGCACCAGCATCAGGGAGGCGCTCAAGCTCCTGGAGCAGGAGGGCCTCATCCAGGCGCGCCACGGCGACGGCCGCTACCTCACCTCCCAGCCCAGCCTGGACCGGCCGCTCACCCGCCTGGAGGGCGTGACGGAGATGCTGGCCAGCCGGGGGCACACCGCCGACAACACCGTCCTGGACGTCGCCGCGGCCGAGCCGAGCCGTCACCAGCGCGAGCTGCTGCAGCTGCCGCCCGGCGAGACCGTCGTGCGGCTGGAGCGCCTGCGCCGGCACCGCGACGACGCGCTGCTGTACTCGATCGACCTGTTCCCCCGCTCCCTGGTCGGCCGTCCCCTGGACGAGGTGGACTGGACCGGGTCGCTGTTCGGCCTGCTCACCGAGTACGGGCACGACATCGCCTACGCGGTCGCCCAGGTCCGGGCGGTCACCCTCGGCGAGGCGCAGGCCGGGCGCATCGGCGGCGCCGAGGCCGGTGGCGCCTGGCTGCTGCTGACCCAGACCCACCACGACAGCGCGGGACGGCCGCTGCTGTACTCGCAGGACTACCACCGGGGGACCGACTTCTCCTTCCACCTGGTGAGGCGCCGTGACTGATCCCCTTGGGGCGACGCGCCGGCGCCCCGGACGCGAGGTGCCATGACCGACCTCTCCCCGCGCTCCCGCCGGGTCCTGTTCGACCACGACGGCGCGCCGGACGACCTGCTCTCCCTTCTCCTGCTGACCCGGTACGGCCACGTCGACCTGCGCGGGGTCGCGGTGACCCCGGCCGACTGCCTGCCCGAGCCCGCCCTGTCGGTCACCCGCAAGATCCTCGACCTGACCGGCAGGGACGTGCCCACGGCCGTGGGCACGCTGCCCGGACGCAACCCCTTCCCCCTGGAGTGGCGCATCGACGCCCTGCGGGCGGACGCGCTGCCCGTGCTGAACCGGAAGGACCCGGACATCGGCCCCGCGGACGCGCTCCCGGCGCACGAACGGCTCGCCGCCTGGCTGGCGCGGACCCCGGCCCCGGTCACCGTGCTCGCCACCGGCCCGCTGACCAACCTCGCCTGGTGCCTGGAGCACCACCCCGAGCTGGAGTCCCGTATCGAGGAGGTGGTGTTCATGGGCGGTGCCCTGGACGTCGCCGGCAACGTCCTGCGGCCGGACCACGACGGCAGCGCGGAGTGGAACGTCTTCTGGGACCCCGACGCCGTCAGGCGCGTCTTCGACTCGGCCGTGCCGATCACGATGTTCCCGCTGGACGTGACCGACCGCGTGCCGGTGACCATGGACCTCGCCCGCGCGTTCGGGCGCGCCTACGGCGACCCCGTCGGCGACCTGGCCGGGTCGCTGCTCGCGCTGACGTTCGGCACCCTGGAGACCACGGGCCTGGCCTACTGCTGCTGGGACAGCCTGACCACCTCCTACCTGGCCGAACCCGGCATCTGCGCGTTCGAGACCGTGCACTGCGACGTGATCACCCGGGGGGTGAGCCAGGGACGCGTCCTGCGGCGCGCCAGGGGACGCGCCGTGAGGTGCGCCGTGACGGTCGACGCCGGCCGGTTCTACCGGCACGTCCTGGACACCCTCGCCCCGGGCGGCCACCGGCCCGCAGGGGTAGGGCCGGAGGGGTAGGGCCGGAGGTCACCCGGGAGGTCGTGCCGGCGGGGCGCCTCCGGGGCGTCCGGCCAGGGCGCGCAGGGCGAGGTCGATCATGCCGGAGTCGGTGGAGGACGCCGCCAGGGCGCGCAGCGCGGCCTCGTCCAGCCAGCGCGCCTCGACGAACTTCTCCCGCTCGATCCTGGGCCGGGTCAGGTCGCCCTCGACGGTGGCGAGCACGTCGATCTCACGCCTGCGCTCGCCGTCGCCGCCGTTCCAGTCGAAGACGTCCACCATGCCGTCCACCCGGACCAGACGCCATCCCGTCTCCTCCTCGATCTCCCTGGCCAGTGCCGCGCACAGCGTCTCGCCCTCCTCGACGTGCCCCCCGACGATGTCCCAGCAGCCGGGGAAGAGCCGTACGTGGGGGGCCCGGCGCTGCAGGAACACCTCGCCGCGCGGGTTGACCAGGACCGCGCCCACCACGCACCGCACGCCCGCGCCGGCGGCCTCGCGGTGGATCCGCTCGAACTCCGGCGGGTGCGGGGCACAGCCGCCGTTCCGCGCGCTCATGCCGGCCTCTGGTGGGCGTAGTAGGTCGCGTACAGCTCGGAGAACGCGCCGTCGCGGTTCAGCAGATCGTCGAAGCCGCCGTCCTCGGCGATCGTGCCCTCCCGCATGACCAGGATGCGGTCGGCCCGCCGGATCGTGGCGAGCCGGTGGGCGATCACCAGCACGGTCCGGTCGGTGAACAGCCGGGACAGCGCGTTCTGGATGCCCCTCTCGGTCAGCGGGTCGACGCTGGCCGTCGGCTCGTCCAGGATGACGATGTCCGGCTCCCGCAGGAACATCCGGGCCAGCGCGATGAGCTGCCGCTGCCCGACCGAGACGCCCTGGCCTCCCGCGGCCAGGTGGTCGTGCAGGGACATCGGCATGCTGCGCGACCACACCCGGCGCCCGATCCTGTCGACGGCGCGTTCGACGTCGGCGTGGTCGGCGTCCGGCCTGCCGTAGGCGATGTTCTCGGCGAGCGTCCCCGCGAAGATGAACGGGTGCTGCGGGACGACGCCGACGCGCCGCCGGTAGGAGCGCAGGTCGAGCGAGCGGATGTCGCGGCCGTCGACGAGCAGTTCGCCCTCCTGGAAGTCGTAGGCGCGGGCGATCACCTTGGCCAGGGTGGACTTGCCGCCGCCGGTGTGCCCGACGACGGCCACGGTCTGCCGCGCGGCGATCCGCAGGTCCAGGCCGCGGAACACGACCGATCCGGGCCCGTACGCGAACGTCAGGCCGCGCGCCTCGATGTCGCCCCGCAGCTCGGTCACCGGCTCGTTCCCGTGCTGGACGACGGCGTGCTCGCTGTCGATCAGCGCGAACACCCGTTCGGCCGCGGCGAGGCCCTGCTGGAAGAGGCTCCAGAAGGACGCCGCCTGGGTGACCGGCTGCCAGAGCATGCCGAGCGCCTGCAGGGCGAAGTACCACTCGCCCGGCGAGAGCCTGCCGAGCACCGCGAAACGCCCGCCCTGGTAGAGCACGACGGCCGTCGCCAGCCCGGCCAGCAGCGTCAGGACCGGCAGGATGAGCGTGTAGATGAGGCCCTGCCTGACGTAGACCGCGTACGACAGCCGGTTGACCTCGTCGAAGTCGCGGTACACCGTCCGCTCCCGGCCGAAGCCCTTGGCGACCGAGATGCCCAGCATCGACTCGTGCACGTTGGCGTTGACCCTGGCCATCACCCGCCGGGTGGCGGCCGCGGCCGTCCTGGCGATCCTGCGGAAGGCCAGCGCGGTGCCGAGCAGCAGCGGCAGCGCCGCGAGGATGATCAGGCCGAGGTCGACGTCGATCCAGAACACCACGCCGCCGAGCAGCAGTACCAGGAACAGCTGGCTGAGCAGGTTCAGGGTGAGGGTCATGACCGAGCTGAAGCCCTCGGTGTCGCCGGTGACCCGGCTGAGCACCTTCCCGACCGAGTTCCGGTCGTGGAACGCGATGTCCTTGGCGAGCGCGGCGTCGGCGGCGTCGCACTGCAGCCGGTACACCACGTCGCCGACCAGGCGGGCGGTGATGGCCTGGCGCGCCCAGTTCATCGCCCAGGCCACCACCGCGGCCGCGACCACGAACAGGCTCAGCCGCAGTCCCAGCCCGGCCCCGGCCGCGACCTGGTCGATCACCTGGGAGATGACGATCGGCACGGCCGCGGTCAGCAGGGCCGCCCCCACCACGAGGGCGGCGGAGCCGAGCATGGCGCCGCGCCGTTCCCGCAGGTAGTGCAGGATGCGGCCGAGCAGGCGGCGGTTGCCGTAGACGCGGTCGTAGTCGTCGGCGTGCAGGCCCGCGAACAGGTCGCTCACCGCGGCCACCGATCCGCCGGCGCCGGTGGGGCCGATGCGGCCCGGACGTCATTCACTGTAGATCTCCTGGTACAGCGCGCAGCGCGCGATCAGCTCTTCGTGCGTTCCCTGGTCGACGACCCGCCCGGCGTCCAGCAGCAGGATGAGGTCGGCGCGCCGGATCTGGCCGGGGCGGTGCGAGACCAGGATCGTGGTACGGCCGGTGGCCGCGCGTTCGATCGCCTCGGTGATGGCCGTCTCGGTCCGCGCGTCGACCGCGCTGGTCGCGTCGTCGAGGGTGAGGATGCGGGGGTCGGTGAGCAGCGCCCTGGCGATGGCCAGCCGCTGCCGTTGCCCGCCGGACAGCGTGGTCCCCCCCTCGTTGAGGACCGTGTCGTAGCCGTGCTCCATCGCCCGGACGAACTCGTCGGCGCACGCCTGCTTGGCGGCGCGCACGACGTCCTCGTCGTCGGCCCCGTCCGGCGAGCCGAACGCGATGTTGTCCAGCACGCTCTTGGAGAACAGGAAGGTCTCCTGGTCCACCTGGCCGATCTGGCGGCGGAGCGCGCCCGGTTCCCACTCGCGCACGTCCCGGCCGTCGATGAGCACCCGGCCCTCGGTGGCGTCGTACATCCGGTTGACCAGTTTGACGAGCATGCTCTTGCCGCTGCCGGTGGGCCCGACGACGGCCAGGGTGCGGCCCGCGGGCACGTGGAAGGAGACGTCGCGCAGGATGTCCCTCCCGTCGTGGCGCAGGTGGACGCCCTCGAAGGTGACGGCACCCCGCAGCGTCGCGGTCGTCCCCGCGGTGTCCTCCCGCTCGCCCGGGTCGCCCTCGGTGATCTGCCGCATCCGGGACGCGGCGACGAAGCCCTCCTGGATGATCGGCACGGCCTGCTCGGACATGGTGACCGGCTGGGCGAACAGCACCAGCCAGCCCAGATAGGTCACGACCTGGGCGAGGGTCAGCCCGCCCTGGGCGTACAGGTGCAGGGAGTGCAGGGCGCCGATCGCCATCGCGAGCGCGAAGCTGAGCGCGGGCAGGTAGACGGCCTGCGCCCTGCCCCGCCTGACGAAGGCGTCCCGGTAGGCGGCGGCGGCCCGGGTGAACGCGCGCCGCTCGTGGTCCTCCTGGGTGAAGGCCTTGACCGTGGCGATGCCGCCGAGGGTGGTGGAGAAACGTTCGTTGAGGTCGGCGAAGGTCTCCCGGGCGCGCATGGTCAGCGGGTGCAGCCGCCGTACGTGGCGGTGCAGCGCGTACCCGAACACCACGATCATCACGCCGGGGGCCAGCAGCAGCCAGGGGTGCAGCGAGGCGATGAACAGGATCGGGACCAGCAGGGCCAGCAGGCCGTTGAAGGCGGTGGAGACGCCGGGGCTGAGCATGTAGTCGACGAGCCTGGCGTCGTTGATGGCGCGGGCCAGGATGTCGCCGATGCGCTGCTGGTCGTGGAAGGACAGACGTTTGGCGAGCAGGCCGCGGTACAGCTCGTCGCGCGCGTCCCGCTTGACCCGCTGGGCGATGATCTCCATCGACCCGTTGAACAGCAGGTCGGCGGCGAACCGGCCGGCCGCGAGCAGGCCGATCGCGACCGCCGCGGCCCCGACCACGCCGAGGTCGGGATCGGGGCCGGTGGCCGCGGCGAACGCCGCGCCGATCTGGACGGGGACGAGGGTGGAGCAGAGGTTCGCCGCCACCGCCGTGACGGCGAACACCGCCAGCAGCGTCCGGTGCCGTCCCAGGTGGCCGAAGATCCACCCCCGCACGCCCGAGGACGCGGCCGGCCCGCCGAGGGCGGGTTCTCCCTCCGGTCGCGTCCCCTCAGCCATCGGTTCCCCCGCCGGTCGCGGTGGTTGTCGTGGTCACCTAGCCGACCCGGAGCGGGTCCGCGAGGACTCCGACGCCGTTCCCGCCGGTGGCGTACAGCTCGTCCATCGTCCGGTCGCACAGCACCGACGCGGCGAGCGCGTCGGCGACCGACGGCACGTCCTGCGCGGCGGCCGAGCCGTCGGCGGGGCTCCCGGCCACCCTGGCGCGGCACGCGGTGACGAAGGCCTCCAGCTCGGGCCCGAAGCCGCTGCGCCCCCAGCCGTGGTCGAGGTTGCGCATGCTGTGCAACTCCTGGCCGAACGGCACGCCGTCGGACAGCTCCAGGGTCACCCGCTCCAGGGACGGTGCGCTGTAGCGGCTGCCGTCCATGCCCTGCACGGCGACGCCCACGATGAAGCGCTTGACGTGGTTGCCCATCCGCAACGTCGTCAGGGAGCCGTCGTGGTGACGCAGCACGAGGTTGACCTGGAAGCGGTCGGTGCCGTCGAGGATGGCGTGCGCGATCACCTGGACGACCGGTGAGGGCGTGAACCAGCGGGCCAGGTCCAGCGCGTGCACCCCGTTGTGGCGGATCCACGCCTCCAGGGTCGTGTCCACCCCCCACTGCGGCGCCGACGGGTGGCGGCTGTAGAAGTCGATGGTCACCGAACAGGGGGTCTTGCGGGCGCCCGCGCTCAGCTCGTGCAGCCGCTGGAGGGTCTCGGTGTAGCGGAAGTTGAAGCCCACCTGGACGTGGCGGCCGGTGAGGCGTACCACCTGGTCCAGGTCCTGGAGCGCGGGGGTGGACGGCCCGGCCGGCTTCTCCACGAAGCAGTCGACTCCCGCCTCCACCAGGTGCCGGGTGAGCCGGTAGGACGGCTCGGGCGGGACGGCCAGCAGCGCCGCGTCCACGGTCCCGGCGTCGAGCCCGTCGACGGAGTCGGCCAGGACCGGCGCGCCGGTCAGGGCCTGCATCTCCTCGGCCATGGACAGGTCGGGGTCGACGCAGGCGACGACGCGGTGACCGCGGATGCGCTGCAGGAAGGGGAAGAGGTTCTGCTGCATCTGCCTGCCGCAGCCGATCAGGGCGAGGCGTACGACCGGCTCAGCCACGGCCGGCTCCGGTGGAGGTGCTCCACTGCTCGAAGGCCTGGCGCGCCCGGTCGTGCAGGTCGCTCCAGTCGATGTCGCGGTGCGCGAGGCTCACGAAGGAGGGGTGTCCCTCGAGCAGCAGGATGCCGGCGCCGGTGAGGGCGCCGAGCAGCGCCTCGCGCCGGTCCTTGTCACCGAGCAGCCCGTCGTCGTGGTAGACCAGTTCGAACATCCCGCCGCCCAGCACCGGGCGGGCACCGACCAGGGAGCCCACCCCGGCCTCCGTGGCGGCCGCGGACAGGACGGACGCCACCTGCGTGCCGATCCTGCCGACCTCGGCCCAGCCGTCCGGGGACTCCCCGACGGGCTTCTCCAGGATGTCGCGGGTGGCCAGCGCGGCGTACACGGCGATCATCTCCTTGGAGAAGGTGCCGCTGAGCCGGGCCCGCTCGGCGTGGGCGAGCAGCTCGGCACTGCCGACCAGGATGCTCAGCGGCGCCCCGTTGGCCAGCGCCTTGCCGATCACGACCAGGTCGGAGCCGATGGCGTTGTCGTGGTCGTAGCCGAGCGGCGAGATCCGTCCCCCGGTCTTGGTCTCGTCGAAGACCGTGAGCATGCCGGCCTCGCGGCACATCGCGACGGCCCGCCGCAGCACCTCGGGCGTGGTGAACGACGCGAGATAGGCGTCGAACACGAAACACCCTAAACGGTCCCGGTACCGCTCCAGCAGTTCGGAAAGCGTTTCCAGGCGCAGGTCGACCCAGTTCACCGCGGGTTCAGAGTCGCCGATGCCCCGCATGGCGTCGGTGTACTTTAGCCTTTCCCTGAGTGGCGAGTGAAGGGGCTCGTGCCATTTCAAGGAATTGGCGATCTGCGCGTCGTGCCAGCCGACGTAACCGCTCCGCACGATGCCGAGCCGGCCCGTCTGCATCGCGGCCAGCCGGAAGGCCGCGGTGACGGCCTCGGAGGCGGTCTTGAAGAACGCTCCGCGATCTTCGGGCCGATTTCCGAGAAGCCGTTCCAGATACTCCTGGTGGAAGGTCGTATATCCCGGCATCATGACGCCGTTGTCCAGGTGACCGCGCACGATCTCGTTGAAAAGGTCATCGGCGTGGCCGATTATCACTGGTCCGTAACCCATGACGAAGTCGATGTACGTCATGCCGTTCGCGTCCCGCACCTCACCCCCCCTACCCTGGGAGAACAAGAGCTGGCGCCCCTCGGACTTGAACTTACGCGTGATCTTCGAGTGGGCTATCCGCTCGTTTTGGGACAAGGATCCTCCCGGTGGTGCGCTATCCGATCCCGTACTTAATCTCAAGGACCGTACAGTCACGTCGTAAGGGCGTCAACCATCCTTAATTCTCGGCTTTTCGGCATCTTGACAGTCCCGCACAACGCATATCAAGGTGTGTGAGGCCATTAAAGACGGGCCGGCCGACACGAACTGCGAACGCCGATATGGAGGCGATGTGGATTACGGGTCGAGAGAGGGAATTCCGGTCCTCGACGTGGCCAGGACGACCGAGCCGGATATCGTCGGGCGAAGCAAGCGCCTATGGCTTCTTCCCGGTGGGCGCTGCCTCGTGCAGATAATCCCCAGCCTGCGTAGTTTCACGTACCAGCGTGACGAAATGGTGGAGCGCACCGGCCCGCTCCGCCTCGATTTCTACGAGAAGGCCGCGGCCCGTCTCGTGGCCGCGGGCGTGCCGTGCGCCTTCAGGGAGCGGGTCTCCGCCGACCACTACCTCGCCGACTACTGTCCGGCCCCGCCCTTCGAGGTCATCGTGAAGAACAGGGCCACCGGGTCGACCACCCGCAAGTACCCGGGCCTGTTCGAGGACGGCGCCCCGCTGCCGCGGCCGGTCGTGAAGTTCGACTACCGGGTCGATCCCGAGGACCAGCCGATCGGCGAGGACTACCTCAGGGCCCTGGGGCTGCCGGTCGAGGAGATGCGCGAACGCTCCCTCGCCGTCAACGACGTGCTGCGGTCCTGGCTGCACCCGGTCGAGGTGTGGGACTTCTGCCTGATATTCGGGCAGACCGAGGACGGCGAGCTGACCGTCATCTCCGAGATCTCCCAGGACTGCATGCGGCTGCGGCACGAGGACGGCTCCCCCCTGGACAAGGACCTGTTCCGCAAGGGCGTCGGCGGGGACGAGATCGTGAACCAGTGGAGTCGCATCCTCGATGTCATCTCCTGAGGCCCGGGTCGCCCTGGTCACCGGCACCAACCGCGGCAGCGGGCTGGCCATCGCCGAGGACCTGCGCGACCGCGGCTACCGCGTCTTCTCCCTGAACCGCTCACCGGCGGGACGGGACGTGTCCGGCGAGCACCGGTGCGACCTGGCCGACCCCGCGCAGATCAGGAGCGCGGTCGGCCGGGTGCTCCAGGAGGCGGGACGTCTCGACGTGTGCGTGTCCAACGCGGTCGACCGGGTGCTCGACCCCATAGCCGACCTGGACGAGGCCGACTGGGACCGGCTGGTCGCGGTCAACCTCAGCGCGGGCTTCCACCTGCTCAAGGCCGTCCTGCCCGCGCTGCGGGCGAGCCGGGGCCTGTTCGTCGCGATGGGCAGCCACGCCGCCACCCGCTTCTTCGAAGGCGGCGCCGCCTACAGCGCCACCAAGGCCGGGCTGAAGGCGCTGGTCGAGACGCTCCTGCTGGAGGAGCGGCGCAACGGGGTCCGCGCCTGCCTGGTGTCCCCGGGCGCCATCGCCAACCTGGACGGCGACGGGTCGCCGCACAAGATGAGCACCCGCTCGGTCGCCCGCTGCGTGGGCGCCATCGTCGACTCCTGGCCCAAGGACCTCGTGGTGGGGGAGATCGAGATACGCCCCGCCGGCCTGCCCGAGCCGCCCGTCATCGGGATCGACCGGTTGCTGCACGTGTGACCGGCCACAGGGGAACCGTGAAGGAGCAGTCATGATCTCCCTCGCACTGCCGAAGGGGTCGCTGGAGCGGCGGGCCCTGGAGCTCTTCGCGGCCGCCGGGCTCGACGTGCGGCGCTCCTCGGAGCGCTCCTACCGCGGCACGATCGACTACGCCGGGATGACGCGGGTGGCGTTCTACAAGCCGCGCGAGATCCCGTCGGTGGTCGGGAGCGGGTCGTTCGACCTGGGGCTGACCGGGGCCGACTGGGTGGAGGAGACCGGCGCCGTGGTCGAGGTGGTGGAGTCCTTCGACTACTCCCGGCACTCCGAGAGGCCCTGGCGGCTGGTGCTCGCGGTGCCGTCCGGCCACCCCGCCACCGGGGTGGCGGACCTCGGCGACGGCGTCCGCGTGGCCACCGAGTACCCCAACATCGGCCGCCGCTTCCTCCGGGACGCCGGGGTCGGGGCCGAGGTGATCGTCTCCTACGGCGCGACCGAGGCCAAGATCCCGGAACTGGCCGACGCGATGGTGGACGTGGTGGAGACCGGCCGTTCGCTCCGGCAGAACGACCTGCGGATCATCGAGACCATCCGGACCTGCGGCGCGCAGCTGATCGCCAACCCGGCGGCCTACGCGGAGAAGGACAAGCGCGCCGTGATCCGGAACGTCGCCCGGCTGCTGCGGGCCGCCTGGGTCGGCCCCGCCCACGTCCTGCTGACGGTACGCGCGCGCGCCGAGGACCTGCCGGGGGTGGCCCTCGCCATGCCCGGACGGTCGTGGCGCGCCGGGTCGGGCCTGTCGGACGAGGACGTGGTCGTCCTGCAGGGGGTGCTGCCGAGAAAAGACGTCCCGGAGACGATCGACGTCCTGCTGTCGGCGGGGGCCGTCGACGTCACCGAATCGGACATCGGCATCCTCGCCTCGAACACGCCGCGGGCATGACGCCTCCGGCGGGCGAACCCGGGCGGACACCGCCACCGGGACGAGAGTGATCGAATCTGGGAAAGTCCCCGGAACGACGCGCCCGCGCCTGATTGGGTGGAGGCCGGGCGGCCACCCGGGACACCGGCCGCCCTCGGAGACCCCCGCGGCCACCCGGGACGCGGGCCGCCCTCGGAGACCCCCGCCCGGCCGGTCCGCCCGGCCGTCGCGACATCGCGCGAAGGAGAGTTTCATGGACCGCCGGCCGATGCCAGGCACCTCGGAGCCGGACGAGGAACTGCGGCGGCCCTCGCCGTGGGGGACGATCGCCGTCGTCTACCTCGGCGGGGTCGTCGCGGCGATGGGCCTGGGCAAGTTCGCCTCGGTCGGGCCGGAGGTCGCGGACCGGCTGTCGCTGTCGCTGTCGCAGCTGGGCTGGGTGATCTCGGCGGTCGTCGGGGTGGGAGCCGTCGCGGGCCTGCCCGCCGGGTACCTGATCCGCCGGTTCGGCACGGAGAGGTCACTGGTCACCGGCCTGGTCCTGATCGCGGCAGCGAGCGCGGCGAGCGTCCTGGCGGGCGACTTCCCCTGGCTGCTGGCCGCCCGGGGCGTCGAGGGCGTCGGGTACGTGCTGGTCACGATCTCGTGCCCGGCGCTGATCATCCATCTGGCCAGGGAGAGGGACCGTGGAGCGGCCATGTCGCTGTGGGCCACGTTCGTCCCGGTGGGCATCGGGGCGAGCACGCTGGCCGGCGGGGCGGCCGGTTCCGCGCTGGGCTGGCGGGGCTGGATCGGGCTGATCGCCGGCCTGACGCTCGCTATGGCGCTGGCCGCGTGGGCGCGGCTGCCGCGCGGGCCCGGCCGGCAGGCGGCGGCCGGGCCCGTCCCCCGGGCGGGGGCGCTGGCCTGGCCGGCCGTGCTCGCCGTCTCCTTCTGCCTGAACGTCCTGGTGACCATCCCGGTGATCGTGCTCCTGCCCACGCTCCTCATCGAGGAGTACGGCCGCTCGGCCGCCGCCGCGGGCGCCGTGACCTCGGCGATCTCGCTGCTCGGGGTGCTCGGCGGGCTGGCCGTGGGGGTGCTGCTCCGCCGGGGCGCGCCGGTCGGCCTGCTGGCGCTGGCCGGGCTCCTCGTCGTACCGGCGGCCTGGCTCGTGTACGGCGGCAGCGGTTCGCAGGCCGCCGCGCTGGCCGGGGCGGGGGTGATCTCCGTCGCGAACGGGTTCCTGGCGGCCCTCGTCTTCGCCGCCCTCCCCCTGGTGCTGAAGAACCTCGCCGACGCCGACGTCGGCAACGGCGTGGTCGCCCAGGCGGGCAGCGTCGGATCGCTGCTCGGCCCCCCGATGTTCGGCCTGGTGGCCGGTGGGCTCGGCTTCCAGGCCCTGGTGCCGGTCATCGCCGCCGGGACGCTGGGCGCCGTCGGGGCGTTGCTGCTGGCCGGCGGACGGGCGGCCCGGTCCCGGCCGTCCACCGGCTGACTCCCGCCGCGACGCGTTCAGCGGCCGCGCAGGAGGTCCTCGGTGTAGGCCGCCAGGCGGGCGGCGTCGCCGGGATCGAGCGTTCTCAGGGACCTGTCGACCGGCCGGCCCCTGTCGACCGCGGAGAGCGCATCGGCCGGCGGCTCGTCGATCCACCCGACGATCGGCCGGACCGCGTCGGCCACCGGACGGGCGAAGAGCCCGGCGAGCAGCTTGATCGAGCCGCGTACCAGCGGATTCGGATGCGCGTCGGCCCCGCTGCGGGTGAAGCCGGGGTGGTAGAGGACGTAGCGCGCCCTGCTCCCGGCCCGTGCGGCGAACGCGACGCCGAGCAGGTCGTTGGCCCGGCCCGCCTGGAGCTGGGCGCGCACCTGCCCGTAGCCGCGGGTGAGCTGCGGGTCCTCCCAGAAGATCCGGCCCGCGGTGTTCCCGACCCCGGCGACGTTGACGATCACGGGGTTCGGGGCGGCGTCGAGCAGCGGGGCCAGCCGGTGGCCGAGCAGGTAGCGGCTCAGGTAGTACAGCGCGAAGGTGTACTCCAGCCCGTCGGCGGTCCGCCTGCGCGCAGGGCTCGGCCGGTTGGCGAACAACGCCAGCGCGTCGATGCTCTCGTGCCGCCCGGAGATGTCGGCGACGACCCGAGTCACCTCGGCGATCGACGACAGGTCCGCCCGTACGAACCGCAGGCGGGGGTTCGCGGCCCGCTCCAGCAGGGCGCGTCCCCTGGCCTCGTCACTGCCGATCACGGTGACGTGGTCGCCCCTGGAGAGCCGTTCGAGGGCGGTCGCGCGGCCCATGCCGCCGGTACCGCCGCTGATGATCACAGTTTTCGGGGGCCGGGTCGGCACGTGTCCTCCGTAGGCTCGGAATCGGCTGGACCCATCGTGGGTCCGTCACGTCCGAGGCGGAAAGAAGGCAGTTTCATGTCCGGTACGCACACCGATGTGCCCTCGGTGCTGGCGCACGAGCTCCCCCGGCCGGTTCCGGCCGACGAGTTCGCGGCGTGTCCCGTGAGCGACGTGTTCCGGCGGGTGGGCGACAAGTGGAGCATGCTGCTGGTGATCCTGCTCGGGGGCCGCCCGCACCGGTACAACGAGCTGCACCGCGCCGTCGAGGGGATCAGCCAGCGCATGCTGACCCGCACGCTGCGCGGCCTGGAGACCGACGGGCTGGTCTGGCGCGAGGTGCGTCCCACCGTGCCGCCCGCCGTCGAGTACGGCCTGACCCCGCTCGGGCGGACGCTGCTCGAACCGCTCTCGGCGCTGGCCGACTGGGCGGTCCGGCACGAGGCGGAGATCGGCGAGGCCCGTTCCCGCCGGGCCCCGGCCCGCAAGGCCCCTGAGGTCCCTGAGGTCCCTGAGGACGCCGGGCGGGCGGCGCACGACACCCGCCACGGCCCCGGTCAGGCGCGGCGGGCCCGGCCGGGGACCTCGGCCGGGCCCGCGCGGCACCCGCGGGGGCCCGGTCAGGCTCCGACGTAGGCCGCCAGGTGCTCGCCGGTGAGGGTCGAGCGGGCGGCGACGAGGTCGGCGGGGGTGCCCTCGAAGACGACCAGGCCGCCGTCGTGACCGGCGCCGGGGCCGAGGTCGATGATCCAGTCCGCGTGCGCCATGACCGCCTGGTGGTGCTCGATGACGATGACCGACGTACCGGACTCGACCAGCCGGTCGAGCAGGCCGAGCAGCTGCTCGACGTCGGCGAGGTGCAGGCCGGTGGTCGGCTCGTCGAGGACGTAGACGCCGCCCTTGTCGGCCATGTGGGTGGCCAGCTTGAGCCGCTGCCGCTCGCCGCCGGACAGCGTGGTGAGCGGCTGGCCGAGGCTGAGGTAGCCGAGCCCGACGTCGGCGAGCCGGCCGAGGACGGCGTGCGCGGCCGGGGTGCGCGCCTCACCGGCGCCGAAGAACCCCCGGGCCTCGGTCACCGACATCGCGAGCACCTCGCTGATGTCACGGCCGCCGAGACGGTGCTCCAGCACCGAGGCGTGGAACCGCTTCCCCTCGCACTCCTCGCAGGTGGTGGAGACGCCGGCCATCATCCCCAGGTCCATGTAGATCACGCCGGCCCCGTTGCAGGTGGGGCAGGCACCCTCGGAGTTGGCGCTGAACAGCGCCGGCTTCACGCCGTTCGCCTTCGCGAACGCCTTGCGGATCGGGTCCAGCAGCCCGGTGTACGTCGCCGGGTTGCTGCGCCGCGAGCCGCGGATCGGCGACTGGTCGACGGACACCACACCGGCCCCGGCCGGGATCGACCCGTGGATCAGCGAGCTCTTGCCCGAACCCGCGACACCGGTGACGACGCACAGGACGCCGAGCGGGATGTCGACGTCGACGTTCCGCAGGTTGTGGCGGTCGGCGCCGCGGATCTCCAGCGCGCCCTTGGGGGTCCGCACCGTCTCCTTGAGGGCGGCCCGGTCGTCGAGGTGGCGGCCGGTGACGGTGCCGCTGGCCCGCAGACCCTCGACGGTGCCCTCGAAGCAGATGGTGCCGCCCGCCGTACCGGCACCGGGGCCGATGTCGACGACGTGGTCGGCGATCACGATCGCCTCGGGCTTGTGCTCGACGACGAGCACCGTGTTGCCCTTGTCCCGCAGCCGCAGCAGCAGGTCGTTCATCCGCTGGATGTCGTGCGGGTGCAGGCCGATGGTCGGCTCGTCGAAGACGTAGGTCACGTCGGTCAGCGCGGAGCCGAGGTGGCGGATCATCTTGACGCGCTGGGCCTCGCCGCCCGACAGCGTGCCCGACGGCCGGTCGAGCGAGAGGTAGCCCAGCCCGATCTCCACGAACGAGTCGAGGGTGTGCCGCAGCGCGGCGAGCAACGGCGCGACCGACGGCTCGTCGAGGCCGCCGATCCATCCGGCGAGGTCGCTGATCTGCATCGCGCAGGCGTCGGCGATGTTGACACCCTTGATCCGCGAGGAGCGGGCCTCCGGGCTGAGCCGGGTGCCCTCGCACTCGGGACAGGTGGTGAAGGTGACCGCGCGGTCCACGAACGCCCGGATGTGCGGCTGCATCGCCTCCCGGTCCTTGGACAGGAACGACTTCTGGATCTTCGGGATCAGTCCCTCGTAGGTGAGGTTGACGCCGTCGACCTTCACCTTGACCGGCTCCCTGTAGAGGAAGTCGTGCAGTTCCTTCTCGGTGTAGTCGCGGATCGGCTTGTTCGGGTCGACGAAGCCCGACTCGGCGTAGGTCCGTACGGTCCAGAAGCTGTCCGACTTCCAGCCGGGGATGGTGAACGCGCCCTCGGCGAGCGACTTGGAGTCGTCGTAGAGCTGGGCGAGGTCGAGATCGGTGACCGAGCCCCGGCCCTCGCAGCGCGTGCACATGCCGCCGATACGGGTGAAGGTAGCCTTCTCGGCCTTGTGGGCGCCGCGCTCGACGGTGATCGCGCCGCTCGCTCGGACCGTGGGGACGTTGAAGGAGAAGGCCTGGGGAGAGCCGATGTGCGGCTGCCCGAGCCGGCTGAAGAGGATGCGCAGCATCGCGTTGGCGTCGGTGGCGGTACCGACGGTGGAGCGGGGGTCGGAGCCCATCCGCTGCTGGTCCACGATGATCGCGGTCGTCAGGCCGTCGAGGACGTCCACCTCGGGCCGCGCCAGCGTCGGCATGAAGCCCTGCACGAAGGCACTGTAGGTCTCGTTGATCAGCCGCTGCGACTCGGCGGCGATCGTGCTGAACACCAGCGAGCTCTTGCCCGAGCCGGAGACGCCGGTGAACACCGTCAGCCGGCGCTTCGGGATCTCGATGCTGACGTCCTTGAGGTTGTTCACGCGCGCGCCGTGCACGCGGATCAGGTCGTGACTGTCGGCGGCGTGCGGCGCGGACGACCGCGTCTCCGTTCCCGGGGCCGTGCTCATCGTGTCTCCCTCTGTTACGCGAGCTCTGTTACGTGAGCCCTGTCATGTGAGCTCTGTACGCGAGCTTCTGTTACGCGGGGCCGCCTTCACGCGCTCCCCGTCGGCGTCGCCCCGGTCGATCTAACCAGCTTCGAGCGGTACGTCCGGTCCTTTGCGTCGGCTCGTCCCGAACGCCGGCCGGTTCGTCCCGTACGCCGACCCATGGGTAAGCCCCGAGCACGCGGCACGTCCGGCCGGGACGTCACGCTAGCCGCGGCCGGGGGCCGTCGCTTCTCGATTCCTGACCGATCCGGCCGTCCGTCTCAGGCCGATCCGGCCGTTCGGCTCACGAGGCGCGGCTCCGCGGCGGCCTGTCCCCCGAACGGCGTGTTCCCCGGGGGCCACGGGTCAGAGGCCGTCCGGTACGACCGGGGCCGGGTACGCGTTGGCGGGCAGGTGGACCTTGCGCAGGAAGGCCGGCAGCAGCCAGGGACGCCGCCCGGTGACGACGACCTTCCCGGTCAGCGCCGCCCTGGCCCGGCTCATCCTCCCGAACAGCACCAGGTTCAGGGCGACCGGGTCGAAACGCAGGCGTACGTCGGCCCCGGACCCCGCCTCCTCCACCGTCACCCTCCCGTCCCGCAGCACCAGCGTCACCGGGGTGACGTACCGGGACCGGAACTCCACGGCGATGCGGCGCGGGTTCGGCGGTTCCCCGTGCTCCAGCAGCGACCCGCTGCCGTTGCGGGACAGCCCCACCAGGAACAGGTCGAAGAAGAGGGCGGCGTCCCGGGGGGACATCGGCCAGGGGGCACCGAGGGCGCGGGCGACGTCCCGGCCGTGGATCATCAGCTCGTTGACCAGGTGCGCCAGCAGCCCGGCCACGGGCAGTCGGGAGGCGCCGAGCCAGGTCACCGTCCGGCCGGGATCGGCGTTCTCGCTCATCCGCAGGATGTCCCCGATGTGGCGCCGCAGGTGCCCGGCCAGCACCCGCGGGTCCCGCTCGGTGAACTCCTTCATGACGTGGTGGTTGAGCTCGGCGACCGTGTCCACGTCGACGGTGTGGATGCGGTCCGCGAGGCCCGGGAACGGGTCGGGGACGCCGGGCCCAGCAGGGACGGGTAGTACGAGGCGATGGTGACCACGTGGGCCGCGGTGTCGGCGACCGTCCACTCCCGGGTGACCATGGCCCGGGGATCGGGCGCGGAGGTCACCAGCTCGGCGAACCGGTCGCCGTTACGCTCCAGGGCGGCGCGGGCCTCGCGCCACAGGTCCTCCGTGGTTCTTCCCGCCATACCGGCCTCCAGAGATCCACCGCAGCGCCACGGTAACACCCCCCGGCCCGCCGCTCTTATCCGGAAATGCGCCGTTCCGGGCCCGGCGGCGTCCCGCCTCGGAGGCCGGGCCCTCCTGACCGTTCACGAAGCGGCCTCGGAGAGCCCTTCCGATCACCGACGGCCTCCGGGGCGGCGCAGGACCGGGCCGGTCCGTCCAGGAACGGATCAGCGCCCGGCGGCGAGGTCGGCGATGTGCCGGGCCGTGCCCGCCGGGTCGACCATCTGGTGCAGGTGCGCCCCGGGCAGGTGCGCCACCCGCCAGCCACGGTCGCGCGCCTCGGCGGCGAAGGTGTCGTACGGGGGACCGAACAGCAGGTACGAGCAGGGATGGTCGTCCCAGCCGTCGGGGACGGGGACGCGCTGCTCGTAGTAGGACAGCGGCAACCTGGGCTGTTCCTCGACGACCGTCCGCCGCATCTTGGGACCGGAGAACATGGGGGCGACGTCCGCCTCGTCCCACCAGTCGGTCCAGCGGGGCAGCACGCCGTTCACGGCCTTCGGGCGGAGGAACTCCAGCAGCTCGGGCGGGGCCACGGGGGTCTCCCCGCTCCGGGCCGGCAGCGCGGCGTCGACGAAGATCGAACCGGCCACCGGGCGGTCGAGGGCCGAACGGATCGCGGGAAGGAAGAACCCCGCGTTGCTGTGCACCACCAGCACGACCGGAACGGCGGCCGGGACCTGTTCGAGGTCGTCGCAGACGGCGCCGGCGACCCGGGGCCAGAACGGCGGGCCACCGGCGCCCACGTTCACCAGGGACGGCACCCGCACCCGATGTCCGGCCGCGGTCAGCCGTTCGGCGACGGGATGCCAGGTCGAGGGGCCGACGGACGGGCTGTGCACGAGGACGAAGACCGGCTGCATGGGGGCATCCTGTCGCCGTGCAGCCGGAGACGCCACCGGATCAGCGGACGGTGAACGCTCCACCGCGAAGGCGCCCGGACGCGGAACAGCCCGCACACCGTCGCACCGGAGATCTCCGGTGAGCGCCGGCGCGACACGATACCCACCTCGGGGACAGTTGCGCGTCGTCCTTCGCCCCGTATCGTCCCCACCAGTGGCCCCGGCCGGGCGAGGAAGGATCGGCATGAGCGACGAGGTGGTGCGGCACGTCTTCCAGGTGGTCGACTCGTTCGACCCCGACGCGTTCGTACGGCTGCTCGCCGAGGACGCCACGCTGGTGTTCGGCAACGCCGAGCCGACGACGGGACGCGAGGCCGTCGCCGCCGGGCTGCGGACGTTCTTCTCCACCATCGGCGGCCTGCGGCACCGGATCGTCAGGAACTGGCAGGTGGGGGCGGACATCATCGCCGAGACCGAGGTGACCTACCGGCGGCTCGACGGCAAGGAGGCGAGCGTCGTGGCCGTGTCCATCTGGCGCACCCGCGACGACGGCCTGATCACCGACTACCGCATATTCGTCGACCTCGCCCCCGTCTACCTGCCCTGAGCCCCGGCGAGCCCCCTCGTGCTCCGCGTCGTAGGCGATCACCGTGCCGTCGGCGTAGACCTCGACCTGCACCTGGGCGTATCCCTCGTCATCGAGGGCGAGGTGGAAGGTGGACGTTCCCCAGCTCGCGTACTCGTCCCCCCGGTCCTCGTCCCACCCTCGCCGGAAGTACCTCACCTCATCACGTCCTTCCCGACGGTCCCGTCCCCACGAGGAGCGCGGGGACGGCGGTGAACGGTCCGACCGATGAAGATCTTGTCATAGGCGGTTGCTACCTTCCCGACCATGATGAAGGCCGGAGACGTCGCCGCCATGCCCCTTCCGCTGGGCGGCTACGGTGCGTGCCAGGTGGGCGGGATCGGCGCCGACGGCTGGGCGACGGTGTGCACGCTCGACTGGTACTCCGCGGTGATGCCCGCGCTGGAGGACCTCGCCTCGGCCGGTCCGCTCGTCCTCACCCACCACGGCTGGCCGAAGTGGCCGGAAAGACCGGAGGCCCTCAGGGTCGACCTCTCCGTCCCCCCGCCACCGGATCTCGTCTGGCTCGGGTGGATGCCCGTCCTCCCCGGTGTCCCGCAGGAGACCAACGCCTACGGCGTCTGGGAGAGCATGCCTTCGTCCGTCGTCCACCAGCGGCGGTGGGACCTTCAGGTGCCCGCGGACGCCAGGGCCGCCTACGGCGAACCCGTCCAGGACCCGGTGGTGGTCGATCTCGGCGACGGGCCGCGGACCCTGTACGCCACGGTGCCGGACCTCGACCTTCCGCCCCACCTCCCCCGGTTTCGCTGGCCGGCCCTGGACGCGCTGCCCTGCCTGACCGCCCTGCGGCACTCCGGTCCCGACCGCGGTCTCACCGAGGCTCTCACCGCCCGCCCTCTCATCGACCGGCTCACCTGGAACGATCCGCCGGGCACCGTCGATCTGAGCACGACGCACCTCACCACACTGACGATCTCGGGAACCGGGCTCCGGCACCTGCGCCTGCCACCCGGGCTGATGGACCTCCGTCTGACGGGTGAACCGCCCGAGACCGTCGAGGCGGCCGAGGACGGCCGGTGGATCGAGCTGACCATGACCTCGGCGGCCGGTACCGTCCCGAGCGGCCTGCACGGGGTTCGCGAGCTCGACCTCCACGTGGCGGGCGACCTGTCACCGGTCACGCTCGGAGCCCTCACCATCCTGGAGTCCCTGCACCTGGAGTGGAGCCGGCCGTACGGCCGGTTGCTCGACACCTTCGACCCGGGCCGTTTCCCGCGGCTGCACACCCTGCGGCTCACCGACGCCTACGGCATCGACGCCACCTTCCTGCCGCCTTCCGCCGCGTCCCTGCGCCGCGTGAGCGTCGACGGGATCCGGCGCAGCCAGGCCGGACTTCTCAAGACCCGTTACAGGGGAACGCCCGTGCACGTGACCGTCCGGGGCGCCAAGTCCGACGCCTGGCTGGCGGCCAATGTCGACAACCCGCTGCGTGACTGGGTCGACGACGACGAACGAGCGGGTGCCGCGGCCTGCAAGGCCTACGCGTCCGCCGTCCGCGCCGTCGGCCGCCTGTCCGCCGGCGATCCCGCCACGGTGGCCGCGGCCCGGCCGATCCTGCGGACCCTCGTGGAGAAACTCAACGGGATCGAAGAACGCTACGAGATCATCGACACCCTCCGGCGGGAACAGGCCGCGGACGCCTTCTTCGACCTGGCACAACGCGCCGGAATCCCCGATTCCCAGGCCGCCGGCCGGTTCGACGAGTGGCGCGACTTCTAGCTCGCGGCAGCCGTGCGGACGGCTCGGCGGCATACCCGGGACGCGTACGGCCGGGTATGCCGTTCCGGCGGTCACGCGAGGGCCTCAGAGGGCCAGCTGGATCACCGCCGAACCGACCATCGACGCGATGGAGACCAGAAGCAGCCAGAAACCCCACCGGATGAGCCGGTACTTTCTGGTGACGATCACACTGATCGTCCGGATCTGTTCGGCCAGGGCGGTCAGGTCCTCGTCGTCGTGTTTGCGCAGCGCGTTGGCGATCTTCACCGCGGAGCCGTACCGGTTGACGTCACCGAAGTAGGTGAACCCCAGCGCGCGCTTCGTGATGCGCGGGTAGACCGCGCCCGCCAGGCAGACCAGGGCGGCGAGCGCGCACACCGCCCCCACCCACCACAGCCATTGCAGACCCACGTGCAACTTCAGCGGCGACCAGTTCCCCGCGAGCAGGCCACCGGCGACCGCGCCGATTCCCAGCCCCGCGACACCGAGAAGCACCTGTGCCTTCGTGTCCGCTCGGTTGAGTTCTTCACGGGCTTCGGTGAACAGCCGGGCCCCGCGCGCACGCGCCTGCGCGTCACGGTCCCGCGGCGGCGGTACGGACACGTTCGTCCTGGTCATCCACCGGAACACCTGTGCCCCCTGGGTGATCGAACCTTGAATTGTTCTGTTGTGCATGGCGAAGGACATCGAGGAGCGATTCATGACCGACGCTTTCGACACCCTTCGAACGGCACTCTATGTGATCAACAGCCGGTGCCGAATATGCCGTCATCGTTCTCGTACGCGCCGCTTCCGGAACATCCGGCTCCCGTGACAGGGAGGGATCGCCCCCGCTCCCGACCCGCCTCCATTTCCCGAGGAGCCGACGGCCACCGGGTACGGCGGCGCCGAGAAGGGGCGGCGAAAAGAAGCGGTGAACGAACGTACAAGGTGATACCGCACCCCGACATGCCTCCCTGCGCCGTCCGTCGCCGGTTTCGGGACGCCCGGACGACCGCTGTCCGGGGCCATCGAACTTGACAGTGGGGTGCCGCCCCCACCTGCGCACTGTCCATTAGATGGCTGTCCAACCAGGGCGACCGAACGTCATTCGAGGTGACAGTACGAGCCGAACTCGGTTCGGTCGCCCCTTCGACCGTTCCTCCGGCATCTCTGCCGAGAGAGGGGAATCGCGGTTGGTGTGCCGCCGGGCGTAGTGGGACGTTTTCGACAACGGAGAACCAGGGAAGCTCCCTTCGTTATACGCGCGCCCGGGAGCGGTGGGTCTTGAGGTGGGCGATGAGTTTGCGGGTGAGGTAGCGGGCGTCGCGGCCCGCTCCGCGCAGGGTGTTGAAGGCCGTGGCGGTGGCCTGCGCCGTCGCCGCGTTCGCACCGGTCGCCTACCACCGCGCATCATTTAGGCAGATCGCCATCGAACTGGTCGCCCGCCAGGCCGGCATCTCGCGGTCGTGGCTCTATGGCCGCCAGGCCGACCCGCGCGAACGGTTGGCCGTCGCACTCGGTGAGCTTCGCGCGCCGCGCCGAACCGGCGGGTTCGCCTGACCTGTGGTCACGGCCGGTTCAGTGGCTGGTGAGTTCTCCGCTGAGGGTGTCGTGCATCTTGGCGCTGTGGGTGTTGAGGCCGATGATCTCCACCGTTTTGCCGCGGGCCTCGTACTTGGTGGTGACGGCGTCCAGGGCGGCGACGGAGGAGGCGTCCCAGATGTGCGCGCCGGTCAGGTCGATGATCACCCTGTCGGGGTCGCCCGCGTAGTCGAACTGGTAGACCAGGTCGTTGCTGGAGGCGAAGAACAGCGCCCCGGTGACGGAGTAGATGACCTGGTGGCCCTCGGGGTCGACCACGGCGGTGACGTTGACCAGGTGAGCGACCCGCCGGGCGAAGATGACCATGGCGGTGAGGGAACCCAGGACCACGCCGATGGCCAGGTTGTGGGTGGCGACCACGGCCGCGACGGTGACGGCCATGACGATGAGCTCCCCGGCGGGCATCCGCCTGAGCGTGGCCGGGGCGATGGAGTGCCAGTCGAAGGTGGCGAAGGCGACCAGGATCATCACCGCGACCAGCGCGGCCATCGGGATGGTCGAGACGACCGGCCCGAACACGATGCACAACACCATCAAGAACACCCCGGCCAGGAACGTCGACAGGCGGGTCCGGGCCCCGTTCCTCACGTTGATCATCGTCTGGCCGATCATGGCACAGCCGCCCATCCCGCCGAAGAAGCCGGTGACGATGTTGGCGACGCCCTGGCCGATCGACTCGCGGGTCTTGTTGGAGTGGGTGTCGGTGAGGTCGTCGACGAGCTTGGCGGTCATCAGCGACTCCATCAGCCCGACCAGCGCCATCGCCAGCGCGTACGGGGCGATCAGCGTCAGGGTGTCCAGGGTGAACGGCACGTCGGGCAGGCCCGGCACCGGCAGCGAGGACGGCAGGGCGCCCTTGTCGCCCACGGTCGGCACCGCGATCCCGGCTGCCACCGTGATGACGGTCAAGATCGCGATCGACACCAGCGGCGCCGGCACCGCCTTGGTGACCTTAGGGAAGAGCACCATCAGCGCCAGCCCCGCGGCGACCAGCGGATAGACGGCCCAGGGAACGTCTCGCATCTCCGGGATCTGCGCGGCGAAGATGAGGATGGCCAGGGCGTTGACGAATCCGACCATCACCGAGCGCGGCACGAACCGCATCAGCCGGGCCACTCCCAAAGAGCCCAGCACCACCTGGATGACGCCGCCGAGGATGACCGCGGCGACCAGGTATCCCAGGCCGTGCTCGCGGTTGAGCGGGGCGATGACCAGGGCGATGGCGCCGGTCGCCGCGGAGATCATCGCGGGGCGGCCACCGACGACGGCGATGGTGACGGCCATGGTGAAGGAGGCGAACAGCCCGATGCCGGGGTCGACCCCGGCGATGATGGAGAACGAGATCGCCTCGGGAATCAACGCCAGGGCCACCACCAGGCCGGCCAGCACCTCGGTGCGCGCGACCTTCGGCGACAGCCAGGAGGGGCGGAAACCGCGCAGCCGCGCGGCCGAAGACAGCAGGGAAGTCTGCAAGGGAGAAGGAACCTGTCGTGCTCGGGCACGCCCCTGTCGATACGGGACGCGCGAGGAAGGAGAACGCGGGAGACCAGGGCGGCCACCCGCGGATCGCCCGCGACGGCGGCGGGCGGAAGTCGTCGAAGAGCAGCGGTCCTGCTCAGTCGGGGTGAGAGGTCACGGGCGAGGGGGTCACGGCGGGCAGGCGGCGCCTGGCATCGCGGCTACGCGCACGCTCTCTCCCGCTGAGTGTCGGTGGTCTTCGCCGGGGACCTCATCGTCCATGGGCACGGCCGGGGGCACACCCGCACCGGTGGGCGGACGGCACACCAAGGGCCGCTCCCCACATAGGCTGAACCCTACCCTAACGTTAGAGTAGGGATCGCTCCTGGGGTGTCAGGGGCGTGTCGACCAGCCAGAAGGGCCGCCGGGCGTGGACTCCGAACACATGCGGATCGGCGAGGTCGCCACCCGCACCGAGCTGTCCCTGCGGACCATCCGCCACTACGAGGAAGTCGGGCTGGTCATCCCCTCCGCCCGCTCCCAGGGCGGCTTTCGCCTCTACACCGAACGCGACGTCGCCCGCCTCATGGTGATCCGCCGGATGAAACCGCTCGGCTTCACCCTGGACCAGATGCGCGACCTGCTGGAGGCCACCGACCGGCTCGACGACCCCGACCCGATCGACCCCGGGCAGCGCGAACGGCTGCTGGACATCGTGCGCGGCTACGAGCAGGTGGCCAAGGACCGGATCACCGACCTGCGGACCCAGCTGGAACGCGCCGAGGACTTCGCCGCCACCCTCCATGCCCGCCTGAACCGAGCCGGGTCCACCCGCACCTGATCTTCGACACCACACCCCGGCGTCACGACGACGGAATGCGTCTCGCCCGCGTCGCGGTCCTGCCCGTGCCAAGAGGTGGTCGCGGTAGTGGATGTTGTGACGGGCCAAGACGATGACGGCCGACAGCGTGGCCACGGCGGAGGCGAGCAGGACCGCCCCCTTGGCGTGTTCCAGCATGTCCGGCTGGTCAAAGCAGGCCAGTTCGCTGATCAGCGGGGAGACGGTGAAGCCGATGCCGGCCAACTGGGCCATGCCGATGATGTCGATCCGGGCCAGGGCGGGGTTGAGTTCGGCCCGGGTGAGGGTGGCGGTCAGGTAGGCGCCGCGGGTGCGGGCCCGCCAACCGGTCAGTCCGGCGGCCAGCAGCGCCTCGTGCCCGCCCTCCGCAGCACGAAAGGGACGCCATGATCACTTCCACGTACCTGCCCGACCTCGGAGCACAACTGGTCATTGACCAGGGGGTCCGGCAGGAACGGAACGGTAAGCCCGGCTTGGTGTCACATTCGTTGACATGATCACCGCGAGTCGGTGTATCGCCGGGCACAGCGAGCGGAGTTCGAAAGCCGGCGGCCGTGTTGTGTCGCGCGTGTCGGTGGTGCCGGCGGTCAGCGGTGGTGGTCGGCTCTGCACCACCATGCCGCGGTGGCGAGCACGCCCGCGGCTCCGACCGCGAGGACCAGAAGGAAGCCGATCGGGCCGGGCCCCTCCTGGTCGGGGCCGGCGATTCCGGCGTACAGGCCGGGAACCGACCAGGGGAAGTGGTGGCCGAAGCCGAGAGCGGCGATGACCTGGGCGCAGAACAGTGCGGCGAACATGGCCACGGGGAGCCTGGTGGGGGCACGCCGGCCTCGACCAGCACGGTGGCCACCTCTTCGGGCCGGGCCACAGCGCGTTCGCCGGTGAGGACGAGCCCCGTGCCGCGGTCGTGAGCGGCCTCGTGGCCGCGGGCGTGCAGGACCTGGCGGGCTGTGGTGTCGTCGCGGGTGGTCACGGTCAGGTGGCGGCGCAGGCGCTCGTCCAGGGCGGCGGTGTGGAGTTCCTGGATCAGGCGGCCGTGGTGAATGATGCCGACGCGGGTGGCCGGGCGCGCGACCTCGGCCAGCAGGTGGCTGGACAAGAACACCGTGACGCCGTGTTCGCGGGCCAGGCCGGCCAGCAGGGTACGGATCTCCACGACGCCGGCGGGATCCAGGCCGTTGACGGGCTCGTCCAAGATGAGCAGGCCGGCCGATGAGGGCCTTGGCCAGGGCCAGGCGCTGCAGGTTGCCCATGGACAGGGTGCGGGCGCGACGGTCGGCGTAAGGGGTCAGGGCCAGACGGTTTGGTCAGGCCGGCCGCCTCGACGGTGGACACCGGCCCACCCTCTCTCGAATCGGCGATCGTTGATAGGGTCCGTCGAAGGTGAGCCGGGAAGTCTGGTCGGCAGTTCTGCCGTCGACCCCGGAAGGGCCCTCATGCGTGCTCGCGACCTGCTCGCCGACTTCCCCACCGTCACCCTCGACACCTCCGTCCTGGACGCCGCCCGGCTGCTGGCCGACCAGGACCTGCCGGGCCTGATCGTGGTGGACCCCGGCGGGCTGCCGCTCAGCATCCTGGCGGGCACCCAGGTGCTGGCCCTGGCGGTGCCCGGTTACTGCCAGGACGATCCCGCGCTGGCCCGGGTGGTGGACGAGGCCCACGCCGACGCCTTCCTGCGCGACGTGGCCGGCCAGACCGTACGCCAGGCGCTGCCGCCCACGCCGCGCGAGTTACCGGTCACCGACCCGGACGCCACCGTGCTGGAGATCGCCGCGCTGATGGCCCGTACCCACAGCCCGCTGGTGGCCGTGGTGGACCAGGGCCGCCTGCTCGGTGCGGTGACGCTGCAGGCGCTCATGGACGGGGTGCTCGCGTCGTGACGGCTCTGGCCTGGCTGTCGGTGGCGGTCTTCCTCGGCGCCTATGCGCTGATCGCGACCGAGCGGATCCACCGCGTCGCCTCCGCCCTCGGCGGAGCCGGGATCATGCTGGCCGTCCACGCCAGCGACGCGGAGGCGGCGTTCTTCTCCCCCGAGAGCGGCATCGACTGGAACGTCATCTTCCTGCTGCTGGGCATGATGGTCATCGTCGGGGTGCTGAAGCAGACCGGGATCTTCGAGTACCTGGCCATCTGGGCGGCCAAGCGGGCCAAAGGACGCCCGTTCCGGCTGATGGTGCTGCTGGTGCTCATCACCGCGCTCGCCTCGGCGCTGCTGGACAACGTCACCACGGTGCTGCTGATCGCGCCGGTGACGTTCCTGGTGTGCCAGCGCCTGGCGCTGCCGGTGGTGCCGTTCCTGCTCGCCGAGGCGATGGCCTCCAACATCGGCGGGGCCGCCACCCTGGTCGGCGACCCGCCCAACATCATCATCGCCAGCCGGGGCGGGCTGAGTTTCAACGACTTCCTCGTGCACATGGCACCGATGATCGTCATCTTGATGGTGGTGTTCGTCGGCCTGTGCCGGATCCTGTTCCGCAAGGCGTTCGTCCACGACCCCGAACGCGCCGCCGGCATCATGGCCCTGGACGAGCGCGAGGCCATCGCCGACCGCACCCTGCTGTGGCAGAGCCTGGTCGTGCTCGCCGTGGTGATGGCCGCCTTCGTGCTGCACCCGGTGCTGCACTACGAGCCCTCGGTGGTGGCGATCCTCGGCGCCGGGGTCCTGGTGGCGGCCACCAAGGTCACCACCGAGCAGGCCATCGCCGAGGTCGAGTGGCCCACCCTGGTGTTCTTCATGGGGCTGTTCGTGATGGTCGGCGGCCTGGTCGAGACCGGCGTCATCGGCCAGATCTCCCAGGCCGCCGTCGGCGCCACCGAGGGCCGGCTGGGGCTGACCGCGATCGGCCTGCTGTGGGCCTCGGCCGGCATCTCGGCGATCGTGGACAACATCCCGTACGTGGCGACGATGAGCCCGATCGTCGCCGACCTGGTCCAGGCGAACGGCGGCGGCGACCAGGCGCAGGTGCTGTGGTGGGCGCTGGCCTTCGGCGCCGACCTGGGCGGCAACGCCACCGCCGTCGGCGCCGCCGCCAACGTCGTCATCATCGGCATCGCCGCCCGCAACCGCACCCCGATCAGCTTCTGGGAGTTCACCAGGTACGGCCTCGTCGTCGCCTTCGTCACGGTGGCGCTGGTGACGCCCTACCTGTGGCTGCGCTATCTGATGTGAACCCCCGGACCCCCCGTCCCCGGGGCGATGCGTGCCGGGGACGGGGGCGGGTGAGCGCTCACCCCGCGCCGAGAAAATTCTTGATCCTTCCGGCGATCGCCGGGTAGTCGGGAGCGAACCAGATCATGTGACCGTCGGCCCGGCTCTCGGCCGGCTCGGCCCGCGGGACGGTCGCGGCGAGGGACTCGGCGTGGGTGAAGGGGACCGAGCGGTCGGTGCGGCTGGCGATGACCAGGACCGGCTGGGTGACCTGCCCGGCGCAGTCGGGCACGGGCAGCATGTCGTTGACGAAGCCCTCCCCTGAGCGCATGAGCGTGAACAGCGCGATGAGTTCGGCCCGGTCGTGCTCGCTCAGGCCGGCCATGACCTGGCCGGTCGGCCGGGTGGACAGGTCACGCAGCAACAACCGCAACCCGACCTGCGGCGCCGTGCGCATCAGCAGCCGTACCGCCGCCCAGGTGACGACTTCGGCGCGGGCGTTGAACACCAGGCGGCCGACCAGGCGGGTGCGCCGGTCGGGCCAGGGTACGAAGGCGACGGCGCTCTGCAGGATCACCCGCTCCACCAGGTGCGGATGACGCGCCGCCATGGTGAGCGCGGTGCGCCCGCCCGCCGAGACGCCCACCACCGCGGCGACCCGCTCGATGCCCAATTCATGGCACAGGTGCGCGGTGAGGTCGGCGAAGGCGGCGGGCGTGGTGGCGGTGGTCAGCGGGGTCCGCCCGTATCCGGGACGGGAGAGGGCGAGCACCTGATGGCCCGAGGCGGTGAAGACCTCCTCCCCCAGGGCCAGTCCGGCCCGCATGTGACCACCGTGGAAGATCACGACCGTCTCGGGGCCCTCGCCCTCCAGCCGGTACTCCACCAGCCCCTGCGCGAGGTGGGCGGTGGTGGTCTCTCGCTCCGTGATCGTCATGAATCGTCATGCTCGCATGTCCGCCATCGGCGACATAACCGCTCATCGAGATGTTCCCGACCCCTTCCCTTCGGGCTGAACATTTGTTTAGCATGCTGAACATGCGTTCAGGCAGTGATCTCACCGCGCGGGCCCGGATCGGGAACGCGGCCCTGGAGTTGTTCGGCTCCGAGGGCGTCGCCCGGGTGAGCATCCGGGCCATCGCCGCCAAGGCGGGCGTCTCCCCCGCCCTCGTGGTGCACCACTTCGGGTCCAAGGAGGGCCTGCGCACGGCGTGCGACCAGTATGTGATCTCCCTGGTACGCGGGGATCCCGACGACCCGGTCGACCTGGCCGACACCTCCGGCCTGGCCGCCATGCTGGAGGCGGCCGAGCCGGTGCGGCGCTATCTGGCCCGCGCCTTCCTCGACGGCACCGAGCAGGCGGCCGCGCTGTTCGACGAGATCGTCGAGACCACCGCCGCCTGGCTGCAGCAGGGCAGCGACGAAGGATGGGTGCGCCCCGCCGACGACGCGCGGGCCCGCGCCGCCCTGTACGTGACCTGGCTGCTGGCGCCACTGGCCTTCGGCGAGCACCTGTCACGGGTGCTGGACGTGGCCGACCTGCACCACACCGACGCGACCTTGCGCTACTCGCGTACCGCCGTGGACATGCTCACCCACGGCGTGTTCACCGACGAGCGCATGCTCAGCGCCTGGGACGGCGCCGCCACGAAACGAGGAACGCGATGAAGGTCCTCATCCTCACCCACGGCACCCGCGGTGACGTCCAGCCGTACGCCGCCCTGGCCCTGGCCCTGCGAAACGCCGGTCACCACGCGGTGCTGGCCGCCCCGGCCGCTTCGGCCGCCCTCGCCGAACCGCACGGCCTGCCGTTCGCGCCGGTGCACGACGGCCCCAACACCCTCCTGGACGCCCCCCGCATCCGCACGGCGATCGAGACCAACTACCGCGGCCTGGCCGGCAAGAAGATCGCCCTGGAGGTGATGCGGGCCAGCAAACCGCTGATGGCGCGGGTGTTCACCGACATGGTCGCCGTCGCCGAAGACGGCGCCGACCTGGTCGTGCACGGCCCCAGCATCCCGGGCCATCGCATCGCCGAGGCCCTGGGGGTGCCCTCCGTGGCGGCGCTGCTGCAGCCGGTGTGGGTGCCCAACGCCTCCTTCGCCAACCCGATGATCCCACTACCGTTGCCGCGGGCGCTGAATCGCGCCTCCTACCTGCCGTTTCGGCTGATGTTGCGCTCCTTCGGCGCGGTGGCCGACACGACGCTCGACCTGCCCCGCCGACGCGGCCGCCACGACTTCCTGCGCCGCCCTGATGGGGGCCCTGCCACCGTGCTGCACGGCTTCAGCCGTCACCTGCTCCCCTCCGGCGCCGACTACCCGCCTCAGGTCCACACCACCGGGTTCTGGTTCCTGCCCGCCGCCCCCACCTGGAGCCCGCCGCAGGAGTTGGTCAGGTTCCTGGCTGATGGTCCGGCGCCGCTCTACATCGGGTTCGGCAGCATGGCCGGCACCGACCCCCATCGCATCGGCCGCGTCGTCCTGGACGCGGTTCGCCTGACCGGTATGCGCGCGGTGCTGGTGTCGGGCTGGGGCGGCATCGCCGTCGACGGCCCGCCCGCCCTGCCCGAGGAGGTGTTCGTGCTGGACCAGGCCCCGCACGACTGGCTGTTTCCCCGCATGGCCGCGATCGTCCACCACGGTGGCAGCGGCACCACCGGCGCGGCACTGGCCTCGGGACGGCCGCAGATCATCTGTCCCTTCGTCGCCGACCAGCCGTTCTGGGCCGCCCGCGCACACGCCGCGGGTGTGGCCCCGGCACCACTGCCGCAACGCCACCTCACCGCCCAAGGGCTCGCCGCCGCGATCCGCCAGGCCACCGGCGAGCACGCCATGGCCCGGCGCGCCGACCGGCTCGCCGCCGCCGTCCGCGCTGAAGACGGCACGAAAGCCGCAGTCACCATCCTGGAATCGCTCAGCTGATCGCCTCTGCCCCGCTGCAGCGTATGCCTCGGCGGGGTGCGGTACGGCTCAACGCCGCAGGAGCCGGTGATCGAGGCCGGCGGCACCGGCGGCACCGAACCCGGTGAGGACGGCTCTGGGCGGGACTATGCCGGGTCCCCGGTTTCCCTGCCACCTCGCAGCCGGGTGCGGACCCGGCGGACGGTGTCGTGCCAGGCGGGGGTCTCGCGCTCGTCGTCGAACCAGCGGGCCACCACGACGTCGGTGGAGGAGTGCAGCAGGATCGACAGCACGATGGTCACGGCGACCAGGGTGAACACCTGTTCGGCCGCGGTGATGGCGGAGTTGAGCACGATGAGGGCGTAGACGACCGAGGCGAAGCCCTTGGGGCCGAACCACATCACGGCCGCCACCTCCCGGGTGCCGAGCCCGGAGCGCAGGAAGGACAGCCAGATGGCCAGCGGGCGGGCCAGCACCAGGGCCAGGATCGCGAACAGCCACCCCTGCCAGCCCACCGAGGCGAGCAGGGCCGGGGAGATGAGCACGCCGAAGACCAGCAGCGCGGCCAGCTTGAGCAGTTCGGCGACGAGTTCGCCGAACTGCTCGAAGGATTCGCGCTGGCGCTCTCCGAAGGTCGCCACCGTGATACCGGCGGAGAAGGCGGCGAGGAACAGGTTGCCGTGGGTGGCCTTGCCCAGGGCCAGCACCAGCAGGCCGATGGCCACCGCGTTGAGCGGCTCGTAGTGGTGGGAGGCCGAGAACCAGCGGGTGCGCTCCAGCATGATGGCCGCCCACGGCACCGCGACGCCGATCAGCACGCCCAGGCCCAGTTCCAGGGCCAGCTCGCCCAGGTGCAGGTCGGCCGAGCCGGCCGCGATGGCGAGGAACACCATGACGAACGGCAGCGCCAGGCCGTCGTTGACGCCGGATTCCACGTTCAGCAGCTGGCGCAGCCGAGGGGGCACCCGCTCGTTGCCGACCAGCGCGGCGGCGAACACCGGGTCGGTGGGCGCCAGGATCGCCCCGATGAGCAGTGACTCGATCCAGCCCAGCCCGATGAGGTAGTGCGCCGTCAGGGCGGTGATGATCAGGGTGAGCGGCAGGCCCCAGCCCAGGGCGCGGCCGGGCAGCCGCCAGGCGTGGCGCAGGTCGGTCCAGCCCACCCGCATGCCGTCGGTGAACAGCACCGCGAACAGCGCCAGCTCGGCCAGCGTGGCCACCACCGGATCGTCCGGGGTCAGCGGGATGAGCCCGCTGACCCCGTCGCCCAGGACGAACCCGGCCAGCAGGAACAGTGCCGCGGTCGACAGGATCGTCCGATTGGCCAGGTTGGAGACCAGGACCGCGAGCAGCAACAGCGCGGAGAAGGCCAGCAGCAGGTTCATCGGGGCTCCGGTGCGGTAGCGGGACGTGGGTGAAGAACTGCCGACCAGACTTCCCGGCGCACCGCCGCACACCCTAACAACCCCGTCCGGGCACCGGTACACCGCCTGCCGGTGAAGGTCGCACGTCCTTCCGGCTCGTCCCACCGGATACAGGAAGGGGTATGTGCGATGCGTGCGCCGCCCGGTTGGCCCATTCCCCTGAAGGGCCGTTCGACGGGTGGCCCCGCGCCGGGCCCGGCCTCGGCGCCACCGGCGTGAGGGTCCGCGGGCCGGTCCTGGTCACCGGTCCGGCGCGGGCGTGATCCTTCAGCGGGGAAGCGGCGGTGGCGTCCAGTCCCATACCGGGGCGAGGGCCTTGGCGGCCAGGGCGGGCCAGCGCGAGGAGGGGACCAGGCGCAGGGCGGTCGTCCGCAGGTGGTAGCCGACGGCGTTGCCGGAGGTCGACCCCAAGCCCTTGGCGCGCGCCTGCCGGACGATGGTCTGGGTACGGGGACGTCGTCGTTCGTCGTAGCGGGCCAGCGCCGCAGGGATGTCGTCGCTGCTCTCGGCGAGAGCGGCGGCGAGCACGACGGCGTCCTCCAGCGCCTGGGCGGCTCCCTGGGCCATGTCGGGGTGCATCGCGTGGGCGGCGTCGCCGAGCAGGACCACCCTTCCCCGCGCGTAGTCCCTCAGGGGGTCCAGGTCGGTGATGTCGTGATGCAGGACCGCCTCGGGCGGGGTCGCCTCCAGCAGGTGAGGGATCGGGTCGTGCCAGCCCTGGACGCGGCGGCGCACCTCGGCGAGCTCGTCGTCGTAGCACACGCCGGGCCGGTCGGCGCGGGCACCCAGCGCCCAGTAGACCCGGCCGCCTCCGACCGGCATGACCAGGAAGTACCGGCCGCGTCCCAGGGTCATGGCGGCTTCGACGCCGTCGGTGCGCGCGATGCCCCGCCAGACGGTGTTCCCCCAGAACCGTGGGCCGGGCGCCTCGGGCCACAGCAGACGCCGGACCGTGCTGTTCACCCCGTCGGCCGCCACCACCAGATCGGCCCTCAGCTCCTCGGTGTCGCAGCCGACGATGACCTCGTCGCCATCTTGGCGGACGGTACTCACCTGCGCGCCGGTACGCACCCACCCGGCGGGCACCGTGTCCAGAAGCACCCGGTGCAGGTCGGCGCGGTGGAAACCGAGCAGCGGGCCGGTGGTGCCGGGCAGCGCGCGGGCGATGTGGCCGCCGGAGGGGACGCGCAGGTTGAAGATGCCGGGAAACGGCACCCCGGCGGCTCGCGCCGCATCGGCGACACCCAGCTCGGCCAGTGCGCGCAGGGCGTTGGGCGACTGGGACATGCCGGCGCCGATCTCCCCGAGTTCGGAGCTGCGCTCCAGGACGGTCACCGTCCAGCCGATCCGCCTCAGCCCGATGGCGGCGGCCAGGCCGCCGATCCCACCGCCGACCACCACGGCGTTCCCGGTCACGTCAGGTCTCCGTAACGGGGGTGGGGGGCGGCGCGTCGTCGAACACCTTCGCCATCCAGTCGAAGATGTGGTGCGCCTCGCGGATCCGCGCGGCCCGCGCGCCGTCCGGGCCGATCAGGTTCATGCCGTCACCGGCGACCTCGCGAAACGCGGTCAGGGTCGCGATCTGCCGCCGCACGACCTTCTCCCAGGCCCCCTCCTCCACCCGGTAGTAGGCGGTGCGCTCACCGGGCCGGGTGCGCCGGCTGACGAACCCCATGGCCTGCAGCACCCGCATGTTCGTGGTCAGGGCCGCGGGACTGGCCCCGATCGCCCGGCCGATCTGCCCGGCCGACTGCTCGGGCGGATCACAGATCATCAGCCACCCCAGCACGCGCCCCGCGACCGGCGGCAGGCCGTCGGCGGTCAGGAACATCGCCACCCGCTCGACCCAGCCCAGCACCTCCTCACGATCCGCCTCACGCGCCATGCCCACCGAACCCTCCATGAAGCCAACCCCTTCACAACTAGAAAGTAATTTCACAATATTGTGAAATACGAGAACGAGCAAGCCTGAAGGCATGATGCCATCGGAGCGGCTCCCGCCGAGTCCGGCCGCCTGGAACGCCGGGGCCGTGCGACCTTCGACTTCGAGGAAATCCCGCACTGTCGGCTCAACGTCAAGCCCGATCGGCGGATGTCTCGTCACCGCTCGGCCGGAGCGCGACGGTCGGCCTTCCGCGCGCCTTTGTCCAACCTTGCGCTTGAAGACGCCTTCGGGATGTCGTGACTCGCTTGATGCTTGACGTAATGGCATCGGATGATGCTTGACACTCCTAGCTGGTCTTTCGCTGTTTAGTATGCGCTTTGGACTTGA
>NZ_JBVJIA010000006.1:215726-331247 GCF_055586505.1 Streptosporangium sp. NPDC050148 | reverse complement strand
AAGGGCCTTTCCGCTCGACTTGCATGTGTTAAGCACGCCGCCAGCGTTCGTCCTGAGCCAGGATCAAACTCTCCAAACAATGTCTGAACAGTCCTTACCCGGCTGAAAGCCCACCACCATCCCCGAACAGGTCCGGGAACGCGATGGATGTTCAACCAAAGGAATCCGTCCCCCACCCGCAAGGGTGGTTAGGACAGGGTTGTGCTTCATGCACTGGCTTTTAACACACTGTTGAGTTCTCAAGAAACGGACGCGTACACCCGGTCAACCGGACCCGTTCAGGCCGACCGCCAGGGGCGTTCCATTTCGTACTACCATTCTAGTGAATCCGCGTGATTCGTGTCAAACTGTCGGTTTTCCCGACCCTCGACCCGAACCCACCGAGACCACTAGAATGTCGCCCGCCCTGCTTCCAGGGCAACCCCTCTAACTTACTCCAGCATCCGGCCGATGTCCAGCCGGACTCCGGCGCGACGCGAACGTCCCGACGAAGGGAGATGATCAGAGGAGGGGATCGCCGGACAGTCCGCCTTCCCGGGAGTGATGACCCGGGGGCTCGTCGTCCTGCGTGGTGAACACTATCAGGACTCTCATGTCACAGAGACAACTTGCCAACCTTCCCCGGACTTCGCGCGTCTCAGAGAGACGTAGGAAGCCCAGGCGCGCAACCAGACGTCAAGCCGTTCGCAATCGACTCTGGATACGAAGTAGGCACGAGGGTCAGGATCCTGACTCCGCCGTGGAGGTGAGCACCATGACCCGCTCGGAGTTCGACGACATCCGCGCGCACATCAACGCGGAGGCCGATCATCCGGGCGACCTTCTCCGGGTCGCCAGGTCTCTGCTGAACGATCTCGAAGACGCACACATGCGGGAGGCGACCCTCCGCGCCTACTATCTGCGTCTCCTCACCGCGGCTCGGGCGACCGTCGCCGCGCAGGAGGCCGGCTACCCGGAGCCCCTGACCTTCCTGACCGACGAGCTCGCCAAGCGTGGCCAGCTGCCCCGGTCCGAGGACGAGGTGAACCGGATCCTCGCCGACGCCCGTACCGCCGCGGCCCTTCTGGCCTCCCTTGAGGAGAACCCTCTCGGGGTGACCCCGATGACCACCGGTGGAGCTCGCGCACGCCGGTGCGCGGGAGCAAGTCGCAGCCTTCCGCGATGAGGCGTTCCGCGTCATTGACCTGGGCTTGAACCAAGATCTGTAAGACTTCGGGCATGTTGCAGCGAGGGCTGAATTGGGCTGCGGCGACCCTCGTGGGCGTCTTCGGCTTTGTCTGGACCGGTGTAGTGATGTTCGCGGCCGTCGAGACCGCCACCTGGGCGTGGGTCGGGCAGGTCTCCTTCGGGCTCTTCCTCACCTGCTGGGCGCTCTACAAGGCGAGCCTGCTGGTCCGCCGGCCCAAGCCCGGTTTCGTGCCCAGACACCGCCGGGTACGCGCCAGAGCCTGAGGCTGGACCTGACTTCAAGGCCCAGTCTCAGGGCCTGGGGCCTGGACCTGGCGAATGCCACCGGACGGAGTCCGCGCAGGCGATTCCCGGGGACGCGAGCGAGAACCGCCTTCCCGGCCGCGCCTTCCGGCTCCCGTCCCGCGGCCCTCTTCGGTGTCCCGTCTCTCCCTGCCATGCCCGCGTGTCGTCCGGCAGGTGAAGGGGCACGCCACCGAACGGTCTACGTCCCCGTACGGAACGAGCGGAGCTTCTCGGCCACCTCCTGGCACGGAACCCCCAGGTCGAACCGGCTGAGCAGGTGGATGCCCTCCCCCGTGTCGATCTCCAGCAGTTCCGTACGCGAGGTGAAGCGTGTCCGGCTGTCGACGCGGATGCGCTCGACGGCTCTCCAGGGCACCCGTTCGGATCCGGCGAACCCCTTCACCACGACGAGGCCCTCCCCGTCCGCCGTCAGCCGTACCGGGACCAGGACGTCACGGACCGCCAGGACTCCCATGACCAGGGACGCGGTGCCCGCCAGGAGCATGCCGCGGAGGTCGCCGAGGCTCAGCACGGTCAGTACCGCCAGGGCGAGCGCGGCGGCGGCCTTGATGATGAGGAGATCGCGGCGTACGCGCCAGCGCAGGACCGGTCCGGACGTTTCACTCACAGCGGCACGCTACCTCTCGGCCACCCGCCGCGTGCCGTCCCGGAGCGGTCGGCGCCCGCATGATCCGTGTCCGGCGCCGGGACGGTCGGGGGTGGGGCTCCCGCCGGCACGCGGGAGAGACCTGTATGCCTGAAGCGGGGCCGGGTGTCCGTAGGTGCCGACAGGGCAGGATAGGGGTGGAAAAACCGAGAGGCCCGGATCTCTGTGAGATCCGGGCCTCTCTCTGGTAGCGGGGACAGGATTTGAACCTGCGACCTCTGGGTTATGAGCCCAGCGAGCTACCGAACTGCTCCACCCCGCGTCGGTGTGTTCAAAGACTATCCGTAATTCGGTCGCGACGGCAAATCGGAGCGGGAACGAGCGCGCCGGAAGAGGCGCCGGGAAGAAACCGCGAGCCCAGGGCCCGACGGGAACGTGGAGCCCGGCACGCACAGGGGCGGCCGGCCGCGGAACGGGGCACTGTCACGATTGACCGGAAGTGCGGGAAAAGACCAGGAAATGCAGAGACCCCGGTCGCCGTTTCCGGCGACCGGGGTCTCGTTCGTAGCGGGGACAGGATTTGAACCTGCGACCTCTGGGTTATGAGCCCAGCGAGCTACCGAACTGCTCCACCCCGCGTCGGTGTATGCCTGAAGCTTACCCGGCTTTGGGGGTGGACGCGAATCAGATGACGCCCGGCCCGATGACCTCCGCTAACTCGGTGACGGTGAGGGTGTCACCGAGGGAGCGGGGGGCGCGGACGGGGACACCGACGGGGACGCCGAGGGCGCGGGTGTCCCGGACGTCGGTGACGGCGTGGGGGTCGCTCCCGCCGCCGCGGCGCGGCCCTTGAGCCTCTCCAGGGCCGCCTGGAGCTCCTTCTGGGCGGTGCCGTACTCGACCCAGTTCGGCGGGTCCTCCTTGAGAGCGTTCTGTGCCTTGTCGTAGGCCTTCTGCACCTCGTCGATGGCCACGGCGAGCTCGCCCGTGGGCTTGGTCTCCGCCTGCTGGTTCTCGTTGGGCTTGGTCTCCTGCGGCACGGTCTGGGTGCCGCCCCCGAAGACCTGTTCGAGCGCGCCCTTGAGCGTGTCGGCCGAGCCGACCTTGCCGCCGTAGGCCACCAGGACCCGGCGCAGGATCGGGTACGGCTCCTGGCCGGAGGCGGCCGCGATCTCCACGTAGACCGGTTCGACGTAGACCAGGCCGTCGGCGAAGGGCAGGGTCAGCAGGTTGCCGTAGCGGACCTTCGCCTGGCCCAGTCCGAGCAGGTTGAGCTCGCCGGAGAACTTGTTCTGGAAGTTGTTCTGCACCTGGCCGGGACCCGGGATCGTGGTGTTGGAGGGCATGCGCAGGATGCGCAGCTTTCCGTAGTCGGGCCCGGGAGTGGCGTCCACGGCCATGAACGCCGCCAGGTTGGGTCCCTGGCGCGGCACGAACGTGGTCGTCAGGGAGAACGACGGTGCCGCGGTGTTCGGCATCTTGACCGACAGGTAGTACGGCGGCTGCTTGACGTTCTGCTCGCCCGAGGAGGGGTCGTTCGGGACGTTCCAGAAGTCCTGGCCGCTGTAGAAGGCGTTCGGGTCGGCGATGTGGTACTGGGAGAGCACGTCACGCTGGACCTTGAACAGCGCCTCCGGGTAGCGCAGGTGCTGCTTGAGCTCGGTGGACATCTGCGTCTGCGGCTTGATGACGCCCGGGAAGGCCTTGCGCCAGGTCTGCAGGATGGGGTCCTTCTCGTCCCAGGCGTACAGGCTGACGGTGCCGTCGTAGGCGTCGACCACGGCCTTCACCGAGTTGCGCATGTAGTTGATCTGGTCGCGCGGCTGCGGCACCACCAGGCGCGGGTCGGTGATGGTGTCCCGCGTCATCGCCTCCAGGCTCTTGCTCTGGGAGTACGGGTAGGCGTTGGACGTGGTGTACGCGTCGGCGATCCACACGACCCTGCCGCCGACGATGGCCGGGTAGGGGTTGTCGTCCAGGCTCAGGAACGGCGCCACCTTGGCGATCCGCTCCTGCGGGTTGCGCTCGTAAAGGATCTTGGAGTTCACGTTGACGTCGCCCGAGAGCAGCAGGTTGATCTCGCTGTACTTGGCGGCGTAGAGCATCCGGTTGAGGAACGAGCCGACCGGGACGCCGCCCTTGCCGTCGTAGGTGGTGTTCTTCTGGCCGGTGCCGCCGCTCTCTGGGTAGTCGAGCTCCTGCTTCTGCTGGCCGGTGCCGCCGACGATGACGTACTCGGTGGAGCCGGGCGCCTCGCCGAAGTAGATCCGCGACTCGGTGAGCTTGGTCCGCTCCACCAGGGCGCCGGTGACCGGCATGTCCTTGGCGTCGAAGTTGGGCAGGCCCTCGCTGTCGACCTCGTTGCCGGGCGCGGCCACGAAGCCGTTGCCGTGGGTGTAGACGAGGTGCCGGTTGATCCAGTTGTTCTGCTCGGCCGGGGGGCCGGTGAGCTCTCGCACGGCCACGACGGTGTCGCGCATGGTGCCGTCCGCGTCGGGGTAGCGGTCGACGTCGAGCGGCTCGTGGAAGTCGTAGTAACCGCGGATCCGCTGCTTCTGCTGGTAGGTCTTGGCGACCAGGCTGGGGTCGAGCAGGCGCACGCCGGAGATGGAGCTGTCGGCGGTGACGTTGACCTTGCTCGGGTCGCCCTGAGCCGTGTAGTCGATCACCTCGGCGCCGTTGACGCCGTAGGCTTTTCGTGTCGCGTCGATGTTGCGCTTGATGAACTCCTGCTCCTTGCCCTGCTGGTTCGGCTTGACCTGGAACTGCTCGACCAGGGCCGGGTAGACCCCGCCGATCAGGACGGCCGAGAGCACCAGCAGGCCGAAGCCGACCCCGGGCAGCATGCCACCGGGCCGCACGACCCCTGCGAAGAACAGGACGGCGCAGATCAGGGCGATGATCGCCAGAATGGTCTTGGCGGGCAGGACCGCGTTCACGTCGGTGTACGACGCGCCGTGCCTGAATCCCCGGTCGGAGAAGACCAGCCCGTACCGGTCGACCCAGTAGGCGACCGCCTTCAGCAGCACGAAGACGCCCAGCAGCACCGACAGGTGCGCCCGGGCGCCGCGCGAGGCGTGCACCCCGGGCGACTGGAGCCGGAACCCGCCGTACAGGTAGTGGACGACCGCCGCCAGCAGGGCCGACAGCACCACCGCGACGAACAGGAAGTTCAGCACCATCCGGATGAAGGGATAGGTGAACATGAAGAAGGAGATGTCCCACTTGAACAGCGCGTCGGTCTCGCCGAACGGCGTCGCGTTGACGAACTCCAGCCAGGTCTTCCACTGACTCGAGAACGTGGATCCCGAGAACAGGCCGAGCATCGCCACGCCGATCAGGAAGATCAGCTTGCGGTGCGGGTCGAGGGCCATCCGGTACCGGTCGGCGCCGCTGGCGCCGCCGAACATCCCGGGCCCGAACATCGGCCGCATCCGGTACGCCAGCAGCATGTTGCCGCCGACGATGCCGACCATCAGCAGGGCACCGACCACGAACAGCAGGATCTGCGTGACGATCACACCGGAGAAGACGGTCGTGTAGTCGACCGAGTCGTACCAGAGGTAATCAGTGAAGATACCGGCGAAAAGGAAGAACAACGCCACTATCGCGACCAGCGCGATCGCGACGGGAAGCAGCAGTCGCGGCCGGCGGGGCAAGCGCATTGCCCTGCCGGCTCCGGGGGTCCGGAAGCTCAAGGCCAACCCCTTGTCGTAAGAGCACGGTCCGTGTCTGGCAACCTACACCGGCGGGAGTTGGGGCGGGCTCAGCCTCTCGGGCACGGTCCGGCCACAACCCCCGCACGGTCTCGGGTCCACCGGTCCCAACGTACGAGGGGCCCGATGAGTGCCCCGTGGCGCGCTTCGGAATGAAGCCGTGCCTTCCGGGGGGCCGACGGACCTGCCGCGCGGGTCGCCGCGGCGGAGCGGACACGAGACCGGAGGGGGCGGCGGCCGGAGAGGTCCGGCAGGGCGGACGCGGGACGGGAAAGGTCAGCCGGCCGGGCAACTCGGCACGGTGCCCGTGCCGGTGCGGATCGCCTCGACCGCCCGTACGGCCTCGTGGAGGGTGTCGACCTTGACCAGCCTGAGCCCGTCCGGGATCGCCCTGACGGCCTCGGCGCAGTTGTCGGCGGGGGTGAGGAAGACCGTCGCGCCGGCCTTCCTGGCGCCGACCATCTTCTGCTGGATGCCGCCGATGGCCCCGACGTCGCCCTCGGAGGTGATCGTCCCGGTCCCGGCGATGGAGGTGCCGCCGGTCATCGACCCGGGGGTGAGCTTGTCCACGATGCCCAGGGAGAACATCATCCCCGCGCTCGGCCCGCCCACGTCACCGACGTTGATCTTGACGGTGAAGGGGAAGCGGTACCCGACGCGCATGGTGATGCCCACGATGGGCGTGCCGTCCTTGCCGGCCGTGGTCGGGACGTCGACGGTCACGTTCCGCCCGCCGCGCCTGACGACGAAGGAGACCTGCTCGCCGGGCTTGTGGCGGCGGACCGTGGTGGAGACGGTCTCCCGTTCGGCCACCTGCGTGCCGTCCACCGAGACGATCTCGTCCCCGTTCTTGAACCGGCCGTCGGCCGGCAGTCCCTTCTCGATCGAGTTCACCGTCACCACCGAGGTGTAGGGGATCTTCAGCTCGGTCAGCGCCGCCGCGGTGGCGTCGTCCTGGGAGCCGGTCATCTCCTGGGTGTTCTGCTCCTCGACCTCCTTCGCGGTGGTCGCCGGAGGAAAGATCGTCTCCTCCGGCACGACCGCGATGGTGGGGTCGATCCATCCGCGCAGCGCGCTGAACAGGTCGATCCTGGTGCCCGGCCCGCCCTGGTAGGCGACGGTGACGAGGCTGAGCTTGCCGTCGGTCGGGTACGTCGGGCGCCCCTCGATGCTGATCACCGGCTTGCCGCCGAACTCGCCGATGGTGTTCTCCGTCGGCCCCGGGCTCAGCACCACGTACGGCACCGGCAACAAGGCGCCGACCAGCGCGAGCGTGAGTGTGAGGAAGCCCGCCACCATCAGGGTCAGCGCTCGTCGGGACATGGACAAAGCCTATGCCGTACGACAGGTCCGGACACCGCACCCGCGCACCGCCGCGCCGAAGGCCGCGAACCCGGCGGATCCGGTGGACGATCTCACTCGCAGGCCCCCACCCACTCCGAGGATCCGTCGGTGAAGAGCTGGTTCTTCCAGATGGGGACCTGGGCCTTGAGGTCGTCGATCAGCCTGCGGGAGGCCTCGAACGCCTCGCCCCGGTGGGGGGCGGCCACGGCGACCACCACCGCTATGTCACCGAGCCTGAGGTCGCCGACCCGGTGCACGGCGGCCAGGGCGGTCACCGGGAAGTCCGCGGCGATCTTCTCGGCCACCCGGCGCAGCTCGTCGGTGGCGCTCGGGTGGGCCGAGTAGGACAGGGCCGTGACGGGCCTGCCGTGGTCCTGGTCCCGCACCGTGCCGATGAAGACGGCCGTGCCGCCCGCGGCGTGGTCGCCGACGGCGGCGAGCACCTCGTCCACGGAGAGCGCGTCGTCGCGAATGTCGAGCAGCCGGATGACGTCCACGTCCCAAAGCGTACCGCCCCGGAGAAACGGCCCCCGGTAGCGCATCCTGCCCCTATCCCCTCCCGGGGCGGCCTTCCGGGCACCGCCGCCTTTCTCGCCGGCCGCGTCCCCGGCGCTCCCCCGTGACCTTGCCCCGCGTTCGTCCCGACCGCCCGTGCCGCCCTGCTCCGCGGCCGTCAGGTGCGGCGCTTCTTGCGGGCGGCGCGGACGATCGCCGCGGTGCCCAGGACGGCGACGGTGGCGCCGGCCGCGGTGAGCGTGGCCTCCTTGCCCGACAGCCTGCGGCCCACCACCGTGTGCCTGCCGCCGCGCAGCTCCAGGAGCTGCTTGAACGTGGCCTCGTTGGTCCACAGCGGTCTCCAGCCGGCCTCGCGCAGCGCAGCGCAGTCGACCACCCACGGGTAGACCACATAGTGCAGGTCGGTGGCCGGGGCCGGGGTGACGCCGATGCGGTGCAGGCGCTGGGCGGTGCCGAAGGTCAGCCCGGCGGGCAGCTCCAGCCGGCGCAGCCCGGAGATCTCCTCGACCTGCTCCTGCTCCAGCCAGCCGTCGCCGCCGACGGCCACCACGCCGGAGACCGTGCCGAGCGCGGCCATCTCCAGCGCCGATACCAGGTCGTCCACGTGGCAGAACTGCCAGCGGGGGGTGCATCCCTTGACCGTCAGCAGCCGGGGGGACTCGAAATGGCGGGTCAGCACGCTGTCGATGCCGGGGCCGACGACGGTGGCGGGCCGGATCACGGTCACGTCGAGACCCGGATGGCTGCGCAGGGAGCGCCGGACCAGCGCCTCGATCTCCAGGTGATCGCCGACCACGCCGGTGTCGGACTCGGCGGCGACCGCCGAGTCCTCCGGCAGTGGGACGGGGTTGTCGGGAGCGGCCCCGTACACCATGGCGCTGGTGACGAGGACGACCCGCCGCACCCGGGCGGCGGCGCTGGCGGTGAGCACCGTCTGGGCGGCCCGCAGGTTGTAGGCGCGCCGTTCGGCCGGGTCGGCGCCGAGGGTGTAGTCGACCGAGAGATGGACGAGGACGTCGATGTCAGATATGCGGTTCGCCAAGAGCGGATCTCGGACGTCGATCACCCGCCACGTGACGTCGGGCACGTCGCCGCGCTGCTCGTCGATGGCCACGACCCTGCGGAAATCCGCAGACGAGGCGACCTTCGTGAGGAATGCGCGGCCTAGGCCCGAGGCCGCGCCGGTGACGGCGACGACGGGGGGCCGGGAGCGTTTCGAGGTAGGCACCGGGTCCTCACTTTGCACTGACCCGCCATGAGACGGATAACGTGGCGGATGTGGACTTCCTCCATCGTCCATCCTCCATCCTGCACGAGGTAGAGCGGTGACTGACTTGCCAGGTCGGGAAAACGACCCCAACGAGAACCCGTTCGCCATGTTCGGCGACCCGGAGCAGATCGCGGCGGCGATGCGCCAGTTCGCCGACATGCTCTCCGCCCCGCCGAGCTCAGGTCCCGTCAACTGGGACATGGCGAAGAACGTCGCACGGCACGTCGTGGTCGCCGAGGGCGATCCCAGTGTCATGGAGGGCGAGCGACGGCAGATCGTCGACGCCCTCAACCTGGCCGATCTATGGCTGAACGAGGCCACGGCCCTGCCGAGCGGGGTGAACAACCCGCAGGCGTGGAGCCGTTCGGAGTGGATCGAGAAGACCGTCCCGGTCTGGCAGAAGCTCTGCGACCCGATCGCCGCCCGCATGGTCGAGACCATGAGCGGCACGCTCGGCGCCGCGGGCCTGCCCGCCGAGGCCCAGGCCATGGCCGGGCCGCTGATGGGCATGATGAAGCAGATGGGCGGCATGATGGTCGGCCAGCAGATCGGCCAGGCCGTCGGCTCGCTCGCGCTCGAGGTGATCGGCTCCACCGACATCGGCCTGCCGCTCTCCGACAGCGCCGCCCTGCTTCCCGGGGGTGTCGCGGCCTTCAGCCAGGGGCTGGAGACGCCCGCGGAGGAGATCCGGCTCTACCTCGCCCTGCGCGAGGCGGCCCACCACCGGCTGTTCCAGCACGTGCCGTGGCTGCGCGCGCACCTGCTCGGCGCCGTGGAGGAGTACGCCAGGGGCATCACGGTCGACGCCTCCGCGCTGGAGGAGCAGCTCCGCGGCCTGGACATCAACAACCCCGAGCAGCTCCAGCAGGCGCTGAGCGGCGGGAATCTGCTCAAGCCTGAGGAGACCGAGCGGCAGAAGGCCGCCCTGTCCCGGCTGGAGACCATGCTGGCCCTGGTCGAGGGCTGGGTCGGCACGGTCGTGGACGGGGCCGCGGAGGGCAAGCTCCCCTCGGCGACGGCCCTGGCCGAGACCGTACGGCGCCGCAGGGCGACCGGCGGTCCCGCGGAGCAGACCTTCGCCACGCTCGTCGGCCTGGAGCTGCGGCCCCGGCGGCTGCGCGAGGCCGCCGTCCTGTGGCAGGCCCTGGAGGCCGACCGGGGCGTGGACGGCCGGGACGCGGTCTGGGACCACCCCGACCTGATGCCCACCGCCGACGACCTGGAGGCCCCCGAGCGGTTCGTCCGGGGCGAGCCCGAGCTGGACCTGTCGTCCCTCGAGGCGTCCCTGCGGGACGGCGAGGACGCCACCGGGGACCGGACCGGCAAGGCCGACGACGAGGACGGCAAGGGCGGCGACGAGGACGAGGACGGCCGGAGGGACGGCGGCGCGTGAGCCTGCGCACCGGAGCGCGTGACCTGCTCACCGGCTGGGCGGCTCCCACCGCGGAGGAGGAGATCCTCCGCAAGGAGTTCCTCGATCACCTGGACGCCAACGAGGACGCGATGTGGCGCGAGTGCGTCAGCGGCCACCTGACGGCCACGACCGCGGTGCTCTCCCACGACGGTGAGCGGGTCCTGCTGACGCTGCACCCCAAGGCCGGGATGTGGCTGCCGATGGGAGGCCACTGCGAGCGCGCCGACGCCTCCCTGGAGGCGGTGGCGCTGCGGGAGGCGGTCGAGGAGTCCGGTATCGCGGGGCTGCGGCTGCTGCCCGGCCCGCTGGCGCTCGACCGTCACGTGGTCTGGTGTCACCCCCCGCACACCTACCACCTGGACGTGGAGTACGGGGCGGTCGCGCCGGCGGACGTGGAGGCGGTGATCAGCGCCGAGTCGCTCGACCTGCGCTGGTTCCCGGTGGAGGAGATCCCCGAGCTCTCGGACGAGGCGACCCGGCGTCTGGTCCGCCGTACCCGCGAGGTCCTGCGCTCCGGCTGAGCCTCGGCCGGGCCCAGGGCTCGGGCTGAGCCTCGGCCGGGCCCAGGGCTCGGGACCGGAGCAGGTGCGGGCCGGTTTCGGGGATGTGCCGGGCTTCCGCCGGTCTTGGACCGTTTTACGCTTGTCTCACCCTGTGCTGGATATCTTCGTTCCGTCAGCCGGGCGTAGTGGATCGGGGCACCGTGAGCGTGGACATCGTGGCCGACAGGGGTGTCGGGAAGACCAAGGGCCCCGTCCCGGGAAGCCCCCGGCGGCGCTGGCGGATCTCCAGTGCCCTGGCGTGGGCCGCGGTGACGCCGTTCGCCGCCTGGGCGGTGGCCCGGGTCGCCGGGCTCGAACGCGACTCGCTGACCACCCAGCTCATGACGGGCACCCCGTACGTGGCGGCGGGTTCGCTGCTGCCGCTGCTGCTGGCCGCGCTGTCCCGCAACCGGGCGGCGACCGCGGTCGCGCTGATCACCACCACGGCGCTCGGTCTCAGCGTCCTGCCCCGGGCCTTCCGCTCCGCCGAGCCGGTGGCCGGGACGCCCCTGCGGGTCCTGACGATCAACACGCTGTTCGGGCGCGCCGAGACCGACGCGGTGATGGACCTGGTCAGGAGGCTGCGGCCCGACGTGCTCAGCACCCAGGAGCTGACCCCGGGGATGGTCGAGAAGCTGGACGCGGCCGGGCTGGGCGAGATCATGCCGTACCGGGTGCTGGAACCGGAGTGGAGCGCCGGGGGCAGCGGCCTGTACGCCCGGTATCCGCTCACCGCCAGGAAGGGCCTGTTCGAGGCGATCGGGCACAACATGCCCGCCGCCCTGATGACCGTTCCCGGCGCCCCGCCCGTCGAGGTCGTCGACGTGCACCCCTTCCCGCCGCTGGGCAGGCAGGTGTACGACTGGACCGCGGCGCTGGACGCGCTGCCGTCGGCCGTCCCCGGCACGATCCGCATCCTGGCCGGCGACTTCAACGCCAGCCTCGACCACGCGGCGATGCGGCGTTTCCTGGGCCGTGGCTACCTGGACGCGGCCGACGGCGCCGGGGAGGGGCTCACCCCCACGTGGCCGGTGAACGACCGCGTCCCGCCGCTGATCACGATCGACCACGTGGTGGTGGACCGGCGGGTGGGCGTGAACGAGGTCAGCGTGCACACCGTCCCCGGCACCGATCATCGGGCCGTCTTCGCCGACCTGCGGCTCCCCCGTCCCGAGGCGTCCTGACGAGCCCTGACGGGCGCTGACGGGCGCTGACGTCCGTGGACGGCGCAGGCCGGGGCTTCTGCGCCATGGCGAGCCACGAGGCGTTCGCGGGCTTCGTGGCGCGCGTATGGTCCTGCCTTCGTCCCGGCGGCCCCGGGAGGGCTCAGGCGGACAGCAGGGCCCGGGTGTTGTCCCAGCCCTCGAGGCCCGGATCGAGGAGGCCGATGTCGGCGGGGGTGCGCAGCCGGTGCCAGCCGGGCCCCTTGGCGACCATGCGCCTTCCGGGCGCCGAGGCACGGAGCGTGGTGACCGGATCGGGGTCGTCGAGGCCGGCCTCGGCCCAGGCCGGGTAGGGCAGGTGGGCGGCCAGCGCCACGGCGCCGCCCCCCGCGGCCGGGCAGACCGCGATCCGGGCCCGGCCGAGCTCGCGGAAGAGCTTGCCGATGAGCAGCGGCGGCAGGTCGGGCGCGTCCGCGCTCAGCAGCACCGCCTGCTCGCCGTGGGGCAGGGCCGCGAAGGCGGCCCGGACCAGGGCGCCCCCGGACAGGTCGGGGATCCGCACGACCGGCGTGCCCGGCCAGACGATCTCCTCCATGCCCGGGACGCTGCTGACGACGACCGGGGAGACGAAGTCGAGCCCGGCGACCAGCTCGTAGGCGTCCTCGGCGACCGCCGTCAGGAAGGCGGCGGCGTCGACACCGGGAGGGGCCGCGGCCGCGGCCGAGGGCGTGACCAGGACGGCCACCACCCGATCCTCCGTCACCACTCCTCCGGGGAGCCGTGCTCCTCCTGGAAGCCGTGGGTCGCGGTGGAGAACCCCTCCAGGAAGCCCCGGGCCCGCTCGGCCCTGGGATAACGTTCCACCAGCGCCCAGAACCGGGGGCCGTGACTCGGCACCAGCAGGTGGACGAGCTCATGCATGATCACGTAGTCGACCACCCACGCCGGCATGCCCCGCAGCCGGGTGGAGATCCTGATGGTCCCGTGGTCGGGGGTGCACGACCCCCAGCGGTGCTGCTGGTTCTCCACCCAGCGCACGCTCGACGGTGTCGCCTGCCCGTCCAGGTAGCGGTTCGAGAGGTCGGTGGCCCGTTCGAGGAGGTCGTCGTCCGAGGGACGCCTGCGCTGCTCCTTGGCCGCGAGTCGATCGAGCATGCGACGCACCCATTGTTCCTCGTCGGTGCTGCTCAGACCGGCGGGGAGGAGCACGATCGTTTTCTCGCCGTCGCGGTACGCAGAAACCGTCCGCCGGCGGCGAGAACTTCGGCGGACCTCGACTGTCTCGGGGGGCACATATGAACGGTAGCCGAGAATGGCGAATTCACACCAGAGGGTAGAACACGTTCCCGCTGGTCAATCACTGTTCGCCGGTTGTTCGGCATGAGTGATCGACTATGGCCGCGTCTTATCGAATTAACCTGGATATCGGCCGTCTCACGCGTTGCCGAATCGCGGGGGCCGTCGTTCTCTCTGGGCGGCCAGCCCTTCGATCATGTCGTCCGAGGCCATGGTGACCGGCTGCGCCAGGGACTCCCAGCGCAGCGCGGCCCCGAGATCCGCGTGTCCGCCGCCGGCCAGGGCGACCTTGGTGAGCCGGGTGGCGATCGGGGCGTTGGCCGCGGTGCGCGACGCGATCTCCATCACCTCGGCCATCAGGGACGCGCGGGGGAAAGCCCTGGTCACCAGCCCGGCGGTCGCCGCCTCGCGGCCCGTCAGGGTCCGGCCTGTGAGCAATATCTCCCTCGCCAGGCCCACACCGGCCACCCTGGGGAGCAGGTAGGTGGCCGCCATGCCCGGGTGCAGGCCGAGCGAGGTGAAGGGGGCGAGCAGCTTGGCCTCCTCGGCGGCGTAGACCAGGTCGCACGCCAGGGCCAGGCACAGACCCGCTCCGACGGCCGCCCCGTTGACGGCGGCCAGGGTGGGCACCTCGAGGTCGGCGACGGCCAGCCAGGTCCGGTAGAAACCGAGCATGCGCTCGCGCAGGGCGGGCACGTCCTCGGCGCCCCGCTCGGCGAGCCAGGACAGGTCCCCTCCGGAGCAGAACGCGTTCCCTGCCCCGGTGACGACCACGCACCGCAGGTCCTCGTCGGCCGCGAGCCCGGCGATGGTCTCCCGCCAGCGGGCGGTCATCCCGTCGGTCATCGCGTTGCGCCGGTCGGGGGCGTTCAGGGTGAGCACCACGACACCGTCGTCGTGCCGTTCGACCAAGAGCTCGTCCATGCCGGGGAGCGTAACCCACGACCGGCCGGCGCCGGGGGTGTCGTCCGCTGGCGTGCACGGGTGTCCATGGGCGTCCGGGCGTCCGGGCGTCCACTGGCGTCCGGGGGTCCGGGTGCCCGGGTGTTCAGGGGTGGAAAGTTATCCACAGGCCGGGGAGAAGTCGTCCGGGATCTTCCGTGGGCGTGGCACGCTGCACGCCCGGCCCGCTTCATGGATCTCCCAGCGGGCCTTCCTCCCCCCGACCAGGAAGGACCCTTCGATGAGACCACGCCTGAAGCCGGCCCTGCGACGTGTCGCCCGGGACGGGCGCACCCTGCAGTTCGGCCTGCACTCACGGCACTCGGTGATGCTGACCGATCTCGATCCCGAGGTCCGCCGCTGGGTGGAGAGCCTCGACGGCGTACGGGACGTCGCGGGCGTGCTGGCCGGTGCCGCCGCGGCGGGGCTGGGCGAGGAGAACGGCCGGGTCCTGCTCGATCTGCTGGTCAGCCGGGGCGTGGTGGAGGACGCGGCCGCCGGTCCCGGTCCGCTGCGCACGCTCGAGATCGCCGAACGCGACCGGCTGCAGCCCGATCTCGACGCGCTCTCCCTCTCCCCCGGCACGATCGACGGCGGGCTCTCCACGCTGGAACGCAGGCGCCGGGCCCGGATCCGGGTCTACGGGGCCGGCCGGGTGGGCGCGCAGGTCGTCGCCCTGCTCGCCGCGTCGGGCATCGGTCACCTCTGCGTCGTCGATCCCGGCACGGCCCGGCGCCGGGACGTCGTGCCCGGCGGGCTCGGCTGGCCGGAGGTGGGGATGAGCAGGCAGGACGGCGCGGTCGCGGTGGCCAGGAGGCTGGCCCCCGGGATCACCGCGTGGACCGGCGACGGGGCGGCACGGCCGTCCGACGGAGCCCCGCCGCCCGACCTGGCGGTGCTCGCGCCCGTGGTGCCGCTGGACGGCCTCCTGGTCAGGGAGCTGCTGGAGTGGGAGATCCCGCACCTTCTGGTGACCGCCTTCGAGGGGTCGGGCTCGGTCGGCCCGCTGGTGCTGCCCGGGCGGAGCACCTGCCTGAACTGCCTGGAGCTGACCCGGCGGGATCGCGACCCCGGCTGGCCGGTCGTCAGTGCCCGGCTCGGAGGCTTCCCCGCGGGAGAGCACGCGTGCGGGGCGGCGCTGTCGGCGCTGGTGGCGGCGTCCGCCGCCGGTCACGCGCTCGCCCTGATCGACGGCTGCGAACCGGCTGTGACCAACAGCACAGTAGAAGTATTGCCAGATTGGAGCTGGAAGAGGCGATCCTGGAGTGTTCATCCTCAATGTCGTTGCTTTCGAAACGAGTTGGGTTCGCTAACAATGGTCGCGTCGGCCACCTGTCGCTGACGACACCACAGCGAAGGGAGGGAGCGGCGTCTCGCTGTACGGGGGACACGCCGCTAATCAAGGTGAGTGACCTTCCGCGCCGCGCCGTTGCGCGCTCCGCCAAGCTGGCGGCTCTTCCCATCGGGTTCGCCGGCCGCACCGCCATGGGCCTGGGGAAACGGATCGGGGGCAAGTCCGCCGAGATCGTCGCCCAGGAGATCCAGGAACGCACCGCCGAGCAGATCTTCAAGGTCCTCGGAGAGCTGAAGGGCGGGGCGATGAAGCTCGGCCAGGCGCTCTCCATCTTCGAGGCGGCACTGCCCGCCGAGGTCGCCGGCCCCTACCGGGCGACCCTGACCAAGCTTCAGGACGCGGCCCCGCCGTTGCCCGCGGCGACCGTGCACAAGGTCCTGATCGAGCAGCTGGGCGACGACTGGCGGGAGAACTTCCTGTCGTTCGAGGACACCCCGACCGCGGCCGCGTCGATCGGGCAGGTGCACAAGGCCGTCTGGCACGACGGCCGCACGGTCGCGGTCAAGATCCAGTATCCGGGGGCGGGGAAGGCCCTGCTCTCCGACTTCAACCAGCTCGCCCGTCTGGGCAAGCTCTTCGGGGTGCTCCTTCCGGGCCTCGACATCAAGGCCGTATTGAGCGAGCTGCGCGAGCGGGTGGCGGAGGAGCTCGACTACCTGCGCGAGGCCGAGGCGCAGCACGCCTTCGCCCTGGAGTTCAAGGACGACCCCGACTTCCTGATCCCCGACGTCATCGCCGCCAACGAGCAGGTGCTCGTCTCCGAGTGGGTCGACGGCATCCCGCTGTCGCGGATCATCACCGGCGGCACCCAGGAGGAGCGCGACCGGGCCGGCCTCCAGCTCGTCCGGTTCCTGTTCTCCTCGCCGGCACGGGTGGGCATGCTCCATGCCGACCCGCATCCGGGCAACTTCCGGATCGTCGAGGACGGCCGGATGTGCGTGCTCGACTTCGGCGCGGTCAACCGGATGCCCGACGGCTACCCGCCCGTCTTCGGGAAGCTGACCAGGATCTTCAACAACGGCGACATGGAGGCCGTGCTGCGGGGCCTTCGTGACGAGGGGTTCATCCTGCCGCACATCGAGATCGACGTCGAAGCCCTGCGGGGTTTCCTCGCCCCCTACGTCGAGCCGACCCAGGTCGAGGAGTTCTCCTTCAGCAGGGAATGGCTCCAGCGGCAGGCCGCGACGGCCACCGACCTGCGCCCGGGAAACGTGGTGCGCCAGCTCAACCTGCCCCCCTCCTACGTCCTCATCCATCGGGTGCACGCGGCGGGGGTCGGTGTGCTCTGCCAGCTCGGCGCGACCGCCCGCTTCCGCGAGGAGGTCATCCGCTGGGTGCCCGGCTTCGCCGACGAGGACACCGGGGAGCCCCTCACGAACGCCTGAGGGAGATCGATGACCGGGCGACGGCGGGCCATCGGGCCCGATCAGGGCTCGGTCAGGGCCTGACCGGCTCTCGGTCGGCTCCGGGTCGGCTCCGGGTCGGCCCCCGGCGAAAAGGGCCGGTGGCGGGGCGGCGTCGGGTCACCGCCCGGGGCCGCGAAAGATCGGGTCACCTTCCGGAGTCGCAGGAGATCGGGAGGCCCCGGGGGACGTCCCGCCTGGGGCATCGGCACCGCCCGGAGCCGCGGGAGACCGGGTCACCGCCCGGAGCCGCGGGAGACCGGGTCACCGCCCGGAGCCGCGGGAGACCGGGTCACCGCCCGGAGCCGCGGGAGATCGGGAGGCCTCGGGGGACGTCCTACCTGGGACGTCGGCGCGCGGTGATGTACGGCTCGGGGTGAGACCCAGGGTGATCCGGAAGGCTCATCCGAGGGAAACGAAAACGATCGAGGGGCGACCCCGGTGCGGGCCACCCCTCGATCATCATGCTGTCCCTCTATGTTCCTCTATGCCTCCGCCTACGCCTCAGCCGATCCTCCCTGATCAAACGCTGATCAGACGCGGATCAGATGAGGCGCAGGATCGCGGTGCGCAGACGGGCCGAGGCGCGCTCCGCATCGCGCTCGGCGCGCCGGAGGCGCTGGAGACCGGCCGCCCTGCGATGTTCCTCCGCCTCACGGTGGAGGGTTTGTATTCGGTCCCGGACCAGTTCTTGGTGCATAGACGACAGGTCGAGGCCGCCGGTGGAGAGGTAGCTCATCAGAGTGATCCTTTCGGGAACGTTCTGTGGTGGTCGATCGGGTTCTCGGTGGTACCGGTCGGTGACCGGGTCGTTCAGGCAGCGACCGGGTTCTTGCGCGGACGCCCGCGCGGACGCTTCCGGGGGACGATCGCCCCACGCAGGACGAGCTCGCCACCCCAGACCCCCCACGGCTCCTCGCGCTCCAGAGCGCGAGCCAGGCAGGCCTCACGGATCGGGCAGCCCCCGCAGAGCGCCTTGGCGAACTCCACGTCCTCCGGGGACTCGGCGAACCACAGGTCGGGGTCGGTACGACAGGGGATTGTGGCTTCGTCGATCAGGTCCATGACCGTCTGGGCCCCCATCTGTTTCACCTCTCAGCTAGGCGTTGATCTTTGGTTACCTCTTGGGGTGGGGGTCAGGAACGACGCGGACAAACAAGAAGGCCGCGGATCCTGGTGCGGATCCGCGGCCTGAAGGCTTTTTTCCTCGGTCAGGTCATGACCGGAGGATGCCTCCAGGGTTGCGGACCGCGCAGTCCACCGTTTCCGATGTGCTGGGTCATTGCTGCGTAGCTGTCGCCCACCCGGGTCTCGGCAGCCGGGACGAACGCCACCGGCTTGGCCGTCGCCGGAGCAACCGTCGCCGGGAAGGCGGCGGGCGTGGCCCAGCGTCGGGCTTCGATCTGGAAGTGGGCAGAATCGTCCTGCGAAACCGGAGCTGCCGCACCAACGGTGAGGAGGGTCCGGACGGCGCAGGGCAGAACGGTGTTACGGCGCGCGGAAGCGAGTCCCATCTGGGACGGCATCAGGATGCTTTTCACAGCGGACTCACCTCCATTCGTTGATCGTCGGACAGTAGAGCCCGACTTGCATGACCATGACCCTAAACCCCTGCCGGGGAAGTGGGCAACATATTTTCTACCTGCGGTGTTGCGACTATCTCACGCGAATCATGGCCTCCTGAACTACCGACACGGCCAGGTCTCCGGACCGGGTGAACATCTCGCCCCTGGCGAGTCCCCGCGCCGCCCCCGACCACGGCGACTCCTGGGCGTAGAGCATCCACTCGTCCACCCGGAAGGGGCGGTGGAACCACATCGCGTGGTCCAGGGAGGCGCCGGAGAGGTTGGAGGCGCCCCACGCCAGGCCGTGGGTGAGCAGCACGGTGTCGACGAGCGTGAAGTCGGAGGCGTAGGCGGCCAGCACGACGTGCAGCAGGGGGTCGTCGGGCAGCTCGGTGTCGTAGCGGAACCAGACGTTGGTCTTGGAGCCGCGAAGCTCCGGGTCGCGGTGGGCCTCCCAGGTGAGGGGGGTCACGTAGCGGGCGTCCACCGGCCTGGGCTTGGCGAGCCACTCGCGCATCGGCGAGTCGTTCCCCACGACCTGGAGCATCCGGTCCCGGAAGAGCGGCAGGGTCTCCGGGTCGACCACCTCGGGCATGGTGGTCGCCTGGTGCTCGACGCTGGTCTCGGTCACGTGGAAGGAGGCCGACATGGTGAATATGGCCTTGCCGTGCTGGACGGCCACCACCCGCCGGGTGGTGAAGGAACGGCCGTCGCGGACCCGTTCGACGTTGTAGACGATCGGGATGGCCGGGTCGCCCGGCCGGATGAAGTAGGCGTGCAGCGAGTGGACGTTCCGGTCATCGGGCACCGTCCGGCCCGCGGCGACCAGTGCCTGGGCGGCCACCTGGCCGCCGAAGACACGCTGGATACGCTCCTCGGGGCTGCGGCCCCGGAAGATGTCGAGCTCGATCTGCTCCAGGTCGAGCAGGTCCAGGAGCTCCTTGAGCGCCTCGTTCACGCGTCCTCCGTCCGGTTCGCGGCGGTGCGGCACAGTTCGAGCACCGCTTCGCCGTAGCGATCCAGTTTGACGCGTCCTATTCCGGTGATCGCCAGCAGGTCCTGTTCCGAGAGGGGGGCCCGCTCGGCGATGGCCTGGAGGGTGATGTCGGTGAAGACGGCCCACTGCGGCAGCTTCTCGTTCTTCGACACCGCCGTACGCCAGGTCTTGAGCTCGTCGAGCAGCCTCTCGTCGTGGTCGGCGGGGCAGGTGGCGCACCTGCCGAGCTTCTGCTCGGCGGCGACGGCCAGGGTCTTGCCGCAGACCCGGCAGCTGATCGGCGAGGCGACCCGGCGGCGATCCGACGGGGAGGACCCGGCGCGGCCCTTCTGCGCGGAGCGGGCCTGGGGGGAACGGCCGGTGAGGCCGTCCAGGAAGGTGGAGGGCCTGCGGGAGCGCCGGCCCCCCGGGGAGCGCGCCAGCGCCCAGGAGAGCGCCAGGTGGGCGCGGGCCCGGGTGATGCCGACGTAGAGCAGCCGGCGCTCCTCCTCGATCTGCTCGGGCGTCTCGGCGTAGACGATCGGCAGCATGCCCTCGGTGACGCCGACCAGGAAGACCGCGTCCCATTCCAGGCCCTTGGCGGCGTGCAGCGAGGCGAGGGTGACCCCCTCGACCGGCGGCGCGTGCTGCTCGCTGGCCCGGCGCTCCAGCTCGGCCACGAACGCCGGCAGGTCCGCTCCGGCGGCGGCCAGGTCCTCGGCGAGGTCGGCCAGGGCCTTGAGCGACTCCCACTTCTCCCGGGCCTTGCCGCCCCCGGGGGGCTGGGGGGTGAGGCCGATGCCGGACAGGATGTGGTGCACGGTCGAGGCGAGGGTGTCCCCGGGCTCGGCCGAGCGGGCGGCGCCGCGCAGCAGCACGACCGCCTGGCGCACCTCGGGGCGTTCGAAGAACCGGTCGGCGCCGCGCAGCACGTACGGCAGGCCGGCCTTGGCGAAGGCCTGCTCGTAGGCCTCGGACTGGGCGTTGACCCGGAAGAGCACGGCGATCTCACGGGTGGGCACCCCGCTGTCGGCGAGCTTGCGCACCGCGCGGGCCACGCCCTCGGCCTCGGCGGTCTCGTCGTCGTACTCGGTGAAGACCGGTTCGGGGCCGTCCGGGCGCTGGGCGATCAGGGCGAGCTTGTGCGGGGTGCGCGCTTTTTCGAGCACCCGGTTGGCCAGCGAGACGACCTGGGGGGTGGAGCGGTAGTCGCGGACCAGCCTGATCACGGTGGCGTCGGGGTACTCGACCGGGAAGCCGGTCAGGTAGCGGGTGGTCGCGCCGGTGAAGGAGTAGATCGTCTGGTTGGGGTCGCCGACCACGCACAGGTCGTCGCGGCCGCCGAGCCAGGTGTCGAGCAGCAGCTTCTGCAGCGGGTTGACGTCCTGGTACTCGTCGACCACGAAGTAGCGATACTGCTGGCGGATCTGCGAGGCGACCTCGCGGTGCTCGGTCATCACCGCGGCGGTGAGCTCCAGGATGGTCTCGAAGTCGACCAGGTGCCGGTCGCGGCGGAGGTTCTCGTACTCGTCGTAGAGCCGGACGACCTCCTCGACCGGGACGGGCGGCGTCCGCCCGGCCTTCCTGGCCGCGGCCACGTAGTCCTCGGGGCCGATCTGGGTGACCTTGGCCCACTCGATCTCCGAGGCGATGTCCCGCAGCTCCGAGCGGTCCTGGTTCCTGCGCAGGGAGCGGCAGGCGTCGATCAGCAGCGGCAGCTTCGACTCGATCACCCTCGGCGGGTCCCCGCCGATGACGCGCGGCCAGAAGTAGGTGAGCTGGCGCAGCGCCGCGGCGTGGAAGGTGCGCGCCTGCACGCCCGGCGTGCCGAGCTGCCGCAGCCGCTGGCGGAGCTCGCCGGCCGCGCGTGTGGTGAACGTCACGGCCAGCACGCCCTGGGGGTCGACCACCCCGCTGCGGACCGCGTGCGCGATGCGGTGGGTGATGGCGCGGGTCTTGCCCGTGCCCGCTCCGGCGAGGACGCAGACCGGTCCCCGGACGGCCTCGGCCACCTCACGCTGCTCGGGGTCCAGTGCCGCCAGGACGTCGTCGGGCTCCACGGAGGCTCCTTCACGCAGTCGAACACACGCGGTCGTACGGACCGGGCGGCCCCATCCTCCCAGCCGCCGGCCGGCACCGCTCATTCTGGCAACACGCCGCCGTCAACCTATGTGGTTCGCCGAGATGCACAAAGCACGTCCTTTGCTCCACAATGGGGGCTGATTGCTCCCAGGGAAGGAAAAAGGCCCGTGCGAACTGGGGTAACCGCGGGTGCGCTCGCTCTCGCGGCGGTGATGCTCGGACCCGCGGTGATGCACACGACCGCGCACGCCCACGCGACCGCCGCTCCGGCCCGGCTGGACGGCGTGACCGCCGCCACGGGCACGAGGACGCCCGTGACCGGCCCGACGTCCTCGACCGGCATGGTCTCCGCGACCCGGAGCACCGTGACCCAGGCCCGGAGTGACGCGGGCGACGCGGGCGACGCGGCCACGGCCGGAGGCGCCGGGATCGGGAGCCGGGGCGGCACCGGCGGCGAGACCGGACGCGGCACGGGGGGCGGCGCCCGCACCGGCGGGGCCGCGGAGCGCACCCCCGCGCCGACCCCGACCCCCACCGCGACGGCCACGCCCGACCCGTCGAGCCAGGGCACCGTCGTCGACACCGTCTCCTACGGCTCGCACCCCCGCCAGCGGATGGACGTCTGGTACCAGTCCGACGAGATCAAGCGGCCCGCCGTCTTCCTCATCCACGGCGGCTGGTGGTCCTCGGGCGACAAGAAGTACATGACGGAGATCAGCCGGAGCTACGCCGAGCAGGGCTACGTCGTCTTCAACCTCAACTACCGCCTGTCCGGCGACGCCTCCTGGCCGGCCCAGCGCACCGACACCCTCGACGCCATCGCCACGGCGCGCAGGCACGCGGCGCTGTGGTCCTTCGACCCGAACAACTACGTGATCATCGGTTTCTCCGCGGGGGGTCACCTGGCCACCGCGGCGGGCACCTACAAGAGCCGCCTGCGGGGCCTGCGGGGCGTGGTCGGCATCTCCCCGGTGGTCTCCCCGCTCACCGCGTACACCGAGGGCGCCGACACCTTCGACCTGAACAAGCGCAAGCTGCGCCAGGCCGCCATCAAGCTCGCCGGAGGCTGCGAGCCCACCGGCAGGTGCGCCAAGATCTGGTCCAGCATGGAGGTGCCCTGGCACGCGAGCCGGGGCGACGCGCCCATGCTGGTGGTGCACTCGGAGGACGAGTTCGTGTCGCCCGAGCACGGCAACCAGCTCAAGGACCACCTGCGCCCGTTCGGCGTGTCGGTGACGGTGCTCACCGAACCGGGCATCGAGCACAGCGCTCCCCTGTACCGTCTGCCGGGCGTGGCCGAGCAGACTCAGGAGTGGGTCGCGCAGAAGCTTCTCGCTTCGGGAAGCTGAACGCCTCTCACGTTGTTGGCAATGGCGCCGGACATCACACGAGGGGATTTCTCAGACATGGCGCTGACTGTGTACACCACCACCTGGTGCGGTCCCTGCAAGCGGCTGAAGAGCCAGCTGGGCCGCGAGGGCATCGCCTTCACCGAGGTCGACATCGACAGTGACCCCGACGCCGCCTCGTTCGTCATGAGCGTCAACAACGGCAACCAGACCGTGCCCACCGTGGTGGTGGACTCCCCCACCGGGCGGATCGTCAGGACCAACCCCTCGGTGATCGAGCTCAAGCGCATCCTGGCGGGCGCGGGCGTGTAACCGCCCGGCACCACCGACGCATCCGGCCCCGGCCCGCGGACGCACGCCGTCCTCGCGGACACCGGGGCCCTCGCGTGCCCGGCCCCTGCGGGGTCCGCTCGAACGCGCGGACGGCCGGGCCGTACGGGGAACCCTGGACCAGGGGTCACCAGTCGCCGTGCAGCGGTTCTCCGTACCAGGTCTCGATGAGCCTGCGGGCGATCGAGAGCGAGGACGGCAGGCGGACCTCGCCGCTCTCCAGCGCGGCCAGCAGCTCGGCGCGGCTGAACCAGTGCGCCTCGGCGATCTCCTCGGGCTCCAGGACGAACTCCGTCGTCGTGGCCCGCGCGAAGAAGCCGATCATCAGGCTGCGCGGGAAGGGCCAGGGCTGGCTGCCCATGTAGCGCGCGTCGACCACGCGCACGCCGACCTCCTCGGCCACCTCGCGGGCCACGGCGTGCTCCAGCGACTCGCCCGGCTCGACGAACCCGGCCAGCACCGACAGCCGCCCCTCGGGCCACTGCGGCCCCCTGGCCAGCAGGCACCGGTCCCGGTCGTCGTGGATCAGCATGATCACCGCGGGGTCGACCCGGGGGAAGTGCTGGCTGCCGTCCACGGGGCAGACGCGGACGTGCCCGCCCGCCCGTACCTCGGTGCGGCTCCCGCAGCGGGGACAGAACTCGTGGGTGGAGTGCCATGCCTCCAGGGCGACCGCGTACACCAGCAGCCCGGCGTCCAGATCGCCCAGCAGCGAGCCGACCTGCCGGAGCCCGGCCGCGGACACCTCTCCCCGCCCGGCGGGGAGCGTGGCGGCGAGCCGGTCGAGGAAGGCGGGGCCGGAGCCGGCGGCGCCCGTGACCGCCACGGCGAAGTAGGCGACCCCCTCGGCGTCCACGCCGAGCAGGTAGCGCTCCCCCTCGGGCGCCTCGGCCGTGGGCAGCAGCACCAGCCCGGCCTCCTCGCCCGCGCGGCGGACCAGGGCCCGCCCGTCGTCGACGACCACGACCCTGGTCGTCCCGTCCGCCCAGGCCCGCTCCAGCCATCCGGCGTCACCGCGGAACGCGGCCGACCGGTCGATGGCGGTGCGCGCGAGCAGCAGGGGGCCCAGCAGTCCTTCTTGTGCGGTGATCTCCACGCCGTTCCGTCCTCCCGAACCGAGTGCACATCCTATGCGCCGTGACCGGCCCTGCCCCGTGGCCCGTTCGGGTAGCCTCCCTCCCGACGGATCCCGTACGCGCCAGGGCGACCGGCCGCTCCCGTCCTGCCGCCGGAGGGCCGGACCCGGGACGGGACCGTCCCCGCGGAAAGATCGCCGCTCCCGCGAAAGGACCGCCCCGCGGCGGGCACCGGAACGGGCGTCTCCACCGGCACGGCGTACAGGGATGAAGGAAGACCCCGATAGGCGGGCGACACGGGTATACGCGGTCAATACCCCGGTCCCCCGCACGCGATGATCGCCGTCTGACTAGGATGCGGACGGTTAGGTTAGCCTTACCTGATATGGGGGGTCTGCATTGCGGCTGTACCTCACCGCGCTGAAACCGACGGACTCGGTGACCGACGGTTTCCTCCCGGCGGCACGCGCGCTCGGCTGCGAGGTCACCATCCTCACCGACCGTCCCGAGCACCACCGCGACGCCGGGACGGAGGTGCTCCACTGCGACGTACGGGACCCGCGAGCGGTGATCGACACGGTCGCGCACCACGTCCCCCCGGACGCGATCTTCTCCAACTCCGACCACGTCCAGGCCGAGACCGCGCTCGCGGCGGCCTACTTCGACCTCCCGGCCAAGGACTGGCGGGCCTGCGTCGACACCAAGAACAAGGCGCTCACCCGGCGGAGGCTGGCCGCGGCCGGGGTCGAGACCGTGTGGTCCCGGCGGCTGGGACCGGCCGACCTGCTGCCCGCCGACCCGCCCTTCCCCGCCGTCGTCAAGCCCCGCGAGGGCGTGGCCAGCGAGGACGTGGTGCTGGTCCGGGACGCGGGCGAGCTCGCCGGGGCCGTGGCGAGGATCAGGGCGCGGCGGCCCGGTGAGGCGCTGGTGGTCGAGGAGTACCTCGACGGGCCGCTGCACACGATGGAGACGCTCGGCGACGGCGAGCGGATCCAGGTGCTCGGCGGTTTCCGCACCGTCCTGGGCCCGCTGCCGCACTTCGTGGAGGAACGCCTCGACTGGGAGCCGCCTCCCGGCCGCGACCACGTGCTGCGGGCCCTGGAGGCGCTGGGGGTGGGGCTGGGCGCCTGCCACACCGAGTACGTGATGACCCGGCGGGGACCGCGGATCGTGGAGGTCAACTACCGGGTGATCGGCGACCACTGCGAGTTCCTGCTCGCGGACCTGCTGGGCGTGCCGCTGTTCGAGCTGATCCTCGGCGTCCATCTCGGGTCGGGGCTGCCGGCTCCCGGCCGGGCCCGGGGGCACGGGACCGCGCTGAGCCTGGTCGCCGGACGTCCGGGGACCGTGGCCGCGGCCCCCGGGACGGTCGTCCCCGCGGGCGGCGAACCGGTCAGGGTCTGGCACCGGCCGCTGCGCGCCGTGGGCGACCGGATCGAGCCGAACCACACCAACCGCGACTACCTGGGGATCGTCCGCGCGATCGGGCCGGACCGGGCGAGCGTGGACGCGGCCATCACGGGCTTCACCACCGCGAACCCGTGGGTGATCGCATGACCGGTTCCGGCCAGGGACCCGCCTCCCCCGCCTCCCCCTCCGACGTCGTCACGGCCTCCGGCCTCGGCCCGAGGTCCGGCCCAGGCTCGAAGTCCGGCCCAGGCTCAGGTCCCGGCCCGGACTCGGGGGCCGGTCCGGACTCGGGGGCCGGCCTCGGCTCGGGTACCGGCCCGACGAGCCCGCGGGAGCCGTACCTGGCGGCCCGGGTGCTCAACGCGCTGCTGCGCGAGGACTACGGCGGCCTGGCCGGGCGGATGACCCGCGGCAAGGACGGTGTCGCACTGCTGCTGCCCGGCGGCAGGCGGGTACGGCTGGTCCCGGGCTCGCTGTTCCAGGACTTCGTGACGGCCCCGCAGGAGGCGCTGCGCCTGGAGGAGGTGCTGCACGCGCTGCGAGAGGTCTCCGCCCCGGCCGACGCCGCAGGGGTGGAGTCCTTCGTCCGGGAGTGCCGTGAGGCGCTGCGCGCCCTGGACCTGCACGACGCCCGGCGCGAGGAGGTGCTCGCCCGGCTGGCCCCCGTTCCCGGCGGCACGACCGTTCCCGGCGGCACGACCGTCACCGGGGGCACGCGGTACGAGACGTTGGCCGCCTTCGTCGACCACCCGGTCTACCCGACGGCCCGCTGCCGGTTCGGACTGTCCGACGAGGAGCTGGTGGCGTACGCGCCGGAGTTCGCGCCCGTCTTCGCGCTGCGCTGGGCCGCGGTGCCGCGCGAGCGGCTGACCGGGCCGGAGGTCCCGTGCGCGCCCGCCTTCGAGGCCGTCGGGCTCGCGCCGGGCCTCGCGCGGACGCACGCGCTGTTCCCCGTGCACCCGCTGACGGTCGGCGAGGTCGAGCGGGTCGGGTGGGCGGCCGTGGCGCCGGAGGCGTACCTGAAGGTCAGGCCCACGCTGTCGATGCGCACGGTCGAGGTCTCGCCGGGCACGTACCTGAAGCTGCCGCTGGCCACCAGCACGCTCGGGCTGCGCAACCGCAGGTCGATCAGACCAGGCACGCTGGCCGACGGGGCACGGGCCGAGCTGCTGCTGCGCGCCATGCCCGACCCGCGGGTGTTCCTGGCCGACGAGCAGACCTACGGCCATGCCGGGCACGAGTACCTGGGCTGGCTGCTGCGGCGCCACCCCGCCGGGGAGGCCGTCACGGTCGCGGCGCTGCCGGCACCGCTGCCCGGGGGCGGGACGGTCGTGGAGGAGCTGGCCGGGCGGTGGTGCGGAGGGGACGTCGCCGGGCTGCTCGGTGAGTACCTGCGGGTCCTGCTCGGCTACCACGTGCGCCTCTTCGTCAGGTACGGCACCGCGCTGGAGGCCCACCAGCAGAACCTCTCGCTGGTGTTCGGACCGGTCACCGGCTCCCCCCTGCCCGGCTCCGGCGTCCCGGCGTCCCGCGAACCGGCCCCCGGCGCACCGGGCGCCCGCGAACCGCTCCCGCACGGACCCGTCCCTCGCGGACCGGGGCGGGACACCGGGCCCGGTGACGCCGCGGGCGGTGGTCTGGCCGGGGTGCTCGTCAAGGACAACGACGGCCTGCTCACCTCGCCCGAACGGCTGCGGGACGCGGGCCTGGCGGTACCGGACTTCACCGACCCCCGGATGCTGACCGACGATCCGCACGCGCTGGCCGACATGTTCGTGACCATCACCCTGCACCTGGCCGCCGCGGCCCCGGTGTTCGGCGCGCTGGCGCCGCGCCCGGCCTTCGAGCTGGTCCGCGGGACGCTGGCCGAGGCGCTCGACGAGTACGGGGAGGACCCGATGGCCAGGCTGCTGCGGGCCAGGACCCTGGACGCCGCCCGGCTCGTCGGGAAGTCGATGGTCACGGCCGGGACCCTGGTGGACAAGGCGCGCACCGGCGCGCGCGACGTGAACAAGTTCTACGGCACGAGCGGGCCGAACTACCTCCGCCAGCCGCCCCAGGCCGCACCGGCCACGACCACGCGAAGGACGTCATGACCAGCCTCGCCCTCGACTCCCCGGCGTCCGTCGCCGAGGAGGCCTCACTCGCCGCGCTGCTGCGCTGCTGCGTGCGGGAGATCTCGGGACCCCGCGGCCAGGTCGAGCACGCCCGGCCGTACGTGCTGCTGCGCGTCGCCGGCACCCTGCTGCGCGTCCGCGCGCACGGCGGCCTGGCGCTGCGCTTCGACGGGCGGGCCGAGTGGCTGGAGAACGGCTCCTGGCAGCCGCTCTCGGTGGAGAGGCTGGTGCGGCTGGTGGAGAGCGAGCTCGGCGAGGACAACGACGAGTTCGCCTCCCAGGTGGCCGAGAGCAGGGACGTCATGACCACGTTGCTCGCGGCGCGGCGGGACGCGTCGCCGCCCGCCGATCCGTGGCTGGCCTCGGAGCAGGCGCTGGTCTTCGGGCACCCGTTCCATCCCAGCCCCAAGGCGCGCGGCGGCGACGGCTGGCTGCGGTACGCGCCCGAGGCGCACGCGAGCTTCCCGCTGCGGCTGCTGGGGGTCAGGCGGGACGTGCTGGCCGGTGCCGGTGACACGGGCTCCCTGGACGCGCTCGGCCAGGCACCGCCGGGCTACGCGCTGCTGCCCGCGCACCCCTGGCAGCTGGAGCTGCTCACCGCGGACCTGGCCGCGCCCCTGGCCGACGGCCGCCTGATCGACCTGGGCGAGGGCTCGCGCAGGGCGGTCCCCACCTCGTCGGTCCGCACGGTCTACGAGCCGCTGATCGACCGGTGCCTGAAGTTCAGCCTGGACGTGCGGATCACCAACTGCCTGCGGAAGAACTCCTGGTACGAGCTGGCCGGGGCGGTCGAGCTGAGCCGCCGCCTCGAACCGGTCTTCCGGGACCTGTCGGCCGCCTTCCCGGGCACCCGCTGGCTGCCCGAGCCGGGTTACCGCTCGGCCGCCCTGGGGACCCGGCTGCTGGAGGGGCTGGGGGTGATCGTCCGGGTCGCGCCGTGGTCGGTCTGCCGGCCGGGGGTGACCCCGCTGCTCAGCGGCGCCCTGGCCGCCGCCGGGCACCCGGTGGCCGATCCGGTGGGCTGGTGGCGGGCGTACGTGGAGCGCGTGGCGCCACCGGTGCTGGAGGCCTACCTCGGCCACGGCGTGGTGCTCGAACCCCACCTGCAGAACGTCCTGATCGGCGTGGACGCGGCGGGTCTGCCGGTGGAGGCGGTCTTCCGCGACCTGGAGGGGACCAAGCTCGTCGCCGGGCGGCACGAGTTGTCCGGGCTGCCCGGCCGGGTCGCCGAGGCGCTCACCTACGACCCGGCCGCCGGGTGGGACCGGGTGGTCTACTGCCTGATGGTCAACCACCTCCCCGAGATCGCCGCCTCCCTCACCGGGACCGCCCCGGGCACCGGGGACGGGCCGGACGACGGGGACCGGGACGGGCTCGGACGCGAGCTGTGGGCGGTGGCCCGGGAGGTGCTGGCCGGGTACGCCGGGCCTCGCGGGTGGCCCCGGCCGGTGGCGGACCTGCTCTCCGGCAGGCCGCTTCCGGCCAAGGCCAACCTGTCGGTCAGGTGGGCCCGCTCGGCGGACCGCTCGGCCGGGTACGTACCGGTCGCGAACCCGCTGGCCCCGTTCCGACCGGTACCGGTCGCGAACCGGCAGGAGCCGTCCTGACCGGTACCGGTCGCGAACCCGCTGGCGCCGTCCTGACCGGTACCGGTCGCGAACCCGCTGGCGCCGTCCTGAGCGCACGGGTGCCCGGTCGCGGGCCCACCGATGCCCTCCTGAGCGCACGGGTGCCCGGTCGTGGACCGGCGGGCACCCTTCCGGGCGTGCGGAGAGGGGGCGGCCGCGGTGCGCGCGCCGCCGCCCCCTGCCCTCCCCGTCCGCGGCGGAGTCAGTGGGAGTGAACCTCCAGCTCGTAGAGGGAGTAGCCGTTCGAGGTGCCGCGGGTGACGCCCTGGACGCGCACGTGGCGCGCCTGGACCGGGGCGAACGTCACGTTGTCGACGCCGCCGTTCCCGCCGGTGACCGAGCGGACCGTGGTCCAGGCCGAGCCGTCGGCGGAGGTCTGGATCGAGTACGCCGACCCGTAGGCCGCCTCCCAGCGCAGCACCGCCCTGGCCACGGTCGCGCTCGTCCCCAGATCGACCTGGAGGTACTGGTCGTCACTGGACGAGCTGGACCAGCGGGTCCTGGGGTCGCCGTCGACGGCCCGGCTCGCCGGGTGGAGGAGCTGGCTGCTGGAGGCCCTGGCGCTCTTCCCCTGGGCGAGGTTGGCGGTCACGTCGCCCCGTCGCGCCGGGAACGACACGACCTCCTGGTAGGTCGGCCGGTTCTGCCAGGAGATCAGCGAGTGCTTGATCCCGCCGAGCGGGGAGTGCTCGATGGCGTCGGAGCACCACTGGTCGCCGGCCGAGCAGACGTCGTCGGCCGGGTAGGTCGTCGCCGCGGGCTCGGCGAGCGCCGCCGACAGGCTCTCCAGCAGCACGGTGCGGCACCCCGCCACGGTGCCGCCCCCGCAGTACCTGGCGGGCAGCGGGCCGGCGACCTGGTCCCCGAGCACCGCGCGGACGTCCTTGCTCACGTATCCCCACCAGCCGTACTGGAACGCCGAGCCCTTGTGGGCCTGGGCCTCGTTGGCGGAGGCGGGGAACGAGGACACGTCACCCTGCTGGTGTCCCGAGGGCGACTCGTTGATCTGCAGGGCGTTGACCAGCGACTGGTAGAGGCCGTCTCCCAGGCCGGGCCTGAACTGGGCCCGGACCAGCTTCGGCCACCACGCGTCGAACGCGCGGATCGCCTCGGCGTGGGCGTAGTTCTTGCTGCCCGGTGAGGTCTCCACCCGCTTGGCGCCGGACGCGGCCCAGGCCGAGAGCCTGGAGACCGTCGAGGCCAGGGCCGGGTCGGTCACCGCGGCGCTGTTGAGGACCCGCAGCAGGTCGGGCAGGACCCGGGTGCCGCGCAGGTCGGTCACGGCGGCCTCCGCCATGATCTTCACGGTGCCCGCCTTGTCGAGCTTGCCGGCACCGGCCAGCGCCGCCCTGACGGGCCGGTCCAGCAGGTCGGCCCGGTGGACGGGACCGAAGCTGAAGTTGCCGTCCGCGGCGCCGTAGTCCTTGGCCTGCTTGTTGTTCCAGCTGACGAAGTAGTCCTGGCCGGCCGACTGCGGGTGGGTGGAGGCGGGGGTGTAGGTCGCGGTGTTGGTGGCGGGGTCGAAGCCCGCCCACTCGTGGGCGGCGTCGGCCGTCATCGGCAGGTTCGGGTCGGAGACCGCGGACCTGACCGGGGTGTTGCCCGACATGAAGTACGCCGCGTCGCGGGAGTTGACGTAGAACCAGTTGAACGCGAAGCCGATGGTGGAGGCGGAGTTCATGAACGCCGCCGTGTCGCCCATCTGCGCGGGGTCGTTGAACATCTGGAACCCGATCGCGGAGTCCACCTCGTGCCGGTAGGTGGAGCGCAGGGTGGTGAAGGCGGTGGGCCGCCCGCCGACGGTCCCGCGCCAGCTCACCAGGCCGTACCGGGTGCGCTGGACGACCAGGTCGTAGGAGCCCTTGGCGGTGGAGTCCGCGACGGTGGGCTTCCAGGAGTTGGTCTTCCTCAGCGTCTCCATCGGGGTGCAGACGCCCTGGTGGAGGTAGTGGTTCGAGGAGACGGTGGGCGCGCCGCCGCCGGGCTCGCAGAGCTGCAGGGCGTAGGTGTCGGTGATGTCCTGGGCGCTGGAGGTGGCGTTCCAGGCGTAGTCGGTGCCCCGGCCGAGCAGCACGTAGAGGTTGAGCCCGGCGAAGGCGGCGCCGCGCGCCCGGACGCCGGGTCCGGACAGCTCCTGCAGCATGAGGAGCTGGGGGGCGAAGTAGCCGGTCTGCGGGCCGAACACCGCGATCGGGTGCCCGGTCGAGGACTCGGCGGCCGACACCACCACGGCGTTGGACATGCCGGGCTTGGAGTTGTCGACGAGCAGGCCGTCCATCATGCCCTTGGGGGCGGTGGCCGAGGGGGCGGCCGAGGACGCGGCCGAGCCGGTCTCGTTGGCGGTGATGTCCACCGGTGCCGTGGACGGGTCGGGAAGCACGACCCCGGTGGCGCCGGAGGGCGCGTTCCCCGACGGGAAGCTCTGGCCGTTGTGCAGGGTGAGCGTCGTCTCCGGGTCGTTCTGCGAGCGGAACGCGGCCCAGACCTGGTCGCCGACGGCCGTGCCGTACTTGGCGCGGGCCGCGACGCGGACCAGCGCGGACTGCATCTCGGCGCCGCCGCCACCGCCGAACAGGCCGCCGATCACGCCGGAGATCGCCACCAGGTCGGTCATGGTGAAGTCCACCGGCCCGCCCGCGTTGGTGATCGCGTCGAGGTGGCCGGTCAGCACGTACTCGCCGGGGCAGTTGCGGTCCGCCATGCAGCGGTCGATGTAGGCGTTGACACCGCCGATGTAGTTCTGCACGTCGTCGTAGAGCTGGGCGCCCCGCGGGCCGGAGGCCCTGACCCGGTCGATCTGCGCCTGCAGGTCGGCCTCGGTGTAGGGGGCGTTGCGCCAGGCGCTCTGCTCCAGCGCCCGGTTGCCCGGCGCGCCTCCGGCGAACGGGGTCAGCTCACCGCGTCCGACGTGCCGCATCAGGTCCATCACCCACAGGCGGTCCTGCGCGCCCGCGTACCCGGCGCCGAACATGGTGCCCGCGCGGGTGGTCCCGGTGATGTGCGGGACGCCGGTCGCCTTGTCGCGGACGATCGTCACGTCCGGGCGGGGGCTCGTGGTGCTCTCCACCTGTCCTTCGGGGACGCCGAACGAGGCGTCGTTGAAGAAGTCGGAGATCTGCTCGTTCGTCAGGCCGGTGTAGGCCGAGACGAGGCTCGCGTACCGGCCGAGCTGGTCGTCGCTGTGCCTGGGCTTGGTCCCCAGCGCCTGGTGGGCGAGGATCCCGGCCAGGGTCGCGTTGCCGTTCTGCCCGGGGGGCAGGATGTCGGCGCATTCGCCCAGGCAGTAGTCGTCGGGGGGGAGCGAGACGGCGGCCGCCCCCGAGGTGGACGCCGCCGTGGATCCCGTGGATCCCGTGGATCCCGTGGATCCCGTGGATCCCGTGGATCCCGTGGATCCCGTGGCGGACGCAGCCGTGGACGCCGATGCGGAGGCGGGGACGAGGGGGGATGCCAGCGCGAGGACCAGCAGCAGCGCGGGAGCCGCCGTGATCGTCCGCCTGAGGCGTGCATGCATAGGAGAATCCCTAAAACATGAGACATACTCGGATGTTGAGAGGAACATACGTTCCGTCCAACACCGAATCAATGGCCGCCGTGAGAATCGTCCGCGCCGATCCTCCGCCGCCCGGCGAGGCGGCCGAACGCCGTCCCGCCCGGCCTTTCCGGCCCTCGCGTGCCGCTCCGCCCGGCCTGCGTGCCCGGCTTCGCGTCCGGGTGTCGCCCGGACGCCGGGACGTCAGGATGTCAGGGCTTGAGCCCGACGCCGCCGAACGCGTCCACCTCCTCGGGCTCCCCCCACGAGCTGGGCTCCGGCCGCCACCGCGAGACCGACACCACGCCGGGGTCGAGCACCTTCAGGCCGTCGAAGAACCGGGCGATCTGCTCGGGGGTCCGCAGCCGGTAGTCGTAGGCGCGCCCCTCCTCGACGACCTGCTCCACCTGCTTGGCCGCATCCGGGATCACCACGTTCGTCCCGTCCTCGAAGACCAGGTAGCTCCCCGAGGGCAGCGCGTCCACGAACCTGCGGACCAGCGCGCGGGCGTCGTCGTCGTCGGGGACCGTGCCCAGCACCCCGAACATCATCAGCGCGATCGGCTCGTCGAAGTCCAGGGTCTCGGCCGCGCCGCGCAGGACCGTCTCCGGGTCGCGGGCGTCGGCCTCCAGGTAGGCGCACTCGCCCTCGGGGCTGCTGGTGAGCAGCGCCTGGGCGTGGACGAGCACCAGCGGGTCGTTGTCGACGTACACGATCCGGCAGGTGGGGTCGGACCGCTGCGCGACACCGTGGACGTGGTCGTCGGTGGGGAGCCCGGTGCCGATGTCGAGGAACTGCCGGATCCCGGCCTCCTCCACGAGGAAGCGGACGACGCGGCCCTGGAACGCGCGGGCCTGCCGGACGATGGCCCCCATCTGCGGGTAGCCCTGCAGGATGTACCCGGCGGCGACCCGGTCGGCGTCGTAGTTGTTCTTGCCGCCCCCGAGGTAGTCCCAGACCCGGGCCTGATGCGGAATGTTGGGGTTGATACCAGATATTTCCGTCATGGGGCTCTCTTTTGGTCTGATCATTTTCTGCCCAACATAGAGGATCTGTCCGTATCACGCCTCTCTTTCCGGAAAGATCATTCTTGTACGGCACCGGACTTGACGGCGCGGAACACCACGACCGTGCTGAACGTCGTGCCGTCGATCTGGTACGCGTAGCAGCCCGGCCCGCCGATCGTCGTGGTGCCCGGCATGCTGTTCGGCGGCGCGGTCACCTCTGCGTGGAACCCGTCGTCGCGCACCTCGCCGGTGTAGGAGAACCTGGCGCTCGCCGTGCCCTTCCCGTCGATCCGGTCGGCACGGATGAGGACCGGCCCGGCGTACCCCGAGGCGAGCCACCGGACCTTCTTCACGTACGAGCCTTCGGGGTCACGGTCGCCGGGGCGGAGCTCCAGGACCGTCCCCTTCATGAAGTAGTCGGCGATCGGGTACAGCGGCCCGTCGCCGAGCACCCCGGCCGCCTCCCCGGGTCCGGACCACGGGCGCCGGGGGGTGGTGGGGCAGGCGGCCCCCGCGCGGACGGCGGGGAGCCGGAGCGGCGGGGGCCTCAGCGCCACCGGGGACGGCGACGCCGAGGCGGAGACGGACTCCGGAGCGGACTCCGGCGCGGGCACCGGGGGCGACGCCGTCCCGCGCGGTGACGGGCCGGAGCAGGCCGCCGCGGCCAGGGCGAGCACGGCGAGTACCGACGCGCGCGTCAGCGATATCGGTGGCGTCATACGAGCCACTATCGGCCATCCCGCGCGCCGCGTCGACGCCGGCGGTCAGCCGGCCGAGGTGAGCAGCGGCAGCCTCCGTACCCCGGTCAGGTTGGGGCTGGCCAGGAACTGCGGCGGCTCGTCCGGGTCGGTGCGCAGGCGGGGGAAGCGGTCGAGCAGCATGCCGAGCGCGATCCGGCCCTCCAGGCGGGCCAGTGGCGCGCCCAGGCAGAAGTGGATCCCCCGGCCGAAGGCGAGGTGCGGGTTGGGGTCGCGGGTGGGGTCGAAGACACCGGGGTCGGCGAACTGGCGCGGGTCGCGGTTGGCCGCCGCGACCCAGACCATGAGCAGCTCTCCCGCGGGCACGTGCTCGCCGCCGAGCTCGACGTCGACGTCGGTGACCCGGCCGAGGGTGGCGAACGGGCTGAAGAAGCGCAGGGACTCCTCGATCACCGCGGGAATCGTCGACCGGTCCTCGCGGACCCGGCCGAACCACTCCGGGTGGGCGTCCAGGCAGAGCACCGTGTTGCCCAGCAGCATGGTGGTGGTGATGTGCCCGGCCAGCAGCAGGAGGTTCGCGAAGTTCACCACTTCTGTCTGGGTAAGGCGCTCGCCGTCCACCTCGGCCTCGACGAGCTTGGTGAGCAGGTCGGCGCGCGGCCTGCGCCGCCGCTCCTCGACGTGCTCGCCCAGGTAGTCGGTCAGGTGCGCGACCTGCTCCCTGACGTAGGCCAGGTCGCGCACCTGCTCCTCGCTCTGGTCGCGGAGGGAGAACTGCCGGGAGCTGTCGAAGATGCCGTCCACCCACTGCTTGAACAGGTGGCGGTCGCCCGCGGGCACGCCCAGCAGCTCCGCGATGACGATGACCGGCAGCGGGTAGGCGAGGTCGGCCACCAGTTCGAGCCGGTCCCGTCCGTCCAGCGCGTCCAGCAGTTCGCCGGTCACCTCGGCGATCCGCGGTTCGAGGTCGGCGACGACCTTGGGGGTGAAGGCGTGGCTGACGAGCTTGCGGAGCTTGCCGTGCACGGGCGGGTCCATCTGCACCAGGTTGCCCTCGGTGGGCTCCCGCATCCCCTCGGGCAGTGTCCGGGCGGTGTCGGAGGAGAACGTCCTCGGGTCACCGAGGATCCGCATCACCTCGGGGTAGCCGTAGACGTTCCACATCCCGGTGGTCTCGTCGAACCGGACCGGCCGGTCCGGGTGGTGGTCACGCAGCCAGAAGTGCCCCTCGTGCAGGCCCCATGCGTCGTCGATGATGGTCATGGCGTGCCTTCCTGGTCGGGACGGACCCGGGTCAGCCGGGCTCGTCTTGGCGTTCGTACGCGTAGATCCACTTACGGAAGGGCGGGATCAGGTCCTCGATGATCGCGGCCATCTCCGAGGCCGCGTCGGCCAGTTCCCGATCACCCGGCGGTACGGCGGGCTCCAGGGCGTTCCTGACCACGTACGCGATCGACTCCGCCTTGGCCGCGGCGTCGATCGGCTCCTCGGAAGGGTGGACGTGGAAGCCGGTCGCCACCGCCCCGAAGGTGAACGCCAGGTTCGGCACGTCGGAGCGGAACAGGCCGTGCCGGGTCATCAGGTCGTGGAACCGCTCGGCGATGAGCAGCTCGCGACCCCGCAGGGAGGCGTCGGCCCGCGTCGCGTGCGCCCCCTCCGTGAAACCGGTGACCATCGCCCCCAGCACCGGCCTGCGGGCGACGGCCAGGAACGTGGAGGAGACCAGGCGGTGCGGCAGCAGGGTGCGCGGGTCCCGGCGCAGCTCGTCGAGGAACTCCTCCAGGTACGCGATGGACTCGCGCAGCAGCACGGCCTCGAAGAGCTGCTGCTTGGTCCGCCAGTGCAGGTAGACCGTGCCCTTGCCGATCCCGGCCTCCCGGGCGACGTCCTCGATCGTCACCTTGCGGTAGCCGTGGCGTACGAGCAGCCCGGCCGCGGCATTGAGGATCCGGTCGGCCCGGCCGACCGGCCCGGTCTTCTCCCGCACCCCGTTCCCTCCTTCTGACGCGTTGACCAATTATGAAATCCGGTCAACACGTCAACGGTAACCCCCGCCCCGGCCCCGGACAAGCCCCCACGCCCGGACGGGTCACCTGTGTCGTCCGGATCGCCTTTTCGCGACCTCCTTCTCCCCGGCGCCCCTGTCCGGCCCAGGACCGGAACCGCGCGGGATCATCCGAGCGCCGTCACGGCCAAGGGCAAGCACAGCACGGCTCATGACTGGAAATGTTCAGATCCGATGGCACGTTTCGCACGACGGATTACAATGGAGCTTTTCGCAGCCCCACTCGTGCAAGGAAACCCGCCCGGCCTTGGACTCGAAGCCGATCTCCACGACATCCTCGTAGCCGTCGATGTCCGCTCCCGGGTCGTGGTCGGTCACTGTCACCGAGAAGCCGACCGTTCCCGTGTGCAGACCTGTGACCAGAAAGGCGCAGCCGTCTGCCACCCTTATGATCCCGACTGGATGCGTGGGATGGTCACCAAGTAGGTCGTCCGGGCCCATGGCGTCATCGGTCTCATCGACAAGGTACGCCTGCCGGTAGGAAACACGCAGATCGAACGACACGCTGCGAGAATCGGTCATGAGCGGCAAGTCTTCGATCATGACCTGACATTTTCTGGTCGGTGCCAGGAAATCCACGTGAGCCTACTGTGCACCGCAAACCCGTGGCTGTCTTACGTGGCCAGTCGGCGGTAGCAAATGAGGGCCGCGGCGATGGCGACGAAGGATGCAAAGTGGTCGGCTCGCCGTTCATAGCGGCGATGTAAGCGTCGGCGGTCGGCTAGCCAGGGACGGACGGTCCGCTCGACCACCCAGCGGTGGCGTCTCAGGCGCTGGCTGGACTCAACCCCTCGGCGGGCGATGCGCGGGATGATCCCGCGGCTGCGCAGGAAGGTTCGCATGTGCGGGTAGTCATAGCCCTTGTCACCATGTAGCTTCGCCGGTCGGCGGCGTCGCGGTCCTCGGCGGGATGCTGCGTGCCAGCGGTTCCAGCGCCAGGCCGTCGTGCGTGTTGGCCGCGCTGATTGCGACAGAGATCGGCAGGCCAGTCCGTTCGGTGATGAGATGGATCTTCACCCCGTTCTTGCCGCGATCGACAGGATTCGGACCTGCCAACTCCCCCCTTTGGCCGCTCGAACGCTGACCGAGTCGATCTCGCACCGAGACCAGTCCAGTTCTCCTCGGGCGCCGAGTTCATCCAGCAGGATCCGGTAGAGCTTGGCCCAGGCTCTAGCGGCGCTCCATTCGGTGAAGCGGCGGTGGACTGTCTGCCAGGAGGCGCCAAAGACCGGCGGGAGTTGTCGCCAAGCGCAGCCGGTAGTGGCCACGTACACGATCGCGGCCAGGATCATCCGATCGTTGATCCGCCGCCGCCCGCCGCCTTGCGGCCGAGTGGGTGCCAGCGGGACCACGCGCTGGAACAGCTCCCACAACTCATCGGGGACCGGTCACTGAAGAAACACATCCACGGACGATCTAATGACCAACCGCCAAATGAGTCGCGCTCTTATCGGCCCGTACGTGCCGTGAACGACTTGGTGACCACCTGGTCTCCTATCTCAAGACGCCAGTGGTAGCGGCCGGGTTTCAGGGAAAGGGCCGGGACGCTGAGGGAGAAGGCCGCGTCGAGCGTTGTCCCCGCGGCCAGCCCTGGCGGACGGCCGATCTCCACGCTTCCCGCATGGTTCACGGCCGCGATGTCATCACCGGGGGTGAGGATCTCCACGGGGTGACCGTCGTCGTCACGCAGTTCAAGACGCAGGGGAATCCGCTCGTCGGCGCGATCCCACGGAATGCCGAGCAGCACGGCGACGGCATGCGGGGCACTGGGAGCACCGGTGACGGACCAGCCCGCACCGAGCATGTGGACCTTACCGCTGGGGTCGGAGACGGCCGCATCACACAGGATGAGCTGGACGTCGATCGGTGAGACCATCAGCAGGAGCGGGTGACGGCGACGCCTGCGGTGCTGGTCTCGCCGAAGGAGGGAACACCGGCCAGGGTGATGTGCGCGTTGAAGCCCCGGCTGGGGTGCTTCGTGACCCGCTTCTCGCCGCGTTCGAACGCTGCGACGATCTTCTCGACGGGCTCGTCGTCCTCGTAAAACTCGTTGGCGTCCATGTTCGCCATGATGCCTCCTCGCTCCCTGCCTGCCAACGGTGATCAGATGGGATAAGCGCTTCCAAGGTTGTACACATCATCCGAATCACTCGTCGGGTAGAGGACGACGAGCACGGTCATCGACCGGATCCGCGTTCGCACCATGGCTCTCCACCCTCGATCAGGATCATGGTTCCACACGTATTCCAGGCCCTCGCGACAGACGACCGCATCTCTGACTTCGCCTTCGTAGAGCCCATGACGGTTCTGGATCTTCTCTGCGGTGCGCGCACTGACATTCAGCCATGCCACCCACAGATCTTTCCGCATGCCACTCCGTCACCCGCATGGATACCCGTTCGCCTTCATCCTTCGTTGCCTCCGTGTGACGGTTACGCGAATGTACTGGTTGTCGATAGAAGCTTCTGGAGTTCCAGGTGGATTGAAAATTATGATTGAATTCAACCCCCTTTAATATGTTTAGTTGATATACCTCCCCTCTTCGCGGTCAGGCCACGGACGAGCCCGTCAGGCCCGCTCCGGGGTGGGGCGGTGCAGGACGACCGCCAGCACGACGAGCGCGACCCCGGCCAGTTCGACGGCCGAGGGGAACTGCCGGAGCACCACGACGCCGATCACCGTGGCCGTGGCCGGAAGCACCGCCACCAGCAGCGCGTAGGTGGCGCGGGTCATCCGCGCCATGGCGAGCTGGTCGCAGACGTACGGGATCACCGACGAGCAGATCCCGACCCCGATCCCGGCGGCGAGCACCATCGGGTCGGCCAGTGCGGGGGCGACCTGCCACAGCGCCACGGGCGCGACGAGGACCGAGGCGACGAGCATGGCCGCGGCCAGCGCGTCGATGCCTCCGACGTCACCACCCGCGCCACCACTTGAGCCACCACTTGAGCCGCTGCCGGTGTCACCGGTGGTGTCCCCCTCGGCGGCGCTCAGCCGCCGGGACGTACGGTGGGCCAGCACGATGTAGGCGGCGAACAGCAGCGCGTTGGCGAAGGCGAACACGAGCCCGAGCCCCTCCCCGACCGGCCGGACGTCGGTCAGCGCGTAGACGCCGCCGACGGCCGCCACGAGCGCCAGGAGGTTGCGAAGGGTCCGGGCGCCGAACGCGGCCAGCGCGATGACGGGCAGGAACTCGATCGCGGCGACGGTGCCCAGCGGGACGCGGTCGATCGCCAGGTAGAAGCAGACGTTCATGGCGGCCAGCACCGCGCCCCAGGCGACGATCGTCCGGCGGCCTCCAGCGTCGAGACGGGCGAGGATCCGCCAGGGGCGGCGCCAGAGCGCGAAGACCAACGCGGCGCTCCAGATCCTCAGGCCCGCCACCCCGAGGGGCGCGAGCCGGGCGAACAGCAGCACGGCGAAGGCCGGGCCGAGGTAGTGGAAGACGGCGCTGCCCATGAAGTAGGACCACGGGGGCACCGTCGCGATGAGGGCACGCGGGCCCGCGGACGACATGCCCCCCATCGTCGACCGGCCCGTAGATTGGCAAAATGGCGAATCGAAGGATCAGGCCCGAGCGGGCGTACGAACCCAAGGGAATCGACGACCTGGACCTTCGCATCCTCACCGAGCTGCAGACCGACGCCAGGGCCGGCCTCGCCGAGCTGGGCCGCAGGGTCGGCCTGTCGGCGCCCGCGGTGGCCGAACGGGTACGGCGGCTGGAGGAGACCGGTGTGATCACCGGCTATCGCGCCGAGATCGACCCGCGGGCCCTGGGCTTCCCCGTCACGGTGATGGTCCGGATCCGCCCGGCGATCCGGGAGCTGCGGCGCATCGCCGAGATCGCCGAGAAGGTCCCCCAGATCGTCGAGTGCCACCGCATGACCGGCGACGACTGCTTCTTCTTCGTGATGCACCTGCGCACGGTCGCCGAGCTGGAGCCGATCCTCGACCTGTTCACCCCCTACGGCCATACGACGACGTCCCTCATCCACACCTCTCCCGTGCCGCGCCGCCCTCTGCCCCTGGGCTGAGCCGCCCCCGCGAAAAGGCCGCCCGGAGGCCCCGGACCGGTCTCCGAGGGCCCGGGCCGGCCTCCGCGGGCCCGGGTCAGCCGAGGACGGGCACCGACTCGACCAGGGCGACCAGGCCGCGCTCGTCGAGCAGGTCGACCGGCCGGACGGTCTCGTTGAGCAGGACGTAGTGGAAGGCCGCGCCGACCTGCGCCAGGGGGACGCCCGCCAGGTGGGACCAGGCCAGCCGGTAGGCGGCGAGCTGGACCGAGGCCGCGGCCTCGGCCTTCCCGCCCGTGGGACGGCGGCCGGTCTTCCAGTCCACCACCTCGTAGCGGCCGTCGGAGATCTGGAAGACCGCGTCCATCCGGCCGCGGACCACCCGGTCGGCGATCATCGTCTCGAAGGGGACCTCGACGTCGAGCGGTTCCCGCTCCACCCACTCGCTCTCCTCGAAGCGGGCGCGCAACTCCTCGAGGTGGGCGTCGGTCTCCTCGAAGTCGTCGGACGCGCCCGGCAGCTCGAACTCGTCCATCAGCCGCTGCTGCCCCCAGCGTCCCTCCAGCCAGCGGTGGAAGGAGGTGCCGCGCCGGGCCAGCGGGGCGGGCTTCTTGGGCACCGGGCGGCGGATCTGCCGGGCCAGCGCCTTGGGGTCGGAGGCCAGCGTGACCAGGGCGGAGACGGTCAGGTGGGCGGGCAGCTCCACCCGTCCGGTACCGCGCCTGCGGTTCAGCTCCCGTTCCCTGAGCAGGAGCTCGATGTCGCGCTCCCACGCCTTCGCCCGTTCCCTGTCCCATCCCCGCAGGTCGGCCACGGGCACCGGCCGCTGCTCGTCGGACTCGAAGGCCACGGGCGCCGTCCGCTCCACCGCCACGGGCGGCGCGTCCCCGTCCGCGGGAAGACCCTCCTGCGCGGTCACGAGGTCACCCGCCTTCCCGTCCGCGGGAACACCCTCCCGCGCGGGGTCACCATCCCGCGCGGTCACGGGGGCACCCTCCCGCGCGGTCGCGGGGTCACCCTCCCGCGCGGTCGCGGGAACGACGTCCCGGGGCGGGGGGAGGGACGGCGTCGCCTCGCCCCCGGGGTCGCCAGGGAAGGGGACGTCCTGAGGGTCCCCGAAGGGGACGTCCCGGGGATCCCCGTCGAACGCGTCCTCGGGGCCGTCCGGGAAGGGCACCTCCCCGGGGTCGTCCCCGAAGGACCCGTCGTCCGGGGCGTCGGGGAAGGGCACCTCGGAGAAGGAGGCGTCGGGGAGGGGCAGGTCGGGGAGGGGCACGTCCTCGTACACCGCGTCGTGCACCGGCCCGGAACCGGCCGGCACCGCCCGCGCGGACCCCGCCGAGCCGGAGGAGCCCGCGGGACCCGCGGCACCGGGAGAACCGGCGCGGGCGCCGTTCTCCGCCAGGGCGGCCAGGGCCGCCTCGACCATGGTCGCGCCGTCCAGGACGGCGGCGTAGCGGACGTCGTCCGGCGCGATCGGCCAGGCGGACTCGGGCGGCTCGGCCAGCAGCGGGTTGGTGGCGCCCTCCTCCGGCTCCGGGGCCCAGAACGCCACCCGGCCGCAGGTGTCGCGGATCTCCACCAGGAAGTCGGACGGCTCCAGCGGCTTGGCCGCGGTGCCCCAGCGGTACCCCGACGCGATCAGCAGATAGTGCGCGCGAGTGACCGCGACGTAGGCCAGGCGGCGCTCCTCCAGCAGGTCGCGGTCGCGGCAGCGCTCGTCGAACTCGGCCAGCTCCTCCTTGCTCAGCCCGGTCAAGACGGGCAGGTCGGAGGCGTCGCCGCGGAGCGGGTAGGGCAGCTTGCGGGGGTTCTCGGTCCACTTGGGGCTGGTCGTGGGACGGGCCGGGAACATGGTGCCGACGGTGAGCGTCCCGGCCTTCGACAGCGCCTGGGACAGGCCGGGCACCACCACCACCGGCCACTCCAGGCCCTTGGAGGCGTGCACGGTCATCAGCTTGACGCTGTTGCTCTCGCCCACCCGCCCGGCGTCCAGGCCGTTCTCCTCCTCGTCGGCCGCCTTCAGGAACGCCAGGAACGCGCCCAGCGTCGGGTCCTCGGAGTCCCCGGCGAACCGGGAGGCGGCGTCCAGGAAGGCGTCCAGGTCGGCGCGGGCCGCGAACGGGCCGACGGCCGTCCCCCGGGCCGCCACCTCGATGTCCAGGCCGAGCCGGCGCTCCACCTCCTGGATCAGGTCCGGGAGCGGCTGGCCGGTGTGGGCGCGCAGCAGGCGCAGCTCCTGGGCGACGGAGACCAGCCGGACCCGCGCCAGCGGGGAGAACAGGTCCTGCCACTCCGGACGGTCGGGCAGCTCGTCGAGGGCGTCGATGAGGCTGCCGCGCTCCTCGGCCATGTCCGCCACCACCTGGTCCAGCGGATCGGCCACCGGGGAGGCGCCCTCGCGGGTCTCCCGGTTCAGCTCGCGGGCCCGCTCCCCCAGCTCCCGCAGGTCGGCGGGGCCGATCCGCCAGCGGGGACCGGACAGCAGCCGCACCAGGGCGTCCCCGGCGCTCGGATCGTAGATCACCCGCAGCGTGGAGACGATGTCGGCCACCTCGGGCACGGTCAGCAGGCCGCCCAGCCCGACGATCTCCACCGGGATGCCCCTCGACTCCAGCGCCCGGCGCAGCGCGGGGAACTGCGAGCGCTTGCGCGCCAGGATCGCCACGTCGTGGGGCTGGAGCGCCTGCGGGCCGCCCCAGACGCTCTGCTTGGCCCGCTTGCGCTCCCCCTCGCCCCAGGGCATGCCGTCGGGCGCGCTCTCGGCTCCCAGCACCCGGGCGATGCCCGCGGCGATCCAGTCCGCCTCGTCGTCGGCGGTCTCGTGGAAGGCGCACACCACCCGGCCGCGCTCGACCCGGTTGCCGCCGGGCACCAGGACCGGCACCTCCCTGGCCTCCATCCGCAGCGGCAGCTGGAGCCGGGCGGCGACGTCCAGCACGGCGTCGCCGTTGCGGAAGCTCACCGACAGGCGGCGGATCGGGGCGAGCTCCCCGGCGGCGGTCCTGAAGTCGCGGGGAAAGCGGGTCAGGTTGCCCGCGGAGGCGCCGCGCCAGCCGTAGATGGACTGGCAGGGGTCGCCCACGGCCGTCACCGGGTGGCCGCCGCCGAACAGGGCGCGCAGCAGCACGAGCTGGGCGTGGCTGGTGTCCTGGTACTCGTCCAGCAGGACGACGGCGAACCGGCCGCGCTCGATCTCGCCGACCTCGGCGTGCTTGGACGCGATCCGGGCCGCGAGCGCCATCTGGTCGCCGTGGTCGACGACCTCCCGGCCCCGCTTGAGCCGGTCGTACGCCTCCACCAGCGGCAGCAGCTGCTCCCTGGCCCGCTGGGTGAGCAGCGGCCTGCGCTGGTCCTTGATCGGCGTTCCGGGCAGCTCGGCGAAACGGGCGTCCAGCCAGGCGCCGACGTCGCGCACGTCCTGCGGGGTGCGCAGGTGCTCGGCCATCTCCCCGGCCAGCTCCAGCACCGCGCGGGTGACGGTCGCCGGGCTCCACTCGACCTCCGCCATCGGCCCGTCGTAGGCGCTGACCACCCGCACGGCGAGCTGCCAGGCGACGGCCGGGGAGATCAGGCGCATGGTCGGCTCCAGCGCCTCGCGCAGCGCGTGGTCGGTGACCAGGCGGGCCGCGTACGCGTGGTAGGTGGAGATGGTCGGCTCGCCCTCCATCTGCTGGGCGGGCACCTGGCCGGTCTCGACCAGGCCGGTGAGCCGCTCGCGCACCCGGGCGGCCAGCTCGCCCGCGGCCTTCCTGGTGAAGGTCAGGCCGAGCACCTGCTCGGGGCGGACCAGCCCGTTGGCCACCAGCCAGACGACGCGCCCGGCCATGGTCTCGCTCTTGCCCGACCCGGCCCCGGCCATCACGACCATCGGCTCCAGGCCGGCCTCGATCACCTCGGCCTGTTCCGGGGTCGGCGGCAGGATGCCCAGCTTGGCGGCCAGCTGGACCGGACTCAGCACGCGGCGCCCCCGCGGCGGTCGGCGGGCCTCAGCACACCTGGTCCCCGTTCTTGCTGACCGGGCAGCTCGACCGTACGGCGCAGGTACGGCAGCCGTCGTTGACCTTCGCCTGGAAGAACGGCCCCGACATGCCGGTCGCGACGGTGTCGACCATGTCGCGCGCCCAGCCGGGGTCGGGGTCCTCCGACAGGGGCGGCTGCGCCTGCTCCTTGGCGCCCTTCTTGCCCGCGGCGTCGCCCACCTGGACCAGGGCGGCACCGCCCGGCTCGGTCATGCCGTGCCGCTGGAAGGCTCCCAGCAGCGCGGCGAGCTGGTAGACCCCGAGCTGGGGGTGGCGCTCCAGGTCGGCGTCCCTGGGGCCGTTCTTGCCGGTCTTGATGTCGATGATCACCGCCCGGCCCTCGCCGTCGCGCTCGACCCGGTCGACCCGCCCCTTGATCTGCACCCCCTCGGAGACCGTGGCCGTGAACGCCTCCTCCAGGCCGACCAGCTCGCGGGGGTTCTCCTGGTGCCAGCGGACGAACTTGGAGATCATCTCCTCGGCGACCCTGCGCTGCTTGCGGTTGTACCAGACGCCGCCGAAGTCGAGCTCGTGCCAGACGTCGTCCAGGCGCTTGCCGAGGGTCTCCTCGGTGGGCATGCCGGTCGCGGCGAGCACGGCCAGCGCGTGCACGACCGTGCCCAGGCCGCGGGCCACGTCGGTGCCTCCCGCGCCGACCGAGGTCTCCAGCAGCCAGCGCAGGCCGCACTTGCTGAAGCTCTCCACCGCCGAGGGCGAGACGCGCACGATGTCGTCGGGCCAGCTCAGCGGGCGGTCGTCGGACAGGGGCGTCAGGGCGTACCAGTCGTTGGGGTGGGCGCCGGGCACGCCGGCGGCGGCGAGCCTGGCCAGGTGCGCGGCGGCGGACCTGCGCAGCGGTTCCGGCCGGGTGGAGTCGGCGACCGCCGACCGCAGGTCGGCCACGAGCGCGGACATGCTCAGCCAGCGGGAGCGCTCGTCCATGCCGCTCTCCTCGGCCGAGCCGGGCACCAGCTCGGTCAGGAAGCGCGAGGGCCGCTCTTCGGTGTCGTCGCCGCCCACCGCGGTGACGACGAGCCGCTTCCTCGCCCGGGTCGCGGCCACGTAGAACAGTCGGCGCTCCTCGGCCAGCAGCTGGGAGGCGAGCGCGGCGTGGACGGCCGCCGGGTTCTCGTGCTCGGAGCCCTCGGCCCTGGCGACCATGTCGTCGGTGCTCAGCATGGACCCGCGCAGCCGCAGGTCCGGCCAGGCGCCCTCCTGGACCCCGGCCACGACCACCACGTCCCACTCCAGGCCCTTGGCGCGGTGCGCGGTCATGATGCGGACCGTGTCGCCGTCGGGGGCCCGTTCGGCCAGGGAGTCCCCGGGGATCTCCTGGGCGACCAGGTCCTCGACGAACACGTCCACCCCGGCGTGCGGGAGCCGGTCGACGAACCGGGCGGCCTGGTCGAAGAGCGCCACCACGGCGTCCAGGTCGCGGTCGGCCATGGCGCCCCTGACACCGCCCCGCAGGCTGGTCTCGGTCCACCGGGAGGCGAGCCCGGTGGCCTGCCAGACGGCCCACAGCACGTCCTCCGCGGTGCCGCCGCGCCGTACGGCCTCGGTGGCGGCGGAGAGCAGCCCGGCCACCCGCTCGGCGGGCGCGGCCACGTGCGGCTCGACCCGCACCAGCTCCCGCGCGTCCTTCAGGGCCGCGACCAGCAGCTCGCCCGAGGAACGCGGCCCGGTGGCCTCCCGCTCGACGGGCAGGTCCGCCATGCCGTCCGCCCCGTCCGCCCCTTCCGCGGTTCCCTTCGCCGGCCCGTCCCCGTCCGTTCCCTCCGCGGGCCCGTCCCCGTCCGACGTTCCCCGCGCCGCGGTCCCGGCGTCGCCGGTCGCGTTCCCGTCGCCGGGAACGGTCTCGCTTTCGTCGCCGGAACCGCCTTCGGCCTCGGTCCCGGTCCCGTCCGTGGAATCGTCCGTGGAGGCGTCGGTGGATCCGCCGGCCGGTCCGGTGCCGCCCCCGTCGGCCGTGCTCCCCTCGGCCCCCTCGGGCCCGTCTGCCGGTACGCCTCCGGGGTGGGCCAGCGCCTCGTGCTCGGCGACCCGCAGGGCGCGGCGCAGCCGACGTACGCCGATCATGTCGGTGCCGCCGAGCGCGCCGGTCAGCAGCTCCTCGGCCATCCCCTCGTCCAGGTTCTCCGGGTGCAGCGCCACCTGGATCAGCCTGATCAGCGGCCGGACCCCCGGCTCCTGGAACGGCGGCACCTCGCCGCCGGTGACCATGACCGGCACCCCCGCGGTGACCAGGGCCCGGCGCAGCAGCGGCACCTGGCGGGTGGCGGAACGCACCAGCACCGCCATCCGCGACCAGGGGACGCCGTCCAGCAGGTGCGCCCGGCGGAGCGTGTCGGCCACGATCGCCGCCTCCTGGGGGGTGCCGTCGGCCACCAGCACCTTCACGTCGCCGGGAACGGCGTCCGGCAGCGCGCGCAGGTCGCGGTGGGCGGCCCCGCCCGGGGTCGCGGGCAGCCGGGAGGTGATCCGGCGGGTGGCCCGGAGCAGTTCGGCGCCGCTGCGGCGGCAGACGCGCAGCGCGACGACGGGCGCCTTGGCCCCGGCGGCGTCGCGGAAGCGGTCGGGGAAGTTCATGATCCCCCGCACGTCGGCGCCGCGGAACCCGTAGATCGACTGGTCCGGGTCGCCGACCACGACCAGGTCACGCCCCTCCCCGGCGAGCTGCTGGAGCAGGAACTCCTGCGCCGGGTCGGTGTCCTGGTACTCGTCGACGAAGACGGCGTCGTACGCGGACCGCTCGCGGGCCCGGACGTCGGGGTCGGAGAGCAGCGCACCGGCGGCGCGGATCAGCTCGGCGTAGTCGAGCACCGGCTCGACGTCGAGGTCGAACCTGGCCTGGTAGCGGCCGGCGAACCTGCCTGCGGCCACCCAGTCGGGACGGCCGTGGCGGCGGCCCAGCTCGACCAGCTCGGGCCCGTCGAGGCCGCGTTCGGCGGCACGGGCCAGGAAATCGCGCAGCTCCCCGGCGAAGCCCCGGGTCTTGAGGGCCTCGTGCATGTCCTGCGGCCAGTGCACGGCGCCGTCCTCCAGCTCGCCGTGCAGCAGGCGGCGGATCTCCAGCAGCTGCTCGGGGCCGGTCAGCAGGCGCGGCGGCACCTGCCCGGCGAGCAGGGCCTCGCGGCGGAGCAGGGCGTAGGCGTAGCTGTGGAAGGTGAGGGCCAGCGGGGTGCGGGTGGTGCGCCGCAGCCGGGCGGTGATGCGCTCGCGCAGCTCCTCGGCGGCCTTGCGGCTGAAGGTGAGGACGATCACCCGCTCGGGGTCGGTGCCGCGGCGCTCGATCCGGTCGACCACGCTCTCCACGATCGTGGTGGTCTTCCCCGTACCGGGCCCGGCGAGCACGAGCAGCGGGCCTCCCCCGTGCGCCACCACCGCCCGCTGGTGCTCGTCGAGCACAGGGGCAACAGCCCTCCCTGCATCCTCACGACGTACCAGCCGCCAGTCCCGACCACTCACAACTCGCCATTCCACCAGATCCCGGACGATGATCGTGCCGAGTCCGGGGGTACGGCATGGCGGATTCCGCGCCGGGCGTGGCGGACGGCGGGCGGGTGCGGGACGGCGCGGCCCTCGGGGCACCGCCCGGACCTGGGCGGAAGCGCCGCAGGGCGCCGGAGGCGGGGGCTCCCGGGAATCCGTTCGAGAAAACGGTGCCCGGGAGCCCGCCGGGCGGGTCAGGAGGCGAAGACGTGGTCCACGAGTCTCGCGGTCGCCTTGCCGTCGTCGCGGGGCGCGTAGGTGCGCTGGAAGAGCTCGTAGCGCTCGGCGTGGGCGGCGGCCACCTCGTCGATCGCACTCAGGGCACCGACGACCTCGGCCGAGGTGGACAGCAGCGGTCCGGGCGCCTCGGCGGCCAGGTCCAGGTACAGGCCCCGCTTGGAGGAGTAGCGCTGCAGGTCGTAGGTGAAGAAGAGCATCGGGCGGCCGGTCGCGGCGAAGTCCACCATGACCGACGAGTAGTCCGTGATCAGCACGTCCGCGATCAGCAGCAGGTCCGTGACGTCCGGGTACGTCGTGACGTCGCGTCCGAGGCCGGCGGGCACGTTCGGCGCCGCCTGCATCGAGTGCGCCCTGATCAGGAACTCGTGGCCGGGGCCGAGCGCCCGTCGCGCCTCGCCCAGGTCCAGGCGGACCGAGGCGTTCCTGCGGTCGTAGTCGCGGTAGGTCGGCGCGTAGAGCACCACCCTGGCTCCTTCGGCGATGCCGAGCCGCTCCCGCACCCGCGCCGCCAACTCCTCGCGGTCCGGGGCCACCAGCACGTCGTTGCGCGGGTAGCCGCTCTCGAGGACCTCCCCCTGGTAACCGAAGCCCCGGCGCAGCACCGGGGTCGCCCAGGGGCTCTGCGAGATCAGCAGGTCCCAGCCGCGCACCTCGGCGGCCTGCCGGTGCCAGGCCGGCGGGCGGGGGTCGCGGGACATGTGCGGCAGGTCGTTGCCCATCCGCTTGAGCGGGGTGCCGTGCCAGGTCTGCACGACCGTCTGGTCGTCGCGCGCCCGGAACCACGGCGGCAGGAAGCCGTTGGTCACCACGTACCGCGAGCGGGCCAGCACCGCGTAGTGCTCGCGGCTGCCCGCGCGCACCACGGTCGGCGCGGCGCCCTCGGCCCCCAGTTCGGCGGGGCCGGGGGGCGTGAACGCGCCGTCCTTGACCACCCAGATGTGCTCGCCGCCGTCACCGCGCCGCACCCGCTCCTCGTAGATCGCGCGGACGTTGCCCTCGTACTGCCGCCCGTCGTAGGCGACGTAGACGGTCGCGTCGGTGAGCTCGCGGGCCCGCTCGGCGGGGTAGAAGCCCCGGCGCAGCGCGTACAGGCCGCCCGCGCCCTTCTCGTCGTCGGGCAGGTGCTCGGCCACGGAGAGCACCGGGATGTCGAAGCGGGTGGAGATCAGCCGGTACTCGCGGCCGTCGCGGATCTTCGGCTCCTCGTCCAGCCCGTCCAGGATGGCGTGGTCGACGCGGAACGGGACGATCTGGCCCTTGCCCGTCCCCGTGCGGACCGCCATGCTCCAGGTGCCGCTGCCCAGCGGGGCCGTGTCGCCGAACCTCGGCATCGCGGCGGGGGTGAACCGCACCGTGAACCGGGAGCCGTCGCGCTCCAGGGGGACGGCGTGGATCAGGCCGGTACGGTGCTTGAGGGTCAGCTCGGCCGCGCCGGAGCCGGGGAAGGAGCCCTCCAGGGTGAGCGCGCCCCTCTCGTCCCAGACGGCAGAGGTGATGACCGGCCGGATCCGGTGGGCGGAGACGATCACCCGGTCACGGCGGTCGCGCAGGACGGTGATCTCCCGGTCGCCGACGACCGTGCGGCTCTCCTCGGCCTTGCCGATCATGACGGAGGCCGCCGGGTCGCCCTTGGGCTCGATCCAGAGCCGGCCGCCGTCGCGTTCCTGCAGCAGCGAGTCGACCGCGAGCGGCACCACGACGGCGGTGCCGCCCTCGACGGGGGTGAAGTCCGCGGCGATCCGGTGACCGTCCAGGCGGGCCTGGCCCCTGGTCACCTCCTTGCCCGGCAGGAAGACGTCCACCTCCAGGCGCTCGCCCTCCAGCCGCACACCGGTCAGCTCGGCCCGGGTGGGCTGCAGCACGATCTGCAGCGCCCGGTCGGAGGTCCAGACCGGGCGGATCCACCAGCCCTTGCCGAGGTCCAGGCCCGAGGGCCGTTCGGTACGGCCGGTGCTGGGCCCGCGCAGCAGGCCGACGGAGCGGGCGCCCCGGCTCCAGATCACGATCTCGGCGCGCCAGGTGGTGGTGTCCTGCACGGCCTCGCGGTGGCGCAGCATCCGCTTGCCGCCGCGCACCACGGCCCGCACCGCCGAACGCCAGCGCAGCGGCCAGGGGCTCAGCTCGGCGACGAATCCGGACCAGTCGTAGTTGCAGCCGGCCTCCTCGGCCCCGTGGGTCGCCTCGGGGTGGAAGACCCTGCGGGTGCGCATCCGCACCGGCGGCAGCCAGCGCGGGCCGCGCAGCACCACGCTCGCCCGGTTGAAGCGGCGGCTGCGCACCGACAGGCCCGCCAGGTAGGCGTGCCCGCTGACGCGTAGCCGTCCACCCGACCAGGACAGGTCCTCGACCTGCGTCATCGGGATCAGGTCGGCGGCCCGCAGCCGGTACAGCGCCTCGGGCAGCTCGTCCTGGAGCGGCAGGTCGGCGTACCAGCGCAGGTTCTTGCGGACGCGCTTGGACGGCTCGGCCGCGGCGGTCACCAGCTTCTGCAGCGCGTCGCCGTCGGCGAGCTCGTCCACGGGGCGGTGCTCGATCAGGTGGAAGGCGATCCTGCGGGCGACCGGCAGCTCGCGCTTGACCTTCGGGTCGACCCCGGTCACGTACGGCTTCACCAGCGTGACGAACTCGCGGCGGCGGGCCGCGCCGCGCTTGGTCGCGATGTCCAGGCGGGTGCCCAGCGGCCCGGCCAGCACGTCGGCGTCGAAGCGGCGGCGTTCCTCCGGTTTCAGCCCGCCGGCCAGGACGGCGTCCATGACCGCGCCGAGCGGCTCTCCCCGGTCGCAGAGGTCCTGGACAGCCCGCAGCCGGTCAACGACGGGATCGCCGCTGGCTCGTACGGGGGTGGCACCGGTGGCCATGGGGAAAGCACCGCCTTTCGGACAGAGCGCTGTCCTTGGCCATGGTAGTGCGCCCCGGCGGAGGCGGTTACGCCGTGGAATACGGGCCTGAGCGATTTACAGGATTTCGTGATCTATGGTTTCCCGTCCCATCTGGCCGCGCGCATGTCCACGCGCACGCCCCGCAGCGGGGTCCGCTCCGCCCCCCAGCTCTCCAGGCAGCGTCGCTCGTGGCCGGGCGGGGCGGTGCCGTCCGCGTGCACCACGCGCCACCAGGGAACACCCCCGCCCCAGGTGGACATCACCCTGCCGACCTGGCGCGGGCCCCCCTCGCCCAGGTACTCGGCGATGTCGCCGTAGGACATGACCATGCCCGGCGGGATCCGCTCGACCAGGTCGAGCACCCGCTCGGCGTACGGCGTGGGGTGGCCTACCTGCTCCATACGGTCGGCCCGGCCGCGAGGATCTCGTCGAGCGTGCCGAACTCGTAGGCCGTCGAGCCGTTCAGCTGCTCGACCAGGCCGTCGCGGATCGCGTAGGACTCGCCGTCCTCACCGACCAGCCGTGCCCCCAGGAGCGCGGAGACGCGCGCCAGCTGGGCCACCTGCCAGTCGGAGCCCGGAGTTCCGGACAGGCCGCCGTTCCATACCGCTATGGCATGGACGACCCCGTCGTGCCGGGCCAGGATCTCTCCCGCCTCCTGCGTCCCCCTGAACTCGAACCCCGCCTGCCCCAGCACGGCCGCGAGCTCCGCGAAGGCGAGAGGCGCAGGGCGCTCCACGCGCAACTCGTACCCCATAGGGCGCGAGACTAGCGAACGCGGCCGACGTTCCGGGGCGGGAATTCAGACATCCGGGCTACCGCATCCGAACGTTGTCCAAAACGCAGTCGAATCGACGTCGAACGGTGCTCACGCCCGCGACCTCCGGCGCCATCTCCCCGCGGGCGCCACGGCCCCGGACGCGCCCTGGCCGGTGCTCCGGCCCGCGCTCCGGCCGGCACCCTCGCCGGTGTCGCGATCGGGGCGCCGGTTGAGCATCACCACGCCCCCGGCGAACGCCAGCAGGCCCCCGACGAGACCCGCCCCGTACAGCCAGAGCCGCGCCGGCTCGGGGCCGGGCGTGCTGGGTCCGGCGGAGGGCAGTCCCTCCCCGAAGTGCATGCCCTCGGGCACCGGGAGCGGCACCCGCACCGCGCCCGCCGTCAGCCGGCCCGCCTCGGCCAGGGCCCCGGCGGCGTTCACCACGCCGAACCCGAGGTGGTCGTCGTAGCCGCCCCGGGGACGGGCCGTGGCCGAGGAGGTGAGGGCGCGCGCCACCAGGTGCGGGGAGATCGTGGGATATTTCGCTTTTATCAGTGCGGCGACCCCGGCCACCAGGGCGGCCGCCGAGCTGGTCCCCTCCGACGAGCCGTACCCCCCACCGGGCAGGACCACCGGGACGCCGACCCCCGGCGCCACGATCTGCACCGACAGGTTGTCGCTGCTGAACTCCGCCGGCCTGCCCATCTCGTCCACCGCGCCCACGCCGATGACGCCGGAGTAGCCGGCCGGGAAGTTCCAGAAGGACGTGCCCTTCTCCAGGGTGTAGGCGGAGTCGCCGTCGTTGCCCACGGCCGCGACCAGCACCACGCCCTTGGACAGCGCGTACGCCACGGCCTCCCGCTCGCTCTGCTCCGGCCCGTAGGCCCCCAGTGACATGCTGACGACCTGGGCCCCGTGGTCGACGGCGTAGCGGATCGCCAGGGCCAGGGGGCTGCCCGCGTTCGAGCCCAGGTTCTCGTCGCGCAGGGGGGAGCGGCCGTCCGCCCGCTCCTCGACGATCAGCGGCAGCGAGAGGACCCGGGCCTCGGGGGCGGTCCCGAACACCCCCTGGGTGCCGCTCCTGCCGGCCCCGGCGATGAGCGAGGCCATGGCGGTGCCGTGCCGACCGGCGTCCGGCCGGTCCCGGTCGAACTCGATCGATCCCATGTCGGGACCGGAGATCACCCGCCCGCGCAGCTCGGCCACCCGGTCGTCGACCCCGCTGTCCACCAGCGCCACGGTGACGCCCGCGCCCCGGGTGACCTTCCACGCCTGCTCGACGCCGAGCATCTCCAGCACCCAGCGCTGGTCCCTGCGCGCGTTCGCGGCCTCGTCCGGCGGGGCCGAGGCGTCCGGGGAGGCCGAGACGCCGTCCGGGGAGGCGGGACCGGCGAGGGCACGGGCCGGAAGGGCGGGACCCTGAAGGACGGGCCCCTGAAGGGCGAAGACCTGAAGGGTGGAGGACCGAGGGGCGGAGACCTGGAAGGCGGAGGCCGCCGTGGCCGGGGACGCGACCGGCACGGCCAGCGCCGTCAGCGCGCAGAGCGCGGCCCGCGCTTTCGCGGCACGGAGCCGGAACGGCCTCAGCACACGTTCCCCTGGGTGCACTGGGGCACGGCGCTGGGCTCGTCGCCGAGGGCGCGGGCGATGCGCCCGGCGACCGCCTGGGCGGCGGGCCACAGCTCGCTGTGCAGGATCTCCTCCGGGGCGACCGCCTGGCGGGTGCGGCCGTCGGCGTAACCGGCGGCCGAGAAGACGAGGTAGGGGCCGACCCCGGTCCAGGCGTTGCGCTGGCGCTGCGCGGCCCCGAACAGCTCGCTCGCGGTGCCCGGGAAGGCCACCGGGCGCACCCCCACCCGGTCGTCCACGGCCAGCTGGCCGGACGCGGCGATCCGGCGGTCCTCGTCGCCGAGCACGGCGATGCCCACGGTGAAGACGAAGGTGGACGTCTGGTCGGCGTAGGTGGCGCGCAGCAGCGTGCGGCAGCCGTACTCGGTCAGCACCGAGCCGACGGGCGCGTCCGTGCCGGCCGCGCAGGAGACCTCGGGGGCCAGGCCGATCCTGCGGGCGTACTGCTGCACCCGGCCCAGGCCGATGTACTCCAGCTCGACGGGGAAGACCAGGTCCGCCGACCAGGTCCGCCAGCGGCCGGCGATGTCCTCCCGGATGTAGCGGGCCTGCTCGGCGGCGGTCAGCGGGCGCGAGCTCGTCTCGCGCAGCAGCCCCACCGCGCCGGTCAGCACGTTGGTCCCGGCGACGGCGAGGATGGTGCCGATCAGGATCAGGAAGATCGTACGGAAGCGGATGCCCTGTTCCAGGTCGGCCAGCTCGGCGCGCTGGATCGCCGCGCGGTCACGGCGTGTCGCGGGCCAGCTCCGCACCCGTGCCCGCCTGGCCCCGGCCCCGGGTCCTGCCCCGGCACCCGGCCCGGCGGCGCTCCGCCCGGGCACCCGGCCGGCACGGCCCGTCCCGGGACCGCTCACCCGGGAACCGGACGGCGGCCAGCCGCCGCGAGCGCGGGGGGCGGAGGCTCCCGGGCGCCGCTCCGGCTCCTGGGACCGCCCTGGCTGCGACATACTCCGATGCTACGTCGCGGCGCCTCCGCGCCCTATCGGCACGGGGTATTTTCACCTCGCCCGCTCAGCCCGCTCAGCCCGCCACGCGCCCGCTCAATCGTGTGCCCGCTCAGCCGTGCGCCCGTTCAGCCGCGCGGCACCGTCACCGGGTCGCGCACCGGCCCGCCCCGGGCCCTCGGCGGGCGCCTGCGGCCCACGGACACCGCGATCGCGACCAGGGAGACGACCGCGCCGAGACCCGCCGCCACCGCCACGCCGCCGTAGAGGGTGATCCTGGCGCGGTCGCGGTGGACGACGCGCACCGGCTCGGCCGACGGGCCCAGCGGGCGGGCGGGATCGTGGCCCCCGGCCCCCCTGGCGGTGAGGGTGTGCCCGGAGATCCTGGCCGCCGCGGCCAGGGCTCGGCCGGCGTTGACCACGCCGAACCCCATGCCGGTGTCATAGCCGCCGGTCGGCCGCCGGATGACCCCCGCGGTGATCGCCTGCACGACCAGCCCGGGCGACATCTTCGGATGTCTGCTCTTGATGAGGGCGGCGACGCCGGAGACCAGGGCGGTGGCCTGGGAGGTGCCGCGGCCGACCCAGTACTCGTCGCCGGGACCGGCACCGAGGATGTCCACCCCGGGCGCGGCCACCAGGACCGAGGGGTTGCGGTTGGAGAACGAGGCCCGGCGCAGCCCCCGGTCGGCCGCCGCGACCGAGACCACCCCGGGGAAGGCCGCGGGATAGGAGTAGGGGGCGTGGCCGCCGTCGGCGGGCTCGTCGGCGCCCTCGTTGCCCGCGGCCGCGACCAGCACGACCCCCTTGGAGATCGCGTAGCGGATCGCCGACCGCTCCTGCCGGGTCGCCAGGTCCTTGGAGATCGACATGTTGATCACGTCGGCGCCGTGGTCCACGGCGTACCGGATGCCCTTGGCCACCACGTTCTCGTAGCGCCGGGCGGAGTTGAACTCCTGGAAGCCGGGCTCCTCGTCCTCCAGGATGACCCGTACCGACAGCACCTTCGCCTTCGGAGCGACACCGATCACCCCGTCGGCCCCGCCGGGGCCGTGACCGTGACCGGCGATGAGCGAGGCCATGTACGTGCCGTGCAGCCGCAGGGGTCTCACCCACGGCGGGTTGGCCCCCGTCGTGAAGTCCCTGCCCTCGACGACCGAGCCGGCCAGGTCGCGGTGGGAGCGGTCCACTCCGGAGTCGAGCACGGCCACGGTCACGCCCCTGCCCTCGGAGATCCGCCACGCCGCGGGCAGGCCGAGCGTCCGCAGCACCTGCCGCTGGCTGTCCCGGACGTCGTCGGCCCGCGCGGCCGGTACCGGTGCCAGCGACACCAGCGCCAGCGTCGCCAGGGCCGTCATCACCGCCGTCGCGGCCGTCGCCGCCTTCACCGGCCCGGCGGGCGGCCGCGGCGCGCTCAGCACCGCCACTCCGCGGACAGGCAGTCGGGGCGGGCGGGCGTGGACAGGCCGGAGAGGATGTGGTCGGCGATGTCGCCGGTGAACGCGAAGAGGGTGGGGCGCTGCTCGCCGACCGCCTTGGCGGGGCGGCCGTCGGTCTGGCCCGCCGTGGCCATCACCAGGTACGGCCCGGCGTGGCGGGCCACGCTCGCCTGGCGTACGGCCGAGGCGAAGCGGTCGGTGACGGTGCCCGGGAAGGCCAGTGCCCTCAGGCCGGGCGACGGACGGCCCTTCGCGGGCAGCGCCGCCTTCACCCGGGCGGCGCCGATCTCGTCGTTGAAGACCGCGACGCCCACGGTGACGACGACCCCCTGGAGGGCGTCGATGTAGGTGGCGCGCAGGACGCCCAGGCAGCCCGCGCGCCGGAGGGTCCCGCGCAGGCGGGCGTCGACCGCGCCGTCACAGCCGGTCTCCGGGGAGATGCCCACCCGGCGGGCCCGCTCCTCACCACCCTGCTCGGCGGCGTACCGGACGGTCGCGGGGAAGATCCTTCCCGCGGGCCACGCCTGCCAGCGCCTGGCCACCTCGTCCAGGGCCGCCCGGTCCAGCTCCGCCCGGGTCGGGCCGCGGGTGAGCTCCGCCCCGGCGGCGCTGGTCGCCACCCCGGCCACGACCGCGCAGAACAGCGTCAGCACGGAGGCCACGAGCAGCGTCGGCCACGAACGGCGCCGCTGACGTGGGACTTCATTCACGCTCTCGACCTTAATGCGGCAAGGCTGGTGTCATCCTCCGTTCCGTCCTGATCCGTCGAAACGAAAAGTACTTGACGGTTTGGAAAGTAGAAAGTACTTTCCATAGTAGAAAGAGAGCGAGGAGCCCCGATGAGCATCTCCCCCGAGGACGCCGCCCGCACGCTGGCCGACGTCCGCACCACCCAGGCACAGGCCCTGCGCGCCGAGCCCTGGTTCCCCGCCTGGTACCCCGTCGGCGTGGCCCTCTTCGCCACCGGGGTCACGTTCGTCTCCGAACCCGGCACCGATCCGGCGGTGACGGCCGGTGGCATCGTCGTGCTGACGATCGCCCTGGTCGGACTGGTGCTGAGGCTGACCCTCACCGCCCGGATGCGCGCCCACCGGAGCCTCCTGGAGCCGGCGGCGCTGACGGGGTTCGTCGTCTGGGTGCTGGCGAGCGTGGGCGTGGCGTTCGCCGTCGCCTTCCCCCTGGACGCCGCCGGGGTCGCCTACTCCGGGCCGTACGGCTGCCTGGTGATGACGGCGTTCATGGCCGCCACCGGGCCGCTCGTCGGGCGCTGGATATCGAGCCGGCTCGCGGCGGGCGTGGAGCAGGCCAAGGAGACCCGGTGAGCGAGCTCGACCCCGTCATCCACGCGCCCGCCCGGTTGCGGATCGTCTCGCTGCTGGCCGCCGCGGAGGAGGCGGAGTTCGGGTTCGTCCGCGACCAGGTGGGGCTGAGCGACTCGGTGCTGTCCAAGCACGCCGCAGCCCTGGAGGCGGCCGGATACGTCGACATCCGCAAGGGGTACGTGGGCAAGCGCCCGCGCACCTGGCTCAGGCTCTCGGCCCCGGGACGGCGGGCCTACCGGGCGCACGTCTCCGCCCTCCAGGAGATCGTCGCGAGCTCGGGGCTCACCCTCGCCCCGGAGTGACCCCGATCGGCCCGCCCAGCCCCCGGTCCTGGCGGGCGTGGACCGGCCCGGCGGGCACGACGGCGGGACGGCAGGACGGAGACGCCCAGGACGAAAACGAAAGGCGCCCCGCGGAGCGATCGCTCCGCGGGGCGCCCGCGTACGGGTGGCCGTGCCCGCCCGGCCTTCGGAACAGGCCCTAGTAGGCCGGCAGGCTCGGGTCGACCGTCTTGATCCAGCTCAGCACGCCGCCACCGACGTGGACGGCGTCGGAGAATCCGGCGTTCTTGACGACCGCCAGCACCTCGGCGGAACGGGCGCCGGACTTGCAGTGCAGGACGATCTTCTTGTCCTGCGGGAGCCGCTCCAGGGCGGAGCCGTTGAGGAACTCGCCCTTGGGGATGAGCACGGCGCCCGGGATGGAGACGATCTCGTACTCGTTCGGCTCGCGGACGTCGATCACGTAGATGTTCTCGCCCCGGTCCTGCATGGACTTGAGGTCGGCCGCGGTGATGGTGGAGCCGGAGGCGGCCTCCTGAGCCTCCTCGGAGACCGCGCCGCAGAACGCCTCGTAGTCCTCCAGCAGGCTGGTGACCGTGGGGTTCTTGCCGCACAGCACGCACTCGGGGTCCTTGCGGACCTTGACCGAGCGGTAGTTCATCTCCAGGGCGTCGTAGATCATCAGACGGCCGACCAGCGGCTCGCCGATGCCCGCGAGGAGCTTGATGGCCTCGTTGACCTGGATGGAGCCGATCGACGCGCACAGCACGCCGAGCACGCCGCCCTCGGCGCAGGAGGGGACCATGCCGGGCGGCGGGGGCTCGGGGTAGAGGCAGCGGTAGCAGGGGCCGTGCTCGGCCCAGAAGACGCTGGCCTGCCCGTCGAAGCGGTAGATCGAGCCCCACACGTACGGCTTGCCGAGCAGGACGGCCGCGTCGTTGACCATGTAGCGGGTGGCGAAGTTGTCGGTGCCGTCCACGATCAGGTCGTAGCCGGAGAAGATCTCCATCACGTTGTCGGTGGTCAGCGCCTCGTTGTGGACGACCACGTCGACCAGCGGGTTGATCTCACGGACGCTGTCGGCGGCGCTCTCGGCCTTGGGGCGGCCCACGTCGGACTGGCCGTGGATCACCTGGCGCTGCAGGTTGGACTCGTCGACCACGTCGAAGTCGATGACGCCGAGCGTGCCCACTCCCGCGGCGGCGAGATAGAGCAGGGCGGGCGAGCCCAGGCCGCCGGCGCCCACACAGAGCACCCTGGCGTTCTTCAAGCGCTTCTGCCCGGCCATGCCCACGTCCGGGATGATCAGGTGGCGCGAGTAGCGGCGCACCTCGTCGACGGTCAGCTCGGCTGCCGGCTCTACCAGCGGTGGCAACGACACAGTTCTGCTCCCGTTTCAGGGGGTCTCGGCGAATGCGGCTAGCGGCTAGCACAGCACGCTCCCTGCACAAACCAAACCGGTGCCCGGCTCATTCCCCGACCGGCGCGAGGAGCGCCTCACGGATCAGGAGCCTGGCCTCGCGGGCCACCCTTTCGGGCAGTTCCATCTGGGCCACGTGCCCGGCGTCGGGCAGCAGCACCAGCCGTACGCGGGGGAAGGTCCGCCCGGCGCGGGCGGCCATCCGGGGGTTGACGAGCCGGTCGTGGCGGCCGTGGATCACCAGCGTGGGGGCGTTCACCGTGGCCGCCTGGCGCCACAGGTTCGCCTCGCCGCGCCGGAAGTACTCGGCGACGATGCCCCGGGCCGAGTTGACCAGTGCCGCCCCCGAGTACGGCAGCCCGTCCCTGCGCCGCAGTTCCTCGGCCGCCTCCCGCAGGCGGTCCGGGTGGATCCGCCCGACGTCGGCGTAGCACATGGCCATGGTGGCGCCGAGCCTGCGCTCGGCGGGCAGCATGGTCAGCCGGTCCGCGGCCCACTCGCCGAGCCGGGGCACCGTGGTCAGCGCCACCCGCGCCGGCCCGTACCGGGGGACGAGGTCGGGCATGGCCGGTGAGATCAGGGTGAGCGAGCGGACCAGGTCGGGCCGGGTGGCGGCGACCCGGACCGAGACGGCCCCGCCCAGGGAGTTGCCGAACAGGTGGACGGGCGCGGCCGAGACCCGCTCGATCAGCGCGACGACGATCCGGGCGTGGGCGTCGACGGAGTAGTCGCCGTCCGGCGGCTCCGGCGAGTACCCGGCGCCGGGCAGGTCGAGGGCGTGGCCGGTCACCAGGTCGGAGAGCTCGCCCATCAGGTCGGTCCAGTTGGTCGCCGAACCCGCCAGCCCGTGCACGTAGACGGCGGTCTCCGCCGCGTCCCGGGGCGTGGACCGTACGTGGACCCGCTGCTCGCCGAGGTCGACCATCTCCCCCGGCCAGTGGGGGATCGGGATACGCGCCACTGTTCCTCCTACTCGTCCGGCCTCCTTCCACGATAGTTCGGCCCGCGGCGGTTCGGCCGGGGAGCCGCCGGAAGTCCGCGCTCACGGCCGGACCGAGACGCCTTCCCGCGGCCCGCGAGAGCGCCCCCCGGGACCGACAAAAGCCACATAAGGCCATTTTCATCTAATGCCTTTTATTACAGCATCTATCGCCATTAGGTGGACGGCCTCCCCGGATTCTCGCCCGGACGGCGGACGGTCGACAACCTCCTTCTCACGCCAGAACCCCAGAACAAATGCGACATTAAAGACATTTCATAATATAAGTTACGTTTATTATCTAAGTTCGATAATAGCCAGCCAAGGAAAGGGCAAAAGGCCGCGATCTTCGTTTGTCGTAAGAGATGCGAGGAAACCATGACAAGCAGGGATGGCTGATTGCTGGTCGTCTCCGACAATTTCTGGCTTGACCAGAAAATGCCGAAAATCGGGTAACCGAACCTTTCAAGGGGGAAACGCAATGCCCAAGTTCAACAGTGTCATCGCAGGGCTCGCGATCAGCACGGCGCTGACCGGTGGAGTCGTCGGTATGGGCGCAGCGACCACCGTCACGTCCGCCGCCGCCTCGGTCACCACGGTGACCGCCGCCGCCTTCCCGACCCACGGCTGCGGCTACGGCTGGGGTCACCGTCGCCACTGCTGTGGTGACCGGTACCGTCACCACCACAAGCGCTTCAAGCTGATCATCAACAACAACAACGACAACAACAACGAGCTGGAGAACCGCACCGACCGCGTGGTGCCGCTCGTCGCCACCGACCCGGTCGTGCCGGTTCGCTAGTCGCCGAATCGCGGCCACATCCTGATCCGGTGTGACGCGACCTCGGAACGTCGTGAAAATCACGGAAGGATCCGCGGCTCTCCGCGATCCGGACCGTGACGGAGGGACAGGAATTCCGCATCCGCCCAGATCGCTTTCTTCCAGAGGGACGCGACCCGGACGGTGAAGGCGGGAATCCGGGAGCGACTTTCCCGGAGTCCTGACTCTCGACACAGTGCGAGTTCTCATTTCTCACGAACACGGGCGGGGGCAGCGCGGTTCTCGGACCGCGGTGTCCTCGCCCCGCGCCGTCCGCCTTCTTCTCCCGCTTCCCCTTCTTCACGGCCGCCCCCCGCCCCCGTCCCCTTCACGACCCCCGCCACCCCGCCGCTCCGGTGCCGCGTCCTTCCCGGCGTGCGGCACCGGAGGTCGTACGCTGGGCCGTGTCCGACGTTTGCGGGAACCGGCACGGGAGATGGAAGGTGCCGTAGCCCGGATGACGACAGGGGATGTCAGATCATGGACGTGCACGGCAAGACCCAGCGCGACGGAACGGCCGATCACCGTGCCGAGGAGCTGCCGGTCGAGACGCCCGAGGCCGACGCCGCCGAGCAGCACCGGCCGGTGCGCGAAGGCGGTTCCGCCTCGCCCCTGAGCCCGTCCGCCGACGGTGAGGCCGACCCCTCCGACGTCGTGGAGCAGAGCCGCGCGCCGCGCGAGGACGACCCGGAGTGGCCCGAGGTCATCCCCCTGGAGGCCGACCCGGCCGACGCCTTCGAGCAGCGCCGCACGGTCGAACTCGACGAGGACGACTATCGCTGACGCGCATTACCCACGCGTAGGATGACCCCAGACGCCAGGAGCATCACCCGAGGAGACCCACGTGACCGCTACCCCGGACGCCAAGCCCCGGGGCACCCGGCTGCCCCGGACGGCCCGCCGCCGCCAGCTGCTCAGCGCGGCGCAGGAGGTGTTCGTGGAGAACGGTTACCACGCGGCCGCGATGGACGAGATCGCCGAGCGGGCCGGGGTCAGCAAGCCGGTCCTGTACCAGCACTTCCCCGGCAAGCAGGAGCTCTACCTGGCCCTGCTCGACCTGCACGTGGACGACATGATCACCCGCTGCCGGGACGCGCTCGCCTCCACCACGGACAACAAGCAGCGCGTCCAGGCCGCGATCGGCGCCTTCTTCGACTTCGTCTCCAGCCAGGGTGAGGCGTTCCGGCTGGTGTTCGAGTCCGACCTGCGCAACGTCGCCCCGGTCCGCCAGCGGATGGAGCGCAACCTCCGCGAGAGCGCCGAGATGATCAGCCAGGTCATCCAGGAGGACACCGGCTGCTCCAGCGACGAGGCGCGCCTGCTGGGGGTCGGCCTCGTCGGCATGGCCGAGGTCAGCGCCCGCTACTGGATCACCAGCAACGGCTCCATCCCCAAGGACGCGGCCACCCATCTCATCGCGCGGCTGTCCTGGCGCGGCATCTCCGGCTTCCCCCGCACCGTCGCCGACCACTGAGGAACGGCCCCGCGTCCTTTCGAGGGCGCCGTCGTGCCGTCCTGAAGCGTCCCGGAGCGACGGAACCGTCCCTCACCGGCGCGATCTCTCCTACGACCGTCCGCCCCCCGAAGCCCCCGAAGCCCCCGGACCCCCGGGACCGGCCCGTCCCCGTTCACCCGCCGCGATCACTGTTCGCTTGACGCGATCAGACGGCGCGTCGGATCCCCGATGGGGCGACCATGGGACGAGCAACCCTCATCGAAAGGGAGCAGGATGGAAATCAAGATCGGCGTACGTTCCGTGCACCGTGAACTCGTGGTGGAGACCGACCTCACGGCCGAACAGGTCGAGAACGAGCTGAGCGCGGCCCTCGCGTCCAGCGGCGGCGTTTTCACCATCACCGACGTCAACGGCCGCAAGGTCATCGTCCCCGTCGCCTCGCTCGGCTTCATCGAGATCGGCGAGGAGGAGGCGCGTCCCGTCGGTTTCGGCGGCACGCTCTGACGGATCCCGGGCTCGCGCCAGGTCGTCGCCCCTCACCGGCGTGGCGCGGTCCGCGGATCCGGCACGACGGCCCTCAGGTGCCCGGGCACTCGTCCCGTTCGCCGAACCCGCAGCAGCGCGGGCGCCGGACGCGGCGCAGATGCTCCCGGCCCCGGCCGACGGCCGGGCAGGTCGCGCCCTCCCTGCGCAGCACCGGACGCGAGGTCCAGCGGTTCGGTCCACATCTCGTCAAGGAACTGCCATAGCGGCGCGAGGCCCTCATGCCTGGCACGCTACAGCGGTTCGTCGCCGGACGCTCCCCGATCCACGGACCGGCCCGCCGGTCCGCCTCTCGCGGTCCGCCGACGGCCCTGAGGCCCCCGGCCCACGACGCCCTCGCGCGGCTCCCACGAGGCCCTGAGGGCTCCCGGGGCGGTGCTCAGGGACCCGGGGTCAGGCCCAGGGCGGCCATCCGCTCGCCGTGCTCCTCGGTCAGCCGGGTGACCATCTTGCCGATCTCCCCTCCGGCCGCCTCGGCCAGCAGCTCCGCCAGCGCGGGCCTGGCCTCGGCCACGTACCGGCCCTGGCTGAGCGCCTCCCCCACCAGCCGCCGGGACCACAGCGCCAGCCGCCCGGCCAGCTTCGGGTCCTCCTCCAGCGCCGCGCGGACCCGCTCGACCGCGAACTGCGAGCGCTCCTCGTCGGCGAGGACCTCGTCGACCAGGCTGCGCGTCTCCTCGCCCATCCCGGCCGCGGCCTCGCGGTAGAACGCCTCGCGGTAGAAGTCGAGCGCGATGCCGGTGCCCACGTACGCCTTGACCAGGGCCTCCAGCCAGTCGCCCGGCGTGGTCCTGGCGTGCCAGGCGTCCAGCGGCCCGACGAACGGCGCCATCGCCTCCTCCGGGTCCACGCCCAGGGAGGAGATCCGGTCGCGCAGAAGCTCGAAGTGCGCGTACTCGACCGCGGCGAGGCCGCCGAGGGCGGCCCGATCCGTCAGCGAGGGGGCGTGGCGGGTGGCGTCCTCGGCGAGTCTGAGGAAGGCTGTCAGCTCGGCGTACGCGAGGACACCGAGCAGGTGGGCGATGCCCGGAGGGGAGTCACTCATGAGGGCAGCCTACGAGCTCTCCGACCTCACGATTCACCGGGAATACGAAGAAATCGGTTCTCCGTTGTGGTATCGAGTACACTGCTCTTGAAAGTGCGACCGCACCGTGTTAATCCGGGATATCCACTCCCGTACGCCCCCAACAGTCGGCGTGACGCCGCAGCGGTCGCTGATGACATGAGAGGGCTGGACCTTCCGCGAGGACCCGGCACGGGGAACACGTTTTCTGCCCGTGGTCCCGGCAGGCCTGCCTTCAACGGAGAATGAGGCAGGCCAAGCTGACGACGTTCCGAGACCTCGGAGTCACCCCAGAGATCGCCGATGCCCTTGAGACCGAGGGCATCATCGCGCCGTTCCCTATCCAGGAGATGGCACTCCCCCTGGCCCTCAACGGCCAGGACATCATCGGCCAGGCGCGTACCGGCACCGGCAAGACCTACGCCTTCGGCGTGGCCATGCTGCAGCGTGTCGGCAAGCCCAGGAAGAACCGCAAGAAGCCCCGCGGGCTGGTCGTCGTGCCGACCCGCGAGCTCGCCGTCCAGGTCACCGAGGACCTCGTGACGGCGGCCGGCAAGCTCGGCTCGCGGATCCTGACCGTCTACGGCGGGCGGGCCTACGAACCCCAGATCGAGGCGCTCAAGCAGGGCGTCGACGTCATCGTCGGCACCCCGGGCCGTCTGCTCGACCTGGTCAAGCAGAAGCACCTCGACCTCAGCCAGATCGGGACCCTCGTCCTGGACGAGGCCGACCGGATGCTCGACCTGGGCTTCCTGCCCGACATCGAGCGGATCATCAAGCTGATCCCGGCGGAGCGGCAGACGATGCTGTTCTCCGCGACCCTGCCGGGCGAGATCGTCGCCCTGTCCCGGCGTTACCTCACCCGTCCCACCCACGTGCGGGCCGAGAACAACGACATCGAGGCCGAGGCGACCCCGCAGACGACCCAGTTCGTCTGGCGCACGCACCGGATGGACAAGATCGAGATCGTCGGCCGCCTGCTGCAGTGCGAGGGCCGCGGGCTGACGATGATCTTCTGTGAGACCAAGCGCGCCTGCGACATGGTCGTCGAGCAGCTCAAGGAGCGCGGCTTCGCGGCCGCGGCCGTCCACGGCGACCTCGGGCAGGGCCAGCGCGAGCAGGCCCTGCGGGCCTTCCGCAACGGGAAGATCGACGTGCTGGTCGCGACCGACGTGGCCGCGCGCGGCATCGACGTCGACGACGTCACCCACGTCGTCAACTACGACTGCCCGCAGGACGAGAAGGCGTACGTCCACCGGATCGGCCGCACCGGCCGGGCCGGCAAGACGGGCATCGCGGTGACCTTCGTCGAGTGGGAGGACATGACCCGCTGGAAGGTCATCAACAACGCGCTGTCGCTCTCCTTCCCGGAGCCGGTCGAGACCTACTCGACCTCCCCGCACGTCTTCAGCGACCTGAACATCCCCCCGGGCACCAAGGGCGTGCTGCCGCGCGCCAACCGGTCCCGCGCGGGCCTGGCCGCCGAGGAGGTCGAGGACCTCGGCGAGACCGGGCGGATCCGTTCCCGCTCCCCCCGCAAGGGACGCGAGGACGACTCCCCCCGGGGACGCGACGACTCCCGCAGGGGACGCGACGACGAGCGTGAGGAGCGCCGCGAGCGCCCCGCGCGCACGTCCCGCGAGCGCCGTCGTACCCGTGGCGGCCGGACCGGCGAGGAGACCCCCGCGCCGATCACGTCCGAGGAGCCCCGGCAGGTCCGGGACGTCCAGCCGGTGCAGGACGCCCTGCCGGCCCAGGACGTCCTGGCGGTCCGTGAGGTTCAGCCCCCTGTCGTCGAGATCGCCGAGGTGGAGACGGACGTGGCACGCCGCAAGGACATCCGTGACGACATCCGTGACGACCGGCACGCCGAGTCCGGGCCCCGCCGGGGCCGGGCCCGCAAGGCCGGCCTGAACCCGGAGGTGAGCCTCGTCGGCACACCCGAGACGCAGGCCCACGCCGAGCCGGCCGAGGACGAGACGGCCCCGCGCCGGCGCCGCGGCAGGCGCGAGCAGGTGGCCGAGACGGCCCAGGCCCCCTCGTGGGCCGAGGAGCCGGTGACGGATCTGAGAGAGGACGACGACACCATGGCCGAGCGCTGGGACGACGAGCCCGTGGCGGAGGCCCCCGCGCCCCGGCCGCAGCCCGAGAAGATCATTCCCCCGAGCCCGTTCTCGGTGATCTTCAAGTCGCCCGACCTGGCCTCGGAGGACGACGAGATCGCCCCTTCGGCGGCCTCCGAGCGTGTGCAGAGCCGTCGCCGGCCGCAGGTGCGCGGCCAGCAGCAGCGGGGACCGCGCCGTCCGAGCTGACGGTGCCGGTGCCGGAAAGGGGCGCGACCGTACCGGTGGCGCCCCTTTTCGCGTTCCCGCACGCACGGAGCGATCCCAACAAGAGAGGTATCGTGGGGCCACGTGAGTACGCCGCGTTTTCTGACCCTGCCTCCAGGCGTCCGCTCCCGCCGGATCGAGACGGCCGTCGGCGCCTTCGCCGCGCTTGAGGCCGTACCCGTCAGCGGCATCCCCGAGCGCCGGCCCGCACTCCTGGTCCCCGGCCTGACGGGCAGCAAGGAGGACTTCATCGCGGTCCTGCAGACGCTCGCCCAGTCGGGGCGCCAGGTCGTCGCGATCGACATGCGGGGCCAGTTCGAGACCGGCGGCCCTGACGACCGGTCCGCCTACACCTGCGCCGCGCTCGGCAACGACGTGGACGTGCTGGCCCAGGTGATCGGTCACGGCGCCCCCGTCCATCTGGTCGGCCACTCCTTCGGCGGCCTGGTCACCCGGGAGGCGGTCATCGACGGCCGTACCCGCTTCGCCTCCTACACGCTGATGAGCTCCGGGCCCGCCGCGATCGTCGGTCCCCGGGCGCGGGCGGGCCGTTTCATGATCTCCGAGCTGCCCGAGCAGGGCCTGGAGCACATGTGGCACACCCGGATGGAGCCCGAGGCGATGGCGGCCGGCGTGTCGGAGGAGATCGTCGCCTTCCTGCGCAAGCGGCTGTTCGCCAACTCCGTCACCGGCATGTTCGCGATGACCGAGGAGGTGCTCTCCGCGGTGGACCGCTGCGACGAGCTCACCCAGGTCGAGGTCCCCACCCTGGTGCTGTACGGCGAGCACGACGACGGCTGGCCCCCGCACATGCAGGCGGAGATGGCCCACCGGCTGGACGCCGACTGCGTGGTCGTCCCCGGGGCGGCCCACTCCCCCGCGGTGGAGGCCCCGGAGACCACCGCCGCCGCCCTCATCCGCTTCTGGAACGCCGCCGAGAACCCGCTGAGGAGCTGATCCGGCACGGGACGACGTGTCCCGCCGGGCGCGGTGCGGCGGTTCCCCCACCGCGCCTGCCCGCCGGGTGCACGGACGTCTCGGCCCGCACCGCGTGTGCGGGGGCCGGACGGGCGCGTCCCTAGTCCGCCAGCGCGGCCCAGGGCTCGCGGTCCTCGCCCGCGGCCTGCCCCTCGGGACAGTGACGGCGGAAGTCGCACCACGAGCAGAGCGGTCCGGTACGGGGCGGGAAGATCGCGTCGATCTCGGGGGGCACGGCGGGCGGGGTCCGGTCGGCGCCCGCGGCCCGCGCGGAGGTCCGCCCGCTGGCGGGGCGGGCCTCGGCGGCCCAGGCCCGGTAGCTGTCGTCGGCCCGCGACGCCTCCTCGGCGATCTCCTCGGCGTGGCCGAGGTGGCGGGCCAGGGACTCGTCGGTGTGCTCCCACTCCACGATCGAGGCGGTCGGCAGGTGGTGGAGCTCGACGCGGTGGCAGGGCCGGTGCAGCATCCGCGAGGAGGCGATGGCGTAGACCGCCAGGGCGAGCGAGGAGCGGGCGTCGTCGGTGTCCAGCGGGCGGCGACCGGTCTTGTAGTCGACCACGACCAGTTCCTCGCCGCGCAGGTCGAGCCGGTCGATCCTGCCGGACAGGGCCAGGGTCGCGGTCCGCGTGGCCACCGTGCGCTCGACGCCGACCGGTTCGGCGGCGGGGTCCAGGCTCGCCACGTACCCGGAGACCATCTCCCGGGCCCTGTCCCGCCAGGTGGCCGACTGCTCGGCGTCACGGAACCCCTCGCCGATCCACCCCCGGTCGAGCAGCAGTCCGGCGACCTCGGGCGTGCGCCGCTCGGGCGGCTCCCGCCACCAGGCGGCCAGGGCGTTGTGCACGCTGGCGCCCACGCTGTTGTGCGCCCAGGGCCGGCCCCTCTGCGGCGCCGGCCGGTCCATGTAGGTGAACCGGTAGCGCCGGGGGCAGTCGAGCCAGGTGTTCAGCCGCGACGGCGTGCAGGAGTACAACCGCCGCGGCATGCCCTCCAGGGGAAGCTGGTCCATCGAGGACTATTCGTCCCGCAGGTTCAGCCGGATTCCCGCCGCGCGCGTGCCGTCGGTCAGCGGACCCTCCTCCTCGGGGGCCTCCGCGCCACGGGTCAGCGAACCGGAGAGCCAGGCGTCGAACTGGGGCTCCAGGTCGCCGACGGTGCTCTCCTCGCCGTGCGCGGGCAGCACCCGGGTGCGGTGCGGGAGGGTGAACAGCCGTCCGCCGATGGCGGTCAGCTGGTCGGCCAGGGCGGGGTACTCTCCGCCGATCCGTCCCGGGCCGTCGGCCTGGAGGGTCTTGCCGGTGAAGACCGCGTCCAGGCCCTCGCAGTAGAGCGAGACACCGCCCTGGGAGATGCCCGGGGTGGACATGACCTCCAGCTGAACGCCGGCGACCTCGAACAGGCCGTCGTCCTCCATGTCGATGTCGGGCCAGGTGTCGGGCCAGGTCAGCCGCCACAGCGGCCGGTCCTTGGGATGAAGGGCGATCACCGCCTCGTCCCTGGCCGCCACCTCGATGGCCGCGCCCACGTGGTCGGGCAGGCCGTGGGTGCAGATGACCGCCAGCACCTCACGCTCCCCGACCTTCTCCAGGATCTTCTCCGCGTCGCGCGCGGGGTCGATGACGATGGCGTCCTCGTCGTCGCCCAGGATCCACGTGTTGTTCTCGACCTTGTGCTCGACGCCGTCGACATCGACGACGCCCTCGGTCACCACTCGCTCGATACGCGCTGTCACGCTTCCGAACTTTACTGCCTGATCCCGCCCCGCGGTCCGGAGCGGCGTCCGCGATACGCGCGCTGCTGGCAACCCCTGGAGCAGTACGCCCGCGGGCGCCCCGTCCCGCCGCGTTCCATGGCGGTGCCGCACACCACGCACGAGAGGCTTTCATCACGTCTTTCGTCACGTTGACGGACCAGCACCTCGACGCCGTCCAGCACCCGCCGCAGGCCGAACTCGAAGGGGTCCTCGGGCTCGTCGTAGCCGCCCGCCTCCCACACGGCGGTCAGCGTCGGATAGCGGGACAGCTCCGCGTACAGGGACTCCCTGGCCCCCCACCAGTCCTGTTCGGAGACGCCCGTCCGCCGCTCGACCCTGGCGACCTCCGCCTCCCTGACGGCCTCGCCCTCCACGAAACGGCCGACCAGGCCCACCACGGCGACCATCTCGGCGGGGCCGAGGCCGATCCCCGCCACGGTGGCGAGCGCGTGCTCGAAGCCGGCGACCGCGTTCGGCCCGGGGACGGTCCGCGTGCCGCGCACCCCGGCCAGCCAGGGATGGCGGTGGCACAGCGCCCGGTGGCGCCGTGCCCACGCCTCCAGGGCCTCGCGCCACCCGTCCCGATCGCCCGCACCGGCCGGCGGTTCCGCCTCGGTCACGGTCTCGCCCAGCACCGCGTCGCACATCAGGTCGACGAGCTGCGTCTTGCCCGGAACGTGCCGGTAGAGCGACATGCCGGTGAAACCGAGCCGCTCGCCGACCCGGCGCATGGACAGCGCCTCGATCCCCTCGGCGTCCGCGATCTCGACGGCGGCGCGCACGATCGCGCCGACGCTCAGCCCCTGCCTGGACGCGGCGTCCCGCGGCTCCCGCCACAGCAGCTCGACGGTCCGGTCCGGATCCTCCTGGGCGGCCACCGTCCTCCTCCCTTGACGCTCGGCCCCGACATCTGTTTATAGTGTATAGGTTTGTTTACAGCATAAACAAGGAGCCCTTCTTGGACGAACTCTACGTGTCCCCCTCCGGTGACGACGCCGGGCCCGGCACCTCCGGGCGGCCGCTGGCGACCCTCGCCCGCGCCCGCGACCTGGCACGCGACCTGGCAAGAGATCGGGCGGGTGATCGAGCGGAGGATCGAGCGGGGGATCGGACGCGGGACCCGGCACGTGACGCGCCCGTCGTGGTGCACCTGCTCCCCGGCGTCCACCGGCTCACCGAGACCCTGGAGCTCACCGAGGCCGACTCCGGTGTGACCTACCGGGGCGGGGACGGTGGCGAGACCGTCGTCAGCGGCGGCAGGCGGATCACCGTCCGGGACGGGCTGGACGGCGTCTGGACGGCCGAGGTCGGCGACCTGGAGACCCGCGGCCTGCACGTCGGCGGACGCAGGGTGGAACGGGCCTGGATCGACGGCCTCCCCGGCAACGCCGTCAGGACCGCCACCGGGTACGTCACCGACAGCGCGGAGCCGCTGAGCTGGGGCAATCCCGCCGACGTGGAGTTCGTGCTGCGCGGCGTCTACCCGTGGACCGAGGCCCGCCTCGGCGTCGCCGCCGTCGAGGCCGACGGGGACTCGACCGTCGTCACCATGGCCGAGCCCGCCTTCGGCTGGGCCGTCGAGCTCTACAACTCGGTGGTGCCCTGGGAGGGCGGGGGCGAGTCCTACGGTCCCGGCCTGCCGACCCGGGTGGAGAACGGCACGGGGTTCCTGACCGAGCCGGGCACCTTCGTCCTGGACACCTCCCTGCCGGGAGGGCACGTACTGCGCTACCGGCCCCGCCCCGGCGAGGATCCGGGGCGGACCGAGGTCGTCGCGTCCGCCCTGGAGACCCTGGTGAGGGTCACGGGCGCGCGCGACGTCGCCTTCGAGGGCATCACCTTCGCCGACGCCACCTGGCTGCGGCCGAACCGCCCCGAGGGCTTCCTGCACTACCACGGCACCGGCTACTACGACGGGGGCCCGATCGAGAAGGTGTCGTTCGCCGAGGGGGCGTGGGTGACGGTCCCGGCGGAGTCCCTGACGATCCCCGCCAACGTCGTGTTCGAGGACGCCGTACGGGTGACGGTCGAGGGGTGCCGCTTCACCCGGCTGGGCGCCACGGCGCTGCGGTTCTCCGGCGGCGCGGACGTCCTGGTCCGCGGCAACGTGTTCGAGGAGGTCTGCGGCGGAGGGCTCACCGTCACCGGGAGCCGGGCGGTCACGATCGAGAACAACCTGGTCCGCGACACGGGGCTGGAGTACTCCGGCTCGCCCGGTATCGCGGTGGCCGGGGGCGAGGACTGCGTGATCGCCTGCAACCAGGTGAACGACGTCCCGCACTGCGGCATCGTGGCCGGTCCAGGCCGGGGCACCCACATCCTGCGCAACCTCGTCTTCAACACGCTGAAGGTGCTGGCCGACGGCGGCGGGATCTACCTGTCCGGCCCGCAGGGCGGCTCCCACGACGACGGCGCGCTGATCCGCGGCAACGTCGTGCGGGACACGCTCACGCCGTACAACTTCGCGCTCTACACCGACTACGGCGCCGCCTGGGTCACCGTCGAGGGCAACGCCGTCCAGCGCGCCGACAACACCGCGACCCTGCAGGTGTGGCCGCCGCTGGAGAACGTCGTCCTGCGCGGCAACGTCTGGGACGCCGCCCCGGTGGGCTGGGACGAGCCCCCGCCGGGCGTGACCGTCGAGGGCGACGTGGTGGCCGCCGACGAGGCCGACTTCGCCTCTCGCGCGGCCGGCGTCGTCGCCCTGGCGGGCCTGGAGGCCGGTCACGCCCATCTGAGGGAGCGGCGACCGGTCTCCTGACCGCACCGGGAGCCGGCGCCGGCCTTCCGCCCGGGAAGCCCGCGACCGGCCCCGGCCGTCCGGGAGCCGGTGACACCGGCCTTGGCCGTCGGGAGGAACCGTTCCGCTAGCCTTCCGGGGTGCCGAGGGCCGCCAGGCGCGGGGAGAACGCCCCGAAGGGGAGGTCGAGGGCCTGGTCGCGCTCGCGCAGGTCGCGCAGGGACAGCTCGGCCAGGGTGATCAGATGGCCCGCCTCGACCGGCCACACGATCGCCCAGAGCCAGTTCCCCAGGGCCTCCCCGGCGTAGACGGCCCGGTCGGGGGCCGCGGTGACGCACCACAGGGCGGTCGGGTGTCCTCTGACGTCGACCTTGGCGTGCGGCGGGCCCTTGTCGAACCCGGTCCCCGGATCGGTGCCCTCCAGCCCGGCGAGGGCCGCGCCCAGCCCCACACCGGGCTCCTCGGCGACGATCAGCAGGTCGGCGGGCCCGTGGGTCAGCGAGGGGCCGGAGAGCGCGGTCACGGTCGCCCGCGCGCCGTCGCGCTCGTCGCCCACGTCGGCGAACCCCGTGACCAGCCAGCCCGCGGGCAGCGGCCAGGGGACCCAGACGGGGACCTGGGACAGGCGGGTGACGGCCTCCACCGAGGCCGCGGAGGGGGATCTGGGCGGCCGGAGCGGGAGGACGTCGCCGTGCGGACCGCAGCTCCATGCACTCGACCAGGCACCCGGCGGGCGGAGCGGACCGAAACACCGTGGGCACGTAGGGGCGGCTTTCACGCCTACCCACGCTGCTTCTTCCGGCGCCCGTCGTCAAGAGGTCTGTCCGTTATCACACTGTAATGTTGTTCAGGTGCGCGTAAATTGTGTCGGGGCGATCGTCGTCGACGCCTCCGGACGAATGCTCCTGGTCCGTCGCGGCCGTCCCCCCGGCGAGGGGCTGTGGTCGATCCCCGGTGGCCGGGTCGAGCCCGGGGAGTCCGATCCCGAGGCGGTGGCCAGGGAGGTCCTGGAGGAGACCGGCCTGACCGTCGCGCCCGGCCCCCTCGCCGGGACCGTCGACCGTCCCGGCGTCGACGGGGCCGTGTACGAGATCCGTGACTACCTGGCCGAGGTCACCGGCGGCGCGCTCACCCCCGGGGACGACGCCGTGGACGCCCGGTGGGTCGCCCCGGCCGAGTTCGGCTCGCTCCCCCTCGTCCCCGGCCTGCTGGACGCGCTGACCGGGTGGGGCGTCATCGGGCCGAGGTGAGCGTGGAGCGCCACAGGATGAGGTGGTCGGCGCTGTAGGTCGTGGAACGCCCCAGGGCCAGCACCTGCCCTGCGGAGACCGCCACCGCGCCGAGCCACTGGGCCCCATCGCCGTCCAGGCCGTCCGGCCCGCCCCGGCCCGGGGTGTGCCGCTTCCAGGTCAGCCCGTCCTCGGAGATCCAGGCCACGCTGTCACCGGAGCCGGGGACCCCCTGCCAGCCGACCGCGATCACACCCTCCGGTGTCGCGGCGAGGTCGTGGACCGCCGACGCCCGGTCGGCGGGGAGCCAGGAGAACTCCCAGCTCATCCCGTTGTCGGTGGAGACGGCGCCGAAGGCCCGGACGCCGTCCTCGGTACGGGCGGTGCCGCCGACGACGACGTACCCGCCGAACAGGACCACGTGCCGCAGTCCCGCGGAGGTCGCCCCCGGGGGCAGGACCGGCTTGCGCGCGTTCCAGGTGACCCCGTCGGCCGAGACCCAGACCACCCCGGTCTCGCGCTCGGCCGTGCCGGTGCCGCCGACGGCCACGTACCCGGACGAGGTCGCGGAGACGTCGTGGAGCCGCACCCCCGTGCCGCCCGCGGGGAGCCTGGCCGCGCGGGTGTAGCGCTTGAGGTCGGGGGTGAACCACAGCACGGGCACGGTCGCGGCCGGGCCACGGTCCTCGCCCGCCATGACGTAGCCGGACGCGCCCGCCGCCACCGCGTGCGGGGCGAGGAAGTCGTGGTCGGCCGCGGGCGCCAGCGGGCCCAGCAGCGGCACCCTGCGCCAGCTCTCGCCGTCCGTCGAGGTGACCAGCAGCGGCTCGGTGGAGGAGGCGTCGGTCATCGTGCCGCCCACGGCCAGCCATCCCCGCTCGCCGTGCGCGACGTCGGCGAGCGCCTGCCGCCACGGGCCGCCCAGCAGCCGTGCCGGGCCGCCCGACGTCCAGTTCTGGCGGCCGGTCCCCATGCTCCAGATGCCGGCGTCGCCGGAGACGGAGCCGACCGCGACGAACCGGCCGTCCCCGGCGGCGACCCTGGCCGTCTCCCTGGCGGCCCTGGTCAGGCCCTCGATCCCGTCCAGGGTGACCGGCCGCGGCTCGCCGCCCTTGGGCGCGGTGATCAGGACCACCCGGTTGTCCACGTCGGCGGCGCGCTCGTCGCCTCCGACGACGAGCGTGCCGGCGTCGGACAGGGCCAGGGCCCGCAGCGAGCCCGGCACCGTGCCGAGGTCGGTGGCCCTGCGCCAGTCACGGCCGTCGATGCTGGTGTGGACGGTGTAGCGCTCGAAACCCGACTCGACGACCGCGGCCACCCCGGCCGAGGAGGAGGCCAGGCGCTTGACGCCCGAGCCGTCGGGTCCCAGGCCGGTGATGGTCCCGCAGGCCTTCCAGTCGGCGCCCTCGGGCGAGCAGTGGACGCGCACCTCGCCCTTGTCGTCGCGCTGCTGGGTCGGGACGAGCACGAACCCGTTCCCGGCCACGGCCAGCGCGCCCGGCTCGGGGACGACGCCGTCGAGGGCGGCACCGGTCCGCTGCCACGTCCTGCCCCCGTCGGTCGAGCGCAGGACGACCGAGGTGGACTGTCCCTGCGCGGGATCGGCCAGCGCGACGACGGTGTCCCCGGCGGCGACGACCGCCTTGATGCCCCGGACCTTGTCCGGCGTGCCGATCTCCCGGGTCTCCACCCGGTCCCAGGTCCGCCCGTCCGGGGAGACCCAGGCGACGGCGCCGGTACCGCCGTCCTGCAGCACCGTCGCGCCGACCGCGACGAAACCGGACCGGGTCCTGGCCAGGTCCATGATCTTGTCGCCGCGTGAGAAGGCGTCCGCCAGCCCGGCCGGGTCGACGAGGGTCCACTCCTCGCCGTCGGTGCTGGTCCACAGGCCGTGCCCGGAGCCGAGGGGGTCGTTGCCCGCGGCCAGCCAGCGGCCGTCGCCGCCCGCCACCCGGCCCACCGTGGTCGGCCCGGTCTCCTGCCCCGCCGGGCCGGTGACCTTGCCGAGCCGCCAGGTCGCGCCGGAGTCGGAGGAGACCAGGAACAGCGGCCGGGGAACCGGGCTGGTGGTGTCGCTGCCGACCGCGACCATGACCGATCCCACCGCGCTCACCGCGTTGAGCACCTGGTTGGAGCCGTTGCCGCCGACACCGGCCTGCGGCACGAAGTCGTCGTCGCCCGTCCCGACCTCGTCGCCGACGAGCTGGAGCCCGGTGGCGAACGGGCTGTTCACCCAGCCCCAGTAGACCAGGCCGCCGCCGACGGTGACCGCGAGGACCACGACCATCAGGAACGGGAGCACCAGGCCCCGGCCGCGCCTGCGCCTGGTCGGGCTGGAGCGCCGGACGGCCGAGGGCGCGGCGGCCGGCCGGTGGTGCCGTCCGCCGTTGGGGCCGCGCCTGCCCGGCGGGCCCTGCGCGACGAGCAGGTCGGGCCTGGCGGGCCTTCCTCCCGGCGGGCGGCCCACCCGGCGTACCGGCTCGAAGTCGTCCTCGACCGGCTCGGCGTGCCGTTCAGGCTCGGCGTGCCGTTCGGGCTCGGCGTGCCGTTCCGGTCCGGCGTGCCGTTCCGGCTCGGGTACGGACGCGGCGGGCCGCTCGGGGGCGGGCGGCGGTTCCGGTACGGCCGCGGCGGGCCGCTCCGGCTCCGGTGCGGGTTCGGGGGTCGCCGGGATGCTCGGTCCCCCCCTGATCCCCTCCCGGGGCGGGACGGGCGGCGGGGCCGCGCCTTCCTTCCCGGCCCGCTCCCGGGCCGCGTCTTCCTTCCCGGCCCGCTCACGGGGAGGGCCGGAGGCCACCAGGAGGTCGGGCCGCTCCGCCCGTCTCCTGCCCCTGCGCTCGGACGCAGGGCCGGAGGCGACCAGCAGGTCGGGACGGTCCACCAGGCGCGGGCGGCCGCCCTCGGGCACGGCGTGACGTCCCGGCCCCGGCGGCCGGTCACCGGAGGGCCCACCCTCGGCGGAGGCCGGGGCAGGAGGGCCGGAGGCCCGGTCAGAGGGGCCGGAGGCCGGGCCAGGGGGGCCGGAGGCCGGCAGAGGGGTCGGGGACACGGGCGGGGGTGCCTGCGGGGACGCGGGCGGTGGCGTCGGCGGGGTGGCGGGGGGTGGCTCGGACGGCGTCCCGGAGGCCGAGGGCCCGGCCGGGCCGGGAGCGGGCGCGTAGGGCCTGCTGTAGGGACGGCGGCGCTCGCCACCGAGCCCTTCGGGACGGGCCCGGGGCGGCTCGTCGTCGTCCGGGGTCGGCGCCGAGAACGGCGGGAGCATCCACGGGGAGGCCAGCGGCACCCCTCGCGGGTCCTCGCCGGAGGGGCCGGGCGGGGAGTGCTGGAGGGTGGGCGGGGAGTCGTACGAGCCGGGCGCGTGGGGGTCCGGGGTGTGGGGGTGGTCCGGGGCGTGAGGGCTGGAGGTGTGAGGGTCCGGGGTGTGGGGGTGCCGCCGTCCCGCCTGGTTCGTGGCGTCGTCGCGGTCGCCGTGCCGGTGCGCGCCGGGGTCGCGGACGTCGTCGCCGTACGCATCGTCGTGGACGCCGTCGTGGACGCCGTGGCCGTGCGCGCCGTCGCCGTGGACGCCGCCGTCGCCCTCCGGCCACTCTCTCGAGCGCGGGTCGTGGGAGCCCGAGGCCACGCTCAGCACCTCCTCGTAGGAAGCCCGTTTCGGCCCGGGGTCACCACCCCGGATCGTTCCAGTCATCTCCGCGCCGGTAGGCCGCAACCCCTACGGATGCGGCAAATCGAACGCGACCCTACTCCTACCCCGTTCCCCGTAAACGATCACCTCCCGCGATCCGCCGCCTGAGGCCGGTCGCCCACAGTCCAGAGCAACACGTCCGGGCCGCGATGACGAGACCTCTCTAGTCAGATTTATCGAGTGAGCGTCGGACTTGCGGTGGTTTGTCCGCATAATTTTGGGTTCACCGGTCGGCCAAGAACCCGTACGAAAGATTTCGGCCATCTTTTCCGGACGCTGGGGTTCGCTTCGTGCCACCCTGTGCGCATTAGTTCACAGACTGCCGGGGGCGGCGGCATGTAGACCTGAGCCTGAAACCCACCACCCCAGGGAGCAGACATGAAACGGCTGGGGCCCGTATACACACTGGCCGCCGGAGCGGCGATGGCCGTCGCCCTCGGCACGATCAGCGCCACCACCACACCCACCGCCCAGAACGCCGCAGCTCAGGGCGACACGGCCGCGGCGGTGATCGAGGCCACCTCCGAGGCCACGCCCACGGCCACCCCCGATGCCGCCAAGACCGTCAAGCCCACCCCCGTCAAGGCCGACTACGCCGGGCGGGTCACCGGCAACGGCGGGCTGATCGCCATCTCCATCCGGAACGGCAAGGCCGTCGCGTACTTCTGCGACGGCAGGATCGAGGCCTGGCTCAAGGGCAAGGCCGCCGACGGCAAGGTCACCCTGTCCGGCCGGAACGACGCCTCGATCACCGCGAAGCTCGGCGGCGGCAAGGCCGCCGGAACCCTTGCGTTCAACGGCAAGAAGTGGACCTTCAACGCCCCGGTCGTGAAGAAGCCCTCCGGCCTCTACCGGGCCACCGCGGTCGTCCGCGGCGCGAACGTCCGCGCCGGATGGATCTACCTGGACGACGGCACCCGCGTCGGCCTGACCGTGGTGAACGACGAGGTCGCCGACGTGGCGATCCCCGAGCCGGGCCAGAACGCCGTCGTCGACGGTGTCGAGGTCGACCCCCAGGACGTCGACGAGTTCATCGAGGGCTTCTGATGAGTGACACACAGATCACACCGGTCCCGCAGCGTCAGAACCTCACCCCGCTCCTGGTCCCGCTCGTCGTGGGCGGGCTGGTCGCGGTCGGCCTGGGCGTCTACGGACGCCTCCACGCGCCCACCGGGTACGCGATCGGCGTGGCGGGCTTCTCCGGTGCGCTGGCCATGAAGTCCTGGCTCACCACCGGCGCGTTCCTGCTCGCGCTGGTCCAGCTGTTCTCGGCCCTGGTCATGTGGGGCCGGATCAAACTGGACGTACCGTGGATCGGGACCCTGCACCGCTGGTCGGGACGGCTGGCGTTCGTGCTGACGATCCCGGTGGCGGTGCACTGCCTGTACGCGCTGGGCAGCCAGTTCGACGTGCCGCGGGTGATGATCCACTCGCTGCTCGGCTGCTTCTTCTACGGCATCTTCACCGCGAAGATGCTCTCCCTGCCCAAGCGGGGGCTGCCCGGCTGGACCCTCCCGGTGCTGGGCGGGCTGACCTTCGTCGCCCTGACCGGGCTCTGGCTGACCTCCTCGTTCTGGTTCTTCACCACCATCGGGGTCAAGCTGTAGGCGGCGTGAAGGCGGTGGTCCGCTCCAGACCGGCGGCCCTGCCCTTCGCGGCCACCACCAGCGCCATCTTCCGGGACGCCTCGTCGATCATCTCGTCGCCGAGCATGACCGCGCCGCGCATCTCGACCGTCGTGTGGTACTCGTACGCGTCGAGGATCAGCTCGGCGTGGTCGTAGTCCTGCTGCGTGGGTGAGAACACCTCGTTCGCGGCCTCGATCTGGGAGGGGTGGAGCACCCACTTGCCGTCGAAGCCGAGCGCGGCGGCCCGGCCGGCCACCCGGCGGAAGCCGTCCAGGTCCTTGATCGCCAGGTAGGGTCCGTCGATGGCCTGGAGGTCGTGCATGCGGGCGGCCATCAGGATGCGCATCAGGACGTAGTGGTAGGCGTCGCCCTCGGTGTAGCCGGGCGGCTGCTCGCCGACCACCAGGGTCCGCATGTTGATCGAGGCCATGAAGTCGGCCGGGCCGAAGACCAGCGTCTCCAGGCGCGGGGACGCGCCGCCGATGGCGTCCACGTTGACCAGGCCCCTGGCGTTCTCGATCTGGGCCTCGATGCCGATCCGGCCCACCGGCAGGCCGTTGGCCTTCTCGATCTGGGTGAGCAGCGTGTCCAGCCACATCACCTGGGCGGCGTCCTGCACCTTGGGCAGCATCAGGCAGTCGACGAACTCCCCCGCGCCCTCCACGACCTCGATGACGTCGCGGTAGGTCCACCGGGTGCCCAGGTCGTTGACCCGGACCACCCTCGTCCTGCCCGACCAGTCGCCCTCCCGCAGGGCCGCCACGACGTTCTTGCGCGCCCCCTCCTTGGCCGACGGCGCGACCGAGTCCTCCAGGTCGAGGAAGACCTCGTCGGCGGGAAGGCCCTGGGCCTTCTCCAGGAAGCGGGGGTTACTACCGGGGACCGCGAGACAGGAACGTCGGGAACGCATGAGTAGAGCTTATGGCGGCTGTTTCATGGCGTGGTCTTCATGAGGGGGTCCCCGAGAGGTGGTCGTCGTGGGGCGCGTCCCGGGTGGAGCTATGGCGTTCGTACAAAGACCCCGGTCTGTTCTTGGTGGGGGTCTCGTAGGACCCTTACCGGAGGTGTCAGGAGAATGGCATCAAGAATCGGCTAAGGGAGACACGCACGATGGCAAACGCTTCTTCGATGGCCAGGCCCGCCGTCCTGTCCGATCTCATCCCGGGCTCCCGCGTCCGCGACGCCGCACTGGTGGTGGGAGGCGCGGCCCTGACGGGCCTGGCCGCGCAGCTCAGCTTTCCGCTGCCCGGTTCGCCCGTTCCGGTCAGTGGCCAGACCTTCGCGGTCGTTCTCGTCGGCGCCGCCCTGGGCATGAACCGCGCCGTGCTGAGCATGCTGCTCTACCTGATGGCCGGCGTCGCGGGCGTGCCGTGGTTCGCCGACGGCGCCTCCGGCTTCGGCGGGGCGTCCTTCGGGTACGTGATCGGCTTCATCGCCGCCGCGGCCGTGGTCGGCAGGCTCGCCGAGCGCGGCGGGGACCGCACCGTCGCGCGTACGGTCGGCACGATGGTCCTGGGCAACCTCGTCATCTACGCCTTCGGCCTGCCGGTCCTGATCGCGGTCGCCCAGGTGGACCTCGTCAAGGGCCTGGCCCTGGGAGTGCTGCCCTTCCTGCTCGGTGACGCCCTGAAGATCGCCGTCGCGGCCGGGCTGCTCCCCGCGGCCTGGAGGCTCGCGCGGCACTGACCTCGCGGCGCGTACGGCCTGTGCCCTCGCCATGGGCGGCACAGGCCGTACATTCGTCTCATGGGCGTGATCGAGGAGGGCGCGAAGAAGTCGAGCGTTCTGTGGCTGTCGCTGGACCGGCCCCGGCTGGCCTGGCACACCTGGCACGACGACGCGATCTACCTGGTCACCGGCGGGGGCGAGCAGTCGCTGCCGGGGCTGGCCGAGGCCGGCGAGGTCCGGGTGACGCTGCGCAGCAAGGACAACGGCGGGCGCCTGGTGGCCTTCGACGCCCTGGTGGAGGTGGTCGACCAGGCCGAGGCACCCGGTGCGGTGGCCGCGCTGGCCAAGGAGCGGCTCAACGCCCCCGACGCCGGGCGGCTGGTGGAGCGCTGGGCCGCCGGTTCCCGGGTGATCCGCCTGGTGCCGCGCGAACCGGTCCCCTCCTGACCGGCGGTGCCCCGCGAGCCGGTCCCCTGACGCCACCGGAGCCATGCGAGCCGGTCCCCCGACGCCGGGCCGGTCTCCTGACCACCGCGTGGCGCGGGGGCGCCCTACGGGGTCGGGGACGAGTACCGGGGGCGCGGAGCCCGGGGCTCGGGAGCCGTGTCTGGCACCGGGAGGCCCCGGGGCACGACGGCCGCGTCCGGTGCCGGTACGGGAGCCGCGGTGGCCCGCTGCGCCAGGTAGGCGCCGACCAGCACGATCGCGCCGCCCGCCATCTGGAAGGGGCCGAGCGCCTCACCGAGCAGGATCCAGGCGGCCACGGCCCCGGCGATGACCTCCAGTGAGGCGACCGTGGAGCCGATCGCGGCCGACAGGCGGCGCACCGCCAGGACGCCGAGGATGTAGGCGATCACCGTGGCGACCACGATCAGGCAGACCAGCGCCACGACCGCGGGAAGGGTGTGACCCGGGACCGGGGTGGCCGTACCGCCGAGCACCCCCCAGGGGATGTCCCACGGCCGGGAGATCGGCGTGAGCACCACGGCGGCGCCCAGCAGGCCCCAGGCGACCAGGCCGAGCGGGTCGATGTCGGCGCCGGAGCTCTCGCTGAGCAGGAAGTACCCGGTGCAGCAGGCCGCCGCGCTCACCGCGAGGAGCAGGCCGAGCGGGTCGAGGGTGAGACCGGACCAGATCTCCACCACCACGCCGAGACCGAGCACGGCGACGACCGCGCCGACGTAGGCCGTCCGCGGCGGGCGGGCCCTGCGGACGAACCGCACCCACAGGACCACCAGCACCGGGGAGGTGAACTCGATCAGCAGGGTGACGCCGACCGGGAGACGGGTGATCGCCGCGAAGAAGAGCGCCTGCACCCCGGCGACCGCGATCACCGCGTACGCCGCGAAGAACGGCAGCCGCGAGCGCGGGATGCGCAGGGCCGCGGGCCGGGCGACGGCGAGGATGCCTGCGAGCAGCAGGCCGGCGCCCGCCATCCGGATCCACGCCGCCTCCAGCGGGACCAGCCCGGCCGCGCCCAGGTACTTGGCCATGGGGCCGGAGAAGGCGAAGCACAGCGAGGAGGAGAGCGCGATCAGCACTCCGGCACGTCTCATGGGCCACCGTTTTCTGTAATTACCGTCGAGCCGTTTTGATGCTGTCATGCTGGTGAGCGGGCTGGCAACCCGGATTCGGTGAACCCGCCGGGAGCGTGCCGACCACGAGCTCTCTCCGGGGGCCGCCTACGCTTCGGATGTGAGGATCTTCATCGCGCGGCTCGCCGGCACCCCGGTCTTCGACCCCGCCGGGGACCAGATCGGCCGGGTGCGTGACGTGGTGGTGGCCATCGCCGGCAGCACGCCACCGCACGTGCACGGCCTGGTCGTCGAGGTACAGCCCCGGCGGCGGGTCTTCCTGCCGATCACCCGGGTGCGTTCGGCCAAGGCCGGGGCGGTCGTCTTCAGCGGCACGCTCAACATGCGCAGGTTCGAGCAGCGGGCGACCGAGACCCTGGCCATCGCCGAGCTGCTCGACCTGAGGGTCGAGGTGGACGGCAGCCGGGCGACGGTCCTGGACCTGGCCATGGAGGAGACCCGGCGCGCCGAGTGGCTGATCACCAAGGTGGCGGTGCTGGGCAGCCCGCCCGGCATCGGGCTGCGCCGGCGCGGCGAGACCAGGATCGTCGACTGGGCCGAGGTCCGCGGCTTCGGCGCGGTCCAGCAGGACCAGGGCGCGGCCAACCTGCTGGTCGCGTTCGAGTCGATGCGCGCCGCCGACCTGGCCGGGGCCCTGCACGAGCTGCCCGACAAGCGCCGCACCGAGGTGGCCGCGGCCCTGGACGACGTACGGCTCGCCGACGTGCTGGAGGAGCTCCCCGAACGCGACCAGATCGGCATCCTGAGCAGGCTCGCCCCGGAGCGGGCGGCGCACGTGCTGGAGGAGATGGACCCCGACGACGCGGCCGACCTGCTGCAGGACCTCCCGATCGAGCAGGCCGAGGCGCTGATGGCGCTGATGGAGCCCGAGGAGGCCGCGCCGGTCAGGCGGCTGCTGGTCTACCCGGAGAACACCGCGGGCGGGATCATGACGAGCGAGCCGGTGGTGCTGCCGCCGAACGCGACGGTCGCCGAGGCGCTGGCCCACATCCGCCAGACCGACCTCACCCCGGCGGTGGCCGCGCAGATCTACGTGGCCCGGCCGCCGGTCGAGACGCCCACCGGCCGCTTCCTCGGCCTGGCGCACTTCCAGCGGCTGCTGCGCGAGCCCCCGTCCACGCTGCTCGGCAGCATCCTGGACACCTCCCTGGACCCGATCAGGCCCTCCTACACCCTGAACCAGGTCACCTTCTACCTGGCCACCTACAACCTGGTGGCGGTACCCGTGGTGAACGAGGCCGGCCGCCTGGTCGGCGCCGTCACCGTGGACGACGTGCTCGATCACCTGCTGCCGGCCGACTGGCGCGAGCGGGACGACCGGCCGGAGAGGGACGAGAATGCCTGACCGCCTCGACCAGCCCAGGCAGCCCGGCCTGCGGCTGCGCCCCCACTACGACCCCGAGGCGTTCGGGCGGCTGTCGGAGAAGATCGCCCGGTTCCTGGGCACCGCCAGGTTCCTGGTGTACATGACGGGGTTCGTCGCCCTGTGGGTGCTGTGGAATGTCTTCGCCCCGGCCTCGGTGCGGTTCGACCCCTACCCGTTCATCTTCCTGACGCTGATCCTGTCGCTGCAGGCCTCGTACGCGGCGCCGCTGATCCTGCTCGCCCAGAACCGGCAGGACGACCGGGACCGGGTCCAGAACGAGCACGACCGCAGGGCCGCCGAGCGCAACCAGGCCGACCTGGAGTACCTCACCCGGGAGATCGCCGCCCTGCGGATGGCGCTCGGCGAGGTGGCCACCCGCGACTACATCCGCTCGGAGCTGCAACGGCTCCAGGAGGACCTTCAGGAGGACCTCCAGGAGCCGCAGGCGCCCGCGGAGAGGTGAGCCGGGCCGCGGGCCCTCCGGCCTCGACCCGTACCGCCCGGGACCCCTGTGGGCCCCGGGCGGTCATCGGTCGGCAGGGATCGATCAGTAGAAGAGGTTCTCCGGCTCCGGCAGGTCGACCAGTGCCGGGCCGCGCCAGCGGGCGGCGTCGGAGGGCACGTCGCGGGCGCTCAGGGTGCTGAGCGTCAGCGGGACCAGCACCTTGCTGGCGGCCAGGTCCACCGTGACGTTCGCGCCGGTGGCGGCCTCGTCGCTGTAGGTGGCGTCGGTTCCGGCGATCACCAGGGCGAGCCGGTGTCCCTTCCTGAAGACGTACTCCTGCGGCAGGGTCTCCCAGGCGATCCTGGCGTAGGCGCCCGGGGTCATCGGCGAGGGGTCGCTGAGCGAGCCGCGGTTCTGCGCGTCGATCCAGCCGCGGGCGACGATCTCCAGCGGCCGGGTGGCCCGGTTGGTGACGACCTTGCGGTAGCAGGCGTCGTCGGCGGCGGTGCTCTCGCCGTGGCAGCTCTCCTCGGTGACCGTGCTGATGCCCTGGCCGCGCCTCCAGTCGATGCGGCTGTCCTCGCCGAAGTCGACGAGCAGCGCGGTCAGGTTCGCGGTGGGCGCGTCCAGGGCGACGCGCAGGTCCACCACGGGGGTGCCGGACATGCGCAGGTCCAGCGGGAGCGCGCCGGTGGTGAAGGCCACCCTGCCCGGCTTGGCCGTGCCGACGTCGGCCACCATCTCGTCCTCGGACAGGCGCAGGTCGGCGAAGGCGGCGGTCTGGCCCTTCCGGGCCGGGACCAGGCCGAAGGAGCCGTTCGCGGCCGGGCGGAAGGGGATCTTCACCGAGAGCGGCGCGGGCCAGTCGCGCTGGGTGATCCAGCGGTCGAGGCTGGTCTGCACGTCGGCGCGGGGCTCGCGCATGATGCCGTTGTCCACGCCGTGCAGCCAGCGGTCGAACCAGCGGTGCAGCGTGTCGACCCAGGCGTCACGGCGTCCCTCGAAGTCGAAGGGGTCCACGTGCTGGTACTGCCCGACCCAGATCTTGCGGGGGACGTTCCGGTCGCCCAGGGCCTTCCACCACTTGGAGAAGTTGTCGGGCTTGACGTTGAGGTCGTTGACCGTGTGCACCGCGAAGACGCTGGCGCGCACCTTGGAGACGTCGGCCATCGAACCGGCGATGTAGTCGCGCTCGGCCCAGAAGGGGTTGTGGTTCCCGGTGTCGTCACCGTCCTCGGCGTCCAGCCGCGACCAGGTGGCGGCGCACTTGGCCGGAGGGTCGGTGTCCACGTAGTTCCCCAGCCACGACATGTAGTCGTAGTTGTAGACCACCCCGTTGGAGCGCTGGTACCGGTACCAGGAGCTGATCGCCGAGATCGGCACGATCGTCTCCAGCCCCTGCACGCCGGTCGCGGCCACCGCGTTGGCCAGCGTGCCGTCGTAGGACTTGCCGATCATCCCGGCCTTGCCGGTGGTCCAGTCCGCGGCCGCGGGCGTGCCGTCGGCGCGGTAGGCGGTGGCGCGGCCGTTCAGCCAGTCGATGACGGCCTTGCCGCCCATCACGTCGGCCCGTCCCCCGACGTCGGGGCAGCCGTCGGACCGGGTGGTGCCGATCATGTCGACGTGCAGGACCGCGTAGCCGCGCGGCACGAAGTAGTTGTCGTAGTACAGCGGGAACTTCGTCACGTTCCCCGCGTCGTCGTAGACCTTCCGCTCGGACTCGTTGCCCCGGCCCGAGTTGTCGTAGTACGGGCTCTCGTCGATGATCACCGGGACCCGGAGGCCGGGGCCGGACTCCCGCGGCCTGATGATGTCGACGCGGACCCGGTCGAGACGGCCGTCGGCGTCGCTGTCGAGGCTCGACTCGACGTAGACGTGCTCGCGGACGGCGTCGGCGTAGGAGAAGACCGGCTGGGTCCTCCCCTGTTCGACGGTGATCGAGGACCGTGCGGCCGCGTGGGCCGGGGGGGTGACGCCCGCCGCCAGCACGGCGAAGGCGATGAGGGCTGCTCGTGACTTCCGCAAGCGGAGCCTCCAGGAAATTGGGGAAACACCCGCAATCTCCATGAATGTCCATATATTCGGAAGATCTCTTTATACCTTTGACATCACCCTGGGTCTGGCATGTGACACTGCCCCCGCCTTCTTTGACCGCCGGACGTCACAGGGCGGAGGGCCGGTGAATACCGGAAAAGAACATCCGGGGGTACGCGGGGCCCCCAGGGCGTGGATCCGCACCGGGGCCGGATCCGGGGACGACACGGGCCGGGCTGCGGGGTAAGGCCGCCCTCGACGGGGCCGGCCTCCGGGGCGCGGGCGGCGGAGAGGAGCTTGGCCAGCACGGCCTCGCACTGTCGCAGCTCACCGGGGTCGAGCAGGTCGAGGAACTGGGCGCGGACCCCGCGCAGGTAGGTGGGACCGGCCTCGGCCAGCCGGGCCTCGCCCGCGTCGGTGAGGACCGCGAACAGTCCTTGCGCGTCGCTGGCGCAGGCCTCGCGCTCGACCAGCCCGTCACGCTGGAGACGGTCGACGAGACGGGTCAGGCCGCTGCGCGAGAGCAGCACCCGCTCGGCCAGGTCGTTCATCCTCAGCCGCCGCTCGGACGCCCGGAGAGCCGCAGGAGCACGTCGTAGGAGGCCAGGGCCAGGTCGTGCCCGACGAGCAGGTCGGCCTCCAGGCCGCGGGTGATGCGGACCTGGGCCTGCTGGAGCATGCGCCAGACCGCAAGCCCCTGTGAGCCGACACTCTCTCCGGGCTCGCCCGCCGTCAGGGTCACGGAGTAACCTTAGAACGTTGCACGCGCATCTACACGTGAATTGTCCGGATCCGGAGACCATCGTCGGAACCGGAATTACCTCCGCCGTTCCCGGGTTCTTACCATGGATCCACAACGTCGGCCTTTTCCGACCGGATCAGCCTCTCGCACGCCATGACGGCACCGCGTCGGGCGGTCCCGCCCGCCGCACGCCTCTTCGATAACAGACAAGGAGGGACGGCATCCCCGTCGCCTCAAGGTGGCGGTGTATTGCCGACACTTCGATGGCACCTACCCCGGAACTGGTGATGGCCGCCCTGGCGACCGTCAACGATCCTGAGATCCGTCGGCCGATCACCGAACTCGACATGGTCAAGAGCGTCGACATCTCCCCCGAGGGAGCGGTACGTGTCGCGATCTTCCTGACCGTGTCGGGCTGTCCCATGAAGGACACCATCACCCGGGACGTCACCGGCGCCGTCTCCAAGGTCGGCGGAGTGACCGGCGTCTCGGTCGAGATGGACGTCATGAGCCCCGAGCAGCGCAAGACGCTGCAGACCAAGCTGCGCGGCGGCAAGGGACCCGAGAAGGAGATCCCCTTCGCCCAGCCCGGCTCGCTGACCCGCGTCTTCGCGGTCGCCTCGGGCAAGGGCGGCGTCGGCAAGTCCTCGGTCACCGTCAACCTGGCCGCGGCGATGGCCGCGAGCGGCCTCAAGGTCGGCGTGGTCGACGCCGACATCTACGGCCACAGCATCCCCCGCATGCTCGGGGTCTCCGAGCGGCCCACCAAGGTCGAGGACATGATCATGCCGCCGGTGGCGCATGACATCAAGGTCATCTCGGTCGGGATGTTCAAGCCCGAGGGCAACACCCCGGTCGTCTGGCGCGGCCCGATGCTCGACCGCGCCCTGCACCAGTTCCTCGCGGACGTCTACTGGGGCGACCTCGACGTGCTGCTGATGGACCTGCCCCCGGGCACCGGCGACATCGCCATCTCCGTCGCGCAGCGGATGCCGTCCGCGGAGCTCCTGGTGGTGACCACCCCGCAGCAGGCCGCCGCCGAGGTCGCCGAGCGGGCCGGGTCCATCGCCGTCCAGACCCACCAGCAGATCGCCGGCGTCATCGAGAACATGTCGTGGCTGCCCTGCCCGCACTGCGACGAGCGGATCTCGGTCTTCGGCGAGGGCGGCGGCCAGACCGTGGCCGACGCGCTCACCCGTACCCTCGGCGCCCGCGTCCCGCTGCTCGGCCAGGTGCCGATCGACATGCGCCTGCGCGAGGGCGGCGACGAGGGCAAGCCGCTGGTGCTGACCGACCCGGACGCCCCGGCCGCGGCCGAGCTGGGCCGCATCGCCGCCGCCCTCGGCAAGAAGTCGGGAAGCCTCAGGGGCATGCAGCTCGGCATCTCGCCGACCCGGCGCGGCTGACCGCCCCGCGGTCGGCGGAACGGCGTCCCGCCCCGGTGGTCCAGCGGCCCGGCCGCGCACCGGGGCCACCGGCCTCGGCGACCCGAAGGCCCGGGTGGCCCGGGAGCCTGGGTGGCCCGGCCGGTCTAGGTGGCCTCGGAGTCGTACGGGGGGATCTCCCCGTAGCCCAGCTCACCGGCCGGGTAGGACGTGGCGGGTTCGGCCGTGGCCGTCGCCGTCGTGCTCTTCCAGTCGTCCTCCAGGTCCGCGGTCAGGTGCTTGCGGACGAAGTTCTTGGGATTGAGGTCGGCCGGGTCGAAGTCGGCGAACTCCGGCCCCAGGCCGGTCCGCAGGTCGTCCCTGGCGTTGTTCGCCATCCGGCGCAGGTTGCGCAGCGTCCTGGCCGCCTGTGAGGCGGCCTGGGGCAGTTTCTCCGGCCCGAAGACGAGAAGCGCGATGACCACCAGCGCAACGATCTCAGGCCAGCCGAGTCCGAACACGGTGATCTCCTACCGGGACGATGCCATGAGCACCTCTCCGGCGGCACGCCGGAGAGGTCCCACACTAATACCCCGGCCAGGGGCACGCGCCCGCGGCCGGGGGGCGACGAGGGCTCAGGAGGGCTCGGGCGTCGGCTGGTCCGGCGCCGCGCCGACGGTCACGGTCGCGGTCTTCTCCTGACCGCCCCGCTGGTACTTGACCGTCAGCTTCTCGCCGGGCGCCCTGTTGCGGATCATCGCGATCAGCTCGTTGCCGTCCTGCAGGACGACGCCCTCGACCTCCAGGATGACGTCGCCGGGCTTGAGACCGGCCTGGGCGGCCGGGCCGTTCGGCTCGATCGGCTGGGTGCCCCGCGTGACCTCGGTGGCGATCCGCACCCCGACGCCCTGGTAGCTCGGGTCGATGGCGACGCCGATCCGCGACTTCCTGGCCTTGCCGGTGGTGATCAGCTCCTGGGCGACCCGGCGGGCGTGGTTCACCGGGATGGCGAATCCCAGGCCGATGCTGCCGCTCTGGCCCCCGACCGACCTGCCCAGCGTGGCGATCGCCGAGTTGACGCCGATGACCTCGCCGTTGGTGTTGACCAGCGGCCCGCCCGAGTTGCCGGGGTTGATGGCCGCGTCGGTCTGGACGGCGCTGAGCCAGGTGGTGTCGGAGCTGTTCTCCTCGCCCGCCTGGACGGGACGGTTGAGCGAGCTGACGATGCCGGAGGTGACCGTGCCGGTCAGGCCCAGCGGGGAGCCGATGGCGATGACCGGGTCGCCCACGACCACGTTGTCGGAGTTGCCGAGGGTGATCTCCGGCGCGCCGAAGGTCTCGTTCGGCTTGACCACGGCCAGGTCGGACTCGGGGTCACGGCCGACGATGACGGCGGAGGTGGACCTGCGGTTGTTGAACTGGATCTGGATCTGGCCGTTCGGGGCCGCCGCGGCGACCACGTGGTTGTTGGTCACCACGTACCCGCCCTTGATCAGGAAGCCCGAGCCGGTGCTGGAGCTCGCCCCGCCCTCGACGGCCAGCGAGACCACGCTGGGCAGGACCTTCGACGCCACGCCCGCGACCGAGTCGGGAGGGCGGACGTTGGAGCCCGAGGGGGCCTTGTCCAGGCTGAAGGAGGGGTCGCGGCCCGAGTCCGTCGGCCGGGTGAGCAGGTAGGTGCCGACGCTGCCCAGCAGCGAGGCCAGCAACGCGATCACCACGGCGAGGATGACCAGCGTGGGGGTACGGGGTCCGCGCCGGGCCGCCGCGGGCGCCGTGCCGCCGAAGCCCGCGGGCAGGCCGGGACCTCCGGGGGGCGGCGCCCAGCCGGGACCCATGCCCGCGGCCTGGGCGGGCGGGGGCGGGCCGATCGGCGGGCCGAAGACCGCCGTCTCCTGCCGCGTCCTGCCGGAGGGGTCGCCCCAGCCCTCCCCGGCCGGTGAGGAGCCGTGGGCGGGGCCGGGCCCCTGGCCGAACCCCTGGACGGGCCGCCGGCCGGGGTCGGAGGAGGCGGGGTCACCCTCGCCCGGTGCCGTGGAGGCGTCGTGGCGGAGCAGCTCGGGCTGCCCGTGCCGCTCACGGTCCCACGTGCCGTGGCCGTAGGGGTCGTCGGACCGGTTCCAGACGTCGTCGCGGGGACGCTCCGTGCCGGCGGGGGCGGTCTCCCCGGCGGGCAGGAACTCCGGGCGGGAGAACTCGGGGCCGGAGGGGCCGGCGCGGCGGGACTGCTCGACGCCGTGTCCGCCGTCGGCGAATTCCGACGGCGTACGCCCCTCAGCATCGTGCGCCTCGTGGGTACGGGCCTCGTCGGTCATCGGATACTCACCACTCCTTGCCTCGCAGGCGGCCGCTCACCGAGTCGACCCGGCAATCTTCCCCCGAGCGGCATACGAGATGTGTAAAGCACGCGTCATTCGAAGGGATTGACCCAGGAGAGCACGCGTGCGGCACCGCGGCCGAGCCTCGCCCAGAGATCGGGGACGGGCTCGTGCGGCAACGCCGCGACGGCTGCGTCGGCCATGTCGGCCGGCGCGTCCGCAAAGACGGTGTAGACATGACCCCCACTCGCCCAGATCGTCTCCTGCCCCGCCGGGTCTCGAACCCAGATCGTATGCCCGTTACGCCGCTCGGCATGCCAATCACGGAGACGTTCCTCATCAAGCATCCCAGGCTGGATGAAAACCGACACGACCGACAGGCCGTCGGAGTACCCGAGATACACGTGACCGGCGGCGGCGCGGTGCGCGGCGAACAGCTCCAGGCGGCCCGGCAGGGCGGTGGGGAAGTGCCAGCCGGCGGCCCGCAGGCGGGGGATCTCCGCCAGGTCGAGGCCGCCCGCGGGCATCGCGGGCACCGTGCGCCGTGCCGGGGTGGCCGGTCGCACGGTCAGGTCGACGAAGGCGGCGGTGTGCACGATCCGGCCCCGCGCGTCCAGCAGGTCCCGGCGCAGCACCGGCCCGGCGGCGCGGTCGAGCCAGTAGCGGGCCGCGACGGTGCCGTCGGAGCGCAGCACGTGCACCAGGCGGGCGGGGCGCCCGCAGGCCCGGCCCTCGCCCGCGTCCACCACCCGGTAGTTGCGGGCCAGCACCTCCAGCATCGTCTCGGACGGGCTGGACATGCCTCCGGCGAGGGTGCCGGGATCGGCGCTCTGCGTGAGGCCCGAGGGCTCGGCGCGTACCGTCAGCCCCACCCCGGGGGCGTTGTGCACCTCCTGCACCACCGAGGCGGAGCCCGAGGCGCCCCAGACGGTCACGTACCGGGTGCCGGAGTATCCCCGGGTGCGGCCGGCGATCGCGGCGTCGCGCAGCAGGGCCAGGCCGGTGTCCTCGCTCTCCGCGTCGTCCGGCGGACCGGTCTGGGAGGAGCGGACGGCGTGCGCCGGACCACCCGTCACCAGCCCCAGCAGCATCAAGGCCGCCAGGAGCAGGGTGACGGGCAGCCGGATCACGGAGTGGGCGAGTAGGTCGGCGTCGCCGACCCGCCGTAGGGCGCGGTGTTCCTGTGCTGGTTGGCGAACATGTCGACCGGCGGCACCACGCGCGGGTTGGGGTCGGTGCCGCCTACCACGAACAGCGTCCCGATCGCCACGGCCGCCGAGGCGACGCCCACCGCGACGTACCCGGCTCGCCGGGCGCGGCGGGGACGGCCCCCGGCGCGGCCACGGGGCCGGTTGTCGGGGGGAGCGACGCTGTGCATGCTCGGGATGGGCGCCCCCGCGAAGGTGCGCGGGGGCGGAAAGGGGCGCTCGCGCGGGGGCAGCGGCCCACCCGGCTCGGCCATCCGCAGCAGGGACATCGTCAGGTCGGTCGGCATCGCGGGCCCGTCGAGGGACCGCAGCCGGCTCTTCAGCGCCCGCACGGCGTCGACCTCGGCCCGGCACGGGGCGCAGAAGGTCAGGTGCGACAGGGCACGGTCGCGCTCATGGTGATTGAGCTCACCGTCGACCAGTGCGGATACACGCTCTCCGAGATGACTCATGCGCACTCCTTGCCAAGAGGCTCGTCGTGACATTCGTCATGACTGTGGTTTCTCATGCGAACTCCTCCCCGTGAGTAACGCTCGGGGGGAGTTGGTCGTTCCGCGGCGCGCGGTGCTCCAGCGCGTCGCGCAGCTGCGCGCGCCCGCGGTGGATCCGGCTGCGGACCGTGCCGAGCTTCACGCCGAGCGTCGCGGCGATCTCCTCGTACGACAGGCCCTCGATGTCGCACAGCACGACGGCCGCGCGGAACTCGGGCGCGAGCGCGTCGAGCGCCGCCTGGATGTCGGGCTCCATGTGGGCGTCGTCGTACACCTGCGCCGGGGAGGGCTCGCGGCCGCGCAGCCGCTCCGCGGCGTCGTCGGCGAACCCCTCGAACCTGATGCGCTGCTTGCGCCGCGCCATGTCCAGGAACAGGTTCGTGGTGATGCGGTGCAACCAGCCCTCGAACGTGCCCGGCGTGTAGTTCGACAACGACCTGAAGACCCGGACGAAGACCTCCTGCGTGAGGTCCTCGGCGTCGTGCACGTTGCCGGTCAGCCGATAGGCCAGCCGGTACACCCGCGCCGAGTGCGTCCGGACCACTTCCTCCCACGTGGGAGGCGTCCAATCAGACACGGGAGCTCCTGACTGGTGGTCGGGCTCGTCCACCAGCACTCCTCTCTCCGGGACCACCGCTATCGCCATAGTGCCTGGTTTCGTCCCTCCGTGCGCACCGACTGTCTTCCGGACCGGCAAAGGCCGCTTAAACCGTGCAACGCACCGGGGGTCACATGAGTTCCCGATCGGGCCTGCCTCCCTTAGGCTGCGACCGAGCGTCTATATGACGGTGTACGGAGAAAGCGGGAGGAGAGGCCGATGGCAGAGACGCCGCCCAGTCCGTTGGAGGCCACTCTGGCCTATGCCGACGAGTTCCACCGGGAGGACGACATCCTCCGCGCCGCGCGCCTGCGCGGGGCCGAGGTGGGGGCTCCCCCGATCCTGCCCGGCGGCGGCGCCGCCCTCTGCTTCCTCGCCACCGCGGTCAACGCCCGCGCCGTCGTGGAGATCGGCACCGGCTGCGGGGTCTCCGGCCTGTGGCTGCTGCGCGGCATGCGCCCGGACGGCACGCTCACCAGCGTGGACGTCGAGCCCGAGCACCAGCGGCTGGCCAGGCAGAGCTTCGCCCAGGCCGGTTTCTCCGGCGGCCGGATCCGCCTGATCACCGGCCGCGCCCTGGACGTGCTCCCCCGCCTGTCCGACGGCGGCTACGACCTGGTCTTCTGCGACGGCGCCATGCACGAGTACGCCGACTACCTGGCCGAGTCGATCCGGCTGCTGAGGGTCGGCGGCGTCGTGGTCTTCGACAACGCCCTGTGGGGCAACCGGGTGGCCGACCCCGTGCAGCGCGACCCGGACACCGTCGCCATCAGGGAGCTGGGCAAGCTGGTCCGCTCCGACGAGCGGCTCCGCCCGCTGATGATACCCCTGGGCGACGGCATCCTGGCGGCCGTCAAGCTCGCCGACTGACCGCCGGCCCCGGGCCGGGAACCGGTAACGAGCCGGGCCGGCGCCGGGAGCCGCTTTCCGGGACCCCGAGGCCGGGGACACGCCGGTGGCGGCGTGCCCTCACCGTTCCGGCAGCCCCGCCAGCCACTCCAGCAGCAGGCGCACGCCGTACCCGGTGGCGCCCTTGCTCAGCAGGCCCTCGTCGGCGCCGCTGCGGCCGACGCCCGCGATGTCCAGGTGCGCCCACGGCCGTCCGCCGGTGAACTCTCGCAGGAACAGCGCCGCGGTCACCGAACCCGCGCCGTAGGTGGACCCGGTCTCGATGTTGGCCAGGTCGGCCACGGACGACTCCAGGGCCGGGACGTAGTCCTCGATCAGCGGCATCCGCCAGAGCGGCTCCCCACCGGCCTCCCCGGCCTCGGTCAGCGCCTCGGCCAGGGCGTCGTCGGAGGCGAAGACCGCGCCCAGGCCCTTGCCGAGCGCGATGCCGATCGCCCCGGTCAGCGTGGCCACGTCGACCATGACGTCCGGGTCCAGCTCGGCGTCGGCGTAGGCCAGCGCGTCGGCCAGCACCAGCCGGCCCTCCGCGTCGGTGTTCAGCACCTCCACGGTCCGGCCGCCGTACTGGGTGATCACGTCGGAGGGGCGCTGGGCCGAGCCGGAGAAGGCGTTCTCGGCGGCGGCGACCAGGCCGGTGACCCGGACCCGCACGCCGAGCGCGGCCAGCGCGCCCAGGACCGCGATGACCACGGCCCCGCCCGCCATGTCGGTCTTCATGAAGACCATGTTGCCGGTCGGCTTGAGGGAGATCCCGCCGGTGTCGTAGGTGATGCCCTTGCCGACCAGGACCACGTGGCCGCTCGCGCCCTCGGGCCGGTAGTCCAGCCGGATCAGCCGGGGCGGGCTCTGCGCCCCCTTGCCGACGGCGAGGATCCCGCCGAACCCGTCGTCGGCCAGCTCCCGCTCGTCCCACACCCGCACGGTCACGTCCCGGTCCGCGACGTGCTCGCCGGCGCGCTCGGCCAGCCAGGCCGGGGACTTCACCGAGGACGGCGTGTTGGCCAGGTCCCTGGCCAGGGCCACGGCCTCGGCGATCACCCGCGCGTCGTCGACCTCGGCCTCGGACTCGTCGCCGACGAACTCCAGCGTCACCCCCGGCGTCTGCTCCTCCCCGGCACGGAAGGCGTACGTGGCCAGCAGCGCGCCCTGCACGAAGGCGGCCACCGGACCGGCGGGCAGCACGATCCTGACGGCGTCCCTGCCCTTGCCGCGGCGTGCCACCGCCGCGCCGGCCTTGCGCAGGGCCGTCGCCGACCCGTCGCCGATCCCGTACAGGAGCACCCGGCCCACGGCGTCGCCGGTGGCGACGGGAACCTCGACGATCTCCCCGGCCTCGCCCTTGGACCTGTGGTGGGCGAGCAGCGCCGCCGCGGGCAGCGGCAGGTCGATCTCGGGGGCCAGGCCGGCGTCGAAGGGGACGGCCAGCAGCTCGGCGTCGCCGAAGGACGGGCCGGCGTCCCCGGAGGCGGTCTCGGGGTCGGCGTCGGCGTCGGGGGCGGTGACCCACAGCCCGCGGGCGTACGGCTCGCGGGGCAGGAGCAGGTGGGGGGAGATGGGCATGGGGCGACTCCAGTCATCGGGTCCGGCGGAAGGGAGAACGCCGGGGAAAACACCGGGAGGACACGGGGAGGACACTCGAACACCGTCGACGACGTCACGGAGGGGTCCGCGGAGAACACCGCGGCCCTGGCGCGAGCCGCCGTGAGGCGGTCCGACGGCCAGGGCCGTGTTCATCGTCGGTCGCGCGGGCCGTCGCAGGTGTCATGCTCCCCGAGCAAGCTCAAAACAGGGCCCGGCTCCACCACTGTCGTCAGATCGGGATCAACCGACGATCTTCTTCAATTCCTCACCAAGGGCGCTCGCCTCGTCCGCCGAGAGCTCGACGACGAGACGTCCGCCACCCTCCAGAGGAACCCGCATGACGATGCCCCTGCCTTCCTTGACGACCTCCAGCGGACCATCACCGGTCCTCGGCTTCATAGCCGCCATGCGTGTATCCCTTCCTGCTTCGGGCTCCGGATCTCCGACTGACCCGAGGGTGGCCGACGCATTCACGTCTTCTGTGATGTCCTATTATCCCGCCTCCGCACGGAGAATGGGAACGATCAGTATCAGCGTCGGCTCATCCGGCGATCAAGACCGTTGTCCGAGCCCCCTCGGACGACCAAACTTGTCCTCGTGAACGCCCGCGCCGCTCTCTTCGATCTGTACGGGGACCATCTCCGGTCCCGGGGCGGCCGTGCCTCCGTCGCCGCCCTCGTCCGGCTGCTCGCCCCCCTGGACATCGCCGCCCCGGCCGTGCGCACCGCCGTCTCGCGGATGGTGCGGCAGGGCTGGCTCTCGCCCACCCGGCTGCCCAGGGGGCCCGGGTACGAGGTCACGCCCAAGTGCGTGCGCCGCCTGGACGAGGCGGCCCTGAGAATTTACCGAGTCGGGACGATCACCTGGAACGGACGGTGGCACGTCCTGGTGGTGGACCCCGTGCGCGAGCGGTCCAGGCGGGAACGCCTGCGGGCCGAGCTCTCCTTCATCGGGTACGCGCCCATGTCCGAGACGACCTGGATCGGGCCGCGCCCCTCCCTGGAGCTGGACGCGATCCTGGGCGGCCAGGGCGTCCGCGCGGACCGGTTCGAGGCGGTGCTCGACGGCGACCCCGCCGCGCTGGTCGCCAGGACGTGGGACCTGGACGGCATCGGAGCGGCCTACGAGGAGTGGCTGGCCCGCGCGCGGGACCTGGTGGACGCCCTGCCCGCGGACGCGGGCTGCGACGAGGTCTTCGCCACCCGGAGCAGGCTGCTGCACGGCTGGCGCAACTTCCTCTTCCGCGATCCCGGGCTCCCCGCGGAGCTGCTGCCGCGGGGCTGGCCCGGGGAGAGGGCCAGGATCTACTTCGAGCGCGAGGCCGGGCGGCTGCTCCCGGCCGCCGCCACCTTCGTCGACCGCCACCTCGGCGAGCCGTGGGACGGCCCGCGGGAGGGGCCGCCCCAGGGGACACGGAGAGCGACAGCGCAGGATGTGTCGTAAAGGACAGGCCATAACCCCCCAGAACCCCCCAGAAGGCCGCACAGGGCTCTCAGGACGCATCCTGAGGGGCATCCTGGGAGAACGCGGACCCGGGCCGGCGTCGACGACGTCACGACCCGGACGAGCAGAGCCGAACCATCCGGAAGGAGCACACGTTGAGCGACGTTCTCTACTCCGTCGACGACGCCGTCGCCGTCATCGTCATCAACCGGCCGGAGGCGATGAACTCGCTGACGACCTCCGCGAAGGAGGCCCTGCTTGAGGCGGTGACCGAGGCGTCGCGGGCGGACACCGTACGGGCGGTGCTGCTGACCGGGGCGGGACGGGCCTTCTGCGCCGGGCAGGACCTGGGCGAGCACGCCGCGAACCTGGAGGCCGGCCGGGGCCTGGACGGCACCGTGCGCGCCCACTACAACCCGATCGTCCGGACGATCGCCGAGATGGACAAGCCCGTGGTGGCGGCGGTGAACGGCGTCGCCGCGGGAGCGGGGGCCTCCCTGGCCTTCGCCTGCGACCTGCGGATCGCCTCGGAGAAGGCCAGGTTCGCGATGGCCTTCTCCGGTATCGGGCTCGCCCCCGACTCGGGGGCCTCCTGGACCCTCCAGCGCCTGGTGGGGCAGGCGCGCGCCACCGAGCTGCTGCTGCTCGGCGAGCCGCTGGGCGCGGTCCGCGCGCTCGAACTCGGGGTGGTCTCCCAGGTCGTCCCCGCCGAGGAGCTCGACGCCGCGGCCCGGACGATGGCCGTACGGCTGGCGCAGGGTCCCACCTGCGCCTACGCGGCGACCAAGCGCGCCCTGCGGTCCGCGGCCACCGGCACCCTGGCCGAGGCACTGGAGGTGGAGGCCGACCTCCAGGACGCCTGCGCCAAGACCGGTGACCACCTGAACGCCACCCGTGCCTTCCTCGCCAAGGAACGGCCCGTCTTCCAGGGCCGCTGACCCGGGGCTTCCCAGGACCGCCGACCCGGGGCCGCCGGCTCCGGTGATCGCGGGGTCGCCGGGGACGGCCGGGACCGGGATCCGGCCCTTGGGAGCGGTGATCCCGGGCCGCGAGGGGTGACCGGGACCCAGGGTCCGGCCCTCAGCGGCCCCGGCGCGTCCAGCAGTCGGCGACGTGGTCGTTGACCAGGCCGATGGCCTGCATCAGCGCGTAGGCGGTGGTCGGGCCGATGAAGCGGAAGCCGCGCGACTTCAGCTCCTTGGCCAGCGCCTTGGAGCCGGGAGTCTGCGCGGGCACGTCCGCCAGGGTCGAGGGCACGGGCGAGCCGGGGTCGGCGTGGGACCAGACGAGGTCGGACAGGCCGATGCCGAGCGCGACCCGCGCGTTGGCGATCGTCGCCTCGATCTTCGCCCGGTTGCGGACGATGCCCGCGTCCGCGAGCAGCCGGTCGACGTCCGCCTCGCCGAAGGCGGCCACGGCCGGGATGGAGAACCCGGCGAAGGCCGCCCGGAAGTTCTCCCTCTTGCGCAGGATCGTGATCCACGACAGGCCGGACTGGAACGCCTCCAGCGCGATCCGCTCGAACACCCGGTCGTCACCGGTGACCGGACGGCCCCACTCGTGATCGTGGTAGTCGATGTAGTCCGGGGCCGAGGTGACCCAGCCGCAGCGTACGAGCTCCGTCCCGGCGGAGCCCCCGGCGCTCTGGAGGGGTGTGATCCCCCCGGGGCGCGAGGGCTCGCTCATCGGGCTCCCCCGGGCCCGCGCGGCTCGGGACGGTCGTCGTCGGGGTTCCCCGTCCCGGCGGGGTCCCGCGGGGCCGTGGAGCCGTGGGTCTCGACCGGTTCCGGGCTCCGAGGGGCCTGTGAGATCACGGCCGGTTCCTGGAGCGCGGTCGCCCTCTCCGGGATCGGTGTGACCCTGGACGCCGCGGCGGTTCCCGAGACCGGGGTGGGATCCGGGTCCCGCACGGGCTCCGGGTCCGGCGCGACGTCCCGGACGGGCTCCGGGACCGGCGCGACGTCCGGAACGGGCTCCAGGGCGGGCACGAGGCCCGGAGCGGGCGCCGGGTCGGGGGCAGGGTCCGGATCCGGAGCGGGCTCCAGGTCCGGGACGGGGTCCGGGACAAAGCTCGGGTCCGGAACAGGGCTCGGGTCCGGAACAGGGCTCGGGTCCGAGGCGGGCTCCGGGTCAAGGACGGACCGGGAGGGGTCTTCCCGCGCGAAGGGCGGCGCGTCCGGCCGCCACGGGTCCGCGGCCACCGGTCCGGAGGAGAGCTCCTCGACCTCCACCGGTCCGCCCGTACCGGGCAGGTCGTGGTACGGCGCCTCGCGCCCGGGGCGCTTCGAGGCCGGCAGGGCCGGATCGGGCTCGTGGCGCGCCTGGAGCCTGCCCGCGAGCAGCTCGGACACCCGCTGCTCCAGCACGGCGATCCTGGTGTCGCGCTCGCTCAGCGCGCCGGCGACCCGGTTCAGCGTCTCGTCGACGCTCTGCGTGTGATAGCCGACGAGGCTCACCGGCAGTTGCAGGGCCATGAAGTCGACCGCGCCGAGCCGGCCTGCCGCGGGCAGGTCCAGGGGGGGCACGTCGGGGGGGAATTCCTTGAGCTCACCTCCCCGCCCCATGGCGACCGCCGTGACACCGGCGATCACGGCTATGGCAGCGAGGGCTAAGACGACCAGCACATACGAATCGTGCCACAAGTCCGCTGGCCTAGGATCGGCTCGTGACCCCTCCGTTTCCCGAAGCGTTTCCCGAAGGGAGCCGCCGTCCGTCCCCGTCCGCCGAGCCGGCACCGGGGGCGCTCCCCGTCGTGCTCGGGCCCGGTGACGAGAACGATCCCGGCTGGGTCGAGGCAGCCTCGACCGAGGAGGTCGAGAAGCTCGTCCGCGCCGGGCACACCGTGGTGGTCACCCCCGCCCACCTGGCCGGGGTCCCCCACGGGGACGGGCCGGACGCCGAGGCCGCGGAGCTGGCCGCGGCCTCGATCTGCGCCTGGCTCGGTGCCCGCGTCTTCCGCACCGGCCGCCCCGAGCAGGTACGGCGGGCGGTGGAGATGACCGAGTCCCTCGCCGGGAGGCGCCCGCCCGCGCTAACCCGCCGTGGCCTCGCCTAGCTCCTCGGGACTCGGCTCCAGGTGCCTGGTCGTCTTCTCCAGCAGCTCGAACGCCTCCTCGACCGTGGTGGCCCAGGAGATGGCGTCGAAGACGTTCGGACGGGTGAAGCCCTCCTCCTGCATGTTCAGGACCAGCTCCCGCAACGGCGCGTACAGGCCCCAGGGGTCGAGCAGCACCAGCGGCTTGTCGTGCAGGCCCAGCGTGCGGGAGGTCCAGATCTCGAACAGCTCCTCCAGCGTCCCGATGCCGCCCGGCAGCACCAGGAAGGCGTCGGAGCGGGCGTCCATGACGCCCTTGCGCTCCCGCATGTCGGTGGTGACCACCAGCTCGCCGGACTCCTCGTCCGCGATCTCGATGTCCACCAGCGCCTGGGGGATCACCCCCACGGTGTGGGCGCCGCCCGCGCGGGCGGCGCGGGCCACCGCTCCCATGCAGGAGACCGTGGCCCCGCCGCTCACCAGGGCGTGCCCGCGCCTGGCGAGCTCGGTCCCCACCTGCTCGGCGAGCTCCAGGTACCTGTGGTCGATCCTCTGACTTGACGCGAGGAATACGCAGATGAACACCCGGCGATCCTATTCGGCGTCGCCGACCGTGGTCATGGCCGACCTCTCCTCGTCCCCCAGTCTCCCGCCCCGGTTCTGGTCGGCCTCCACGATGATGCGGACGGCCTCGTCCACGTCGTCGGTGACGTGGATCAGGTCCACGTCCGCCGGGGAGATCTTGCCGGTGTCCACCAGGGTCTTCTTCATCCAGTCGATCAGGCCGCCCCAGAACTCGGTCCCCATCAGCACCACGGGGAACGAGGTGACCTTCCTGGTCTGGACCAGGGTGAGGGCCTCGAAGAGCTCGTCCAGGGTGCCGAACCCGCCGGGCAGCGTGACGAACCCGCAGGAGTACTTCACGAACATGGTCTTGCGGACGAAGAAGTAGCGGAACTCGATGCCGAGGTCGACGTACTCGTTCATGCTCTGCTCGAACGGGAGCTCGATGCCCAGGCCGACCGAGACGCCGTCGGCCTCGACCGCACCCCTGTTCGCGGCCTCCATGCAGCCGGGGCCGCCACCGGTGATCACGGCGTAGCCCGCCTGGGAGAGTTTCCGGCCGAGCTCGACGCCCATCTCGTACTCGGGGGTGCCCGCGGGGGTGCGGGCGGAGCCGAAGACGGTCACCGCCTGGGGGAGTTCGGCGAGCTGGCCGAAGCCCTCCACGAACTCGGCCTGGATGCGCAGGACCCGCCACGGGTCCATGTGCAGCCAGTCGGCGGGGCCTCTCCTGTCGAGAAGCCGCTGGTCGTGGGTGGAATCGGAGACGAGGTCGCCACGGACCACGGCGGCCCCCTGACGGCGCTCGGGACGTTTTTTCTTCATGCCGGTCACCGTACTGCCGCCCCAGGTGCCACCCTTGGAAAAATCTTGAAAAATCTCCATGAAAACGTGGAACCGGATTTTGAGCGGTGCACGTCTAACTGCCGAGGGTGCTGCTCGGGACTGAAAGTGGCTTTCCCCGCCAAATGGCCGGCGAGGAAAGCCACTTTCATTGTGTCCGGGGCCTCTCCGCTCCCGCCCGGCGGGATCCCCTGCCGGGACGCCCAGCCCGGGACGGCCACCGGCCACCGGGACGGGCCGATCGGGATCACCCCCGGGACGACTACCGGGACCTGCCGCTCGGGACCGCCGCTCGGTGCCGTCGCTCAGGACAGCCAGTCGAGCATCCTGCGCTCGCAGTCGGCGATCTTCTCCAGCGCGACGAACTCTCCCCGCTGGTGGGCCAGGTTCGGGTCCCCGGGGCCGTAGTTGACCGCGGGCACGCCGAGGCCGGAGAAGAGCGAGACGTCGGTCCAGCCGAGCTTGGCCCTCGGCGTGCCGCCGACCGCGTCGACGAAGGCCGCCGCCACCGGGTGGGTCAGGCCGGGCCTGGCCGCGGCGGCACCGTCGGTGAAGCGGACCTCGAACCCGTCGAACACCTCGCTCACGTGCTCCCGGGCGGCCTCCAGCGACAGGTCGGGGGCGAACCGGTAGTTCACGGTCACCACGCACTCGTCGGGGATCACGTTGCCCGCGACGCCCCCGCCGATCCCCACCGCGTTCAGGCCCTCGTGGAACTCCAGCCCGTCGACCACCGGCCTCCTGACCCGGTACGCGTTCAGGACGGCCAGCACCGGCTCGGCGGCGTGGATCGCGTTGACCCCGAACCAGGACCTGGCGCTGTGCGCCCGCTTGCCCCGGGTGACGACCTGCGCCCGGAGCGTTCCCTGGCAGCCGCCCTCGATCATGCCGTCGGTGGGCTCCATGAGCACCGCGAAGTCACCGGCGAGCAGGTCCGGGCGCGTGCGGCTGAGCCGGAGCAGCCCGTTGCGCTCGGCCTCGATCTCCTCGCAGTCGTAGAAGACGTACGTCACGTCCCTGCACGGCTCCGGGAGCGCGGCGGCCAGCTTCAGCGCCACCGCGACGCCGGACTTCATGTCCGCGGTGCCGCACCCGTACAGCAGGCCGTCCTCCACCCGGGAGGGCAGGTTGCCCGCGACCGGGACGGTGTCCAGGTGCCCGGCGATCACCACCCGCTCGGTGCGGCCCAGGCCGGTGCGGGCCACGACCGACTCGCCGTCGCGCTCGACCGTCAGGTGCGGCAGCGGGCGCAGCGCCTCCTCCACGGCGTCGGCGAGCGCCTTCTCGTCGCCGCTGACCGACTCGACGTCCACGATCCGGGCGGTGAGCTCCCCGACATCCTGCGTGAGGTCCAGACGCGTACTCATGCCCGCGACCCTATCCGTGTCCGTGGCCGTGCAGGATCCGTCCCAGCTCGGCCCGGCCGGGCCTGTGGCCCTCCTCCAGGCGCTCCAGCAGCAGGACGCAGCGCAGGCCGAACGCGCCGCCGGTGAACTCGCGGCTCCGGATGCCCCCGGCCGCCACCCACCGGTCGGGAACGTGGCCCCGGTCCACCTCCTCGCCGGTGCGCACGTCCACGATCGGGGTCGAGCCCGACAGGATCGTCCCGGCCCCGATCACGGCGCCCCGGCCGACGCGGGCCCCCTCGGAGATCACCGCCCGGCCGCCGATCAGCGCCCCGTCCTCGACGACCACGGGCGCCACCGCGGGCCGCTCCGCGAGGACCTCGGGGTCCTCCGCGCCGTCCCGGCAGGCGGCCTCCCCCACGCCGACCCCCGCGGACAGGTGGACGTTCTTGCCGATCTGCGCGCACGAGCCGATCGAGACCCACGTCTCCACCGTGCTGCCCTCGTCCACGTGGGCGCCGATGTCGACGAACGAGGGCATCAGCACGACCCCCGGCGCCAGGTAGGCGCCCCAGCGGGCGATGGCCCCGGGCACCACGCGCACCCCGTCCACGGCGGTCTTGAGCGGGACCCGGTCGCGGTGGTGGAAGTCGCCCACCTGGGACCTGGCCAGGCCGAGGACCCGGAACGCCAGGGCGACGGCCCGCCGGGCACGCTCGTCCACGACCACCTCGCCGGTCCGGGAGACCGAGGCCACCCGGGCCTTTCCGCTGTCGAGCATGTCCACCGCTTCCACCACGACGGCGCGGGCCTGGCCGTCGGCCGGGCTGAGCTCGTCCCGGCGCCACCACAGCTCGTCGACGGCCGCGGGCAGCGGGCTGGCATCGCTCTGGGTCATGGCCCGGAGCCTAGTGTTCGTGACCTTGCGACAGACCGGGCAATCGCTGGGGGCCTGTAGGTTCTTGACCGTGCAACGGCCGTTCTCAAAAGGGGTCACCGCGATCGTCGTGATCGTCGTCGTGCTCGTGGTGATCGTCACCGCGGGCCTGTTCCTCCTGTTCAGGAGGACACCACTGGTCGATCTCGGTGAGGGGTGCAAGGTCACGACCCCGTCGGCCTCACTGGACCTGAACATCGAGCAGGCGCAGGTGGCGGCGGTCATCGCGGCCGTGGCGGCCCGCAGGAGGCTGCCCGAGCGGGCCGTCGTGATCGCGTACGCCACCGCGATCCAGGAGTCCAAGCTGCAGAACCTCTCGGGCGGCGACCGCGACTCGGTCGGGGCGTTCCAGCAGCGGCCCTCGCAGGGGTGGGGCAGGCCCGACCAGCTCATCGACCCCGTCTACTCCGCAGGGAAGTTCTTCTCCGCGCTGGTGAAGGTGAAGGGCTACCGGAAGATGCCGCTGCACGAGGCGGCCCAGGCGGTACAGCGCTCCGCCGACGGGTCGGCGTACGCCCAGCACGAGGAGGACGGGAAGATCCTGGCCGCGGCGTTCACCGGACGCGTCCCCGGGGCCGTGCACTGCTGGTTCCCGACCCCCGAGGGCAGGACGCCGCCACCTCCCGACACCAAGGAGGCGGCGCGCAGGCTCGGCCGGGCGCTCGGGCCCGGGACGGCGTTCGAGGCGCCCTCGCGCGGCCGTGGCTGGCTGATGGCCGGCTGGGCGGTCGCCCACGCCAAGGAGTTCGGGCTCGCCAGGGTCGGCTACGACGGCCGGACGTGGGTGTCGGCCGACGGGCACGACGGCTGGAAGGCCGACTCCCGGTTCACCGCCGGCAAGGTGCGGCTCTTCTGAGTCCGGGGCTCGTGAACTCTCCCGGGTTCGAACCCGGGAGACCTTCACGAGCCGGGCAGGCGCGGCAGGCCGGTCAGCCCTTCTGCCCCTTCTCGATGCTGATCGTGCCGGGGGCGAGCGGCTGGGCGTAGGAGGAGGTCCAGGGCTGGCCCTGGAGGCGCTCGAAGCTGAGCAGGCGGCCGTCGGCGGCCCGGTAGTCGGCGAAGTCCAGCAGGCCCCGCTCGGGCATCGACGTCACCCCCTCACCGCGGAAGGCCGCGGTCCCCCGGTCGACCGGGAAGAAGTCGACGCCCTCGACGCTCAGCGTGGCCTTGGCGGGGATCATCCCCTCGGCCGGCACCGGCGTCCACAGCAGCACCTCCAGGTGCGGAGGCTCGCCCGCGGTACCGGAGCGCATCTCGATCGAGAGCCACTGGTAGCGGCGGGTGCCGTCGTCGAGCAGGTACTCGGTCCACTGGTTTCCCTGCCAGGACAGGTACAGCGCGCCGAGGACGCGGCTGCGCACTCCCTGGCACTCGATGGTGTCGCCGACCTTGATCGTACGAGGGTCGGGGTAGTCGATGCCGACGCGGCCCGCGGTCGGCGCGGGCAGCGGCGGCGCGGTCTCGACCGGGGTGGGGGGTGTCTCGCCGGGAGCCTCCGGGGCATGACCGTTCCTGTCCTGGCGGGTCGTCGTGAAGAACGCGACGAGCAGCAGGACGATCGTGGCGACGCTCAGGCCGAGTATCACGGCGACCGCAGGGGTCATGCCGCGCGATCCTACTGGAGGCGGCGCACCGCCGCACTGATGCGTTCGTCACTCGCCGTCACGGCGATCCTGACGTGCCGCTCACCGGCACGGCCGTAGAAGTCACCCGGAGCCACCAGGATCCCCCGCCCGGCCAGGGCGCGGACCTGCTCCCAGCAGCCCGTCCCGTCGGAGGCCCACAGGTACAGGCCCGCGGTGGAGTGCTCGATCTTCCAGCCGGCCGACTCCAGGGCGGGACGGAGCGCGGCGCGACGGGCGGCGTAGCGGGACCGCTGCTCCTCGGCGTGCTCGTCGTCGTCGAGGGCGGCGGTCATGGCCGCCTGGACCGGCGCCGGCATGATCATGCCGGCGTGCTTGCGCACCTCCAGCAGCCGCGCGATCAGCGCGGGGTCCCCCGCGGCGAATCCGGCCCGGTAACCGGCCAGGTTGGAGCGCTTGGAGAGCGAGTGCACGGCGATCAGGCCCTCGTGCGAGCCGCCGCAGACGTCCGGGTGCAGGATCGAGACCGGCCGCTCCTCCCAGCCCAGCTCGATGTAGCACTCGTCGGAGGCCACGACCGCGCCGCGCTCGCGCGCCCACACGACGACCTTGCGCAGGTGCTCGGCGGGCAGGACCCTGCCGGTCGGGTTGGACGGGGAGTTCACCCAGACCAGCGGCACCCGCTCGGGCCCGAGGGCGAGCAGCCCGTCGGTGGCGTACGGCTCGGCGTGCGCCAGGCGCGCGCCCACGTCGTAGGTGGGGTACGCCAGCTCCGGGAAGATCACCCGCTCGCCCGGCCGGACGCCGAGAAGGGTCGGCAACCAGGCCACGAACTCCTTGGAGCCGATCAGCGGCAGCACGTTCGCCTGGTCCAGGAGCACGCCGTGCCTGCGGCGCAGCCATCCGGCCGCGGCCGAGCGCAGGCGCTCGGTGCCGTAGGTCAGCGGGTATCCGGGGCTGTCGGAGGCGTCCGCGAGGGCCTGGCGCACGACGGCGGGGACCGGGTCGACGGGGGTGCCGACCGACAGGTCGACGATTCCGCCGGGGTGCGCCGCCGCCTGCTCCTTGAACGGGACGAGCCGGTCCCAGGGGAAGTCCGGCAGGCCGGTCACCGCGACCTCACCGGGGTGCCCGGGGAGTCCAGGGCCTCCGGGGCCTCCGGGGCCTCCGGGGCCTCCGGGGCGGGGAACCGGTCGGGAATGGCGTACATCGGGATCAGCCGTCGTCTCTCGCTGGATCGGGTCGTGAGCGGTGGCGCGTGCGGGACCGGCCGGGAGGGCCGGACCGGTGGCGCGTGCCGGAGGGGAAGCGCGTTCACCCCCTCCGGCACGGCCACTAGTGGCTCTCGGCCTGCGGGGGCAGGGCCGCGACGACCGGGTGGTCCTTCTCGATCTTGCCGACCTTGGAGGCGCCGCCCGGCGATCCCAGGTCCTCGAAGAAGTCCACGTTCGCCTTGTAGAAGTCCTTCCACTGCTCGGGGAGGTCGTCCTCGTAGAAGATCGCCTCTACCGGGCAGACGGGCTCGCACGCGCCGCAGTCGACGCATTCGTCGGGGTGGATGTAGAGCATGCGCTCACCCTCGTAGATGCAATCGACGGGGCACTCCTCGATGCACGCCTTGTCCAGGACGTCCACGCAAGGCTGCGCGATGACGTAGGTCACCTCGGGCTCCTTCTTCTTTACGCACCTAGGCACGACTTCGACCGCGGGTTGCTAAGCCCTAGTATTGCCGTGCCTGCCACATGTCTGAAACGCGAGGGGGCAAAAGTCGATGGCCCCTGGTTTCAGTGCTCGCCTGAACGTCACCCTAACCTCATCCGACGTGGGCAAAAGGGTCACCACCCGCAGACGGGTGCCCGAGGGGTTCCGCGACGCCGTGGGTGAGCTGGAGTTCTGGCGGGACGGAGTGCTGGGCGTGCGCAAGCGTGACGGCACCCTGGTGGAGATCGCCGAGGAGACGCTCGCCGCGGCGAAGGTCGTCCCGGACCCGCCGCGCGGCCGGACCTCCGAAGGGCCCCCCGGGTAAGCCGCTCGCCAAGACACGTGTAAGCCGTGCGATGGGAAGGGCCGCGCCGCTCGACCTCACAGGTCGCGGACGGACAGTATTCGGCCCGTGACCCTACGTACCAGATGCACCGGCACCTCCGCCGTGATCCTCGTGACCGTGATCGCCGGATGTGGCGCCCCGGCCACCCAGAACGCCCAGCTCCCGCCGATCGACGCCCAGGCGGCCTCCATGCGGGAGGGGTTCTCCACGATGGAGCGCCTCGTGGAGGCGGCCAAGAAGGAGGGCACGCTCAGGGTGATCGCGCTGCCCCGCGACTGGGTGAACTACGGCGAGATCATCGACACCTTCGGCGACGAGTACGGGATCAAGGTCGAGCAGCTGGAGCCACAGGCGAACAGCGCCCGGGAGATCGAGGCCGCCGACCGGCTCAAGCCCGACGTCTTCGACCTCGGCATGGACGTCGCGGTGGCCAAGGCCGAGATGTTCGCCCCCTACCGGGTCCAGAACTGGCACGACATCCCCGACCACCTCAAGGACCACCGGGGGGCCTGGTACGCCGCTTACGGCGGCTACATGTCGATCGGGTACGACCCCGCCAAGGTTGCGACCCCGGCCTCCTTCACCGATCTGCTCAAGCCGGGGCTCAGCGTCTCGCTGCCCGGCGACCCCCGGGAGGTCTCGGCCGCCTTCAACGGGGTGATGGCCGCCTCGCTCCAGGACGGTGAGGCGCGGGCGGAGCGGGGCGTGGACTTCTTCCAGCGCCTCAAGAGCGCGGGCAACCTCTCGTCCGCCCCCAAGGCGGCCTCGGTCGTCGTCGACTGGGACTACCACAACGCCGAGCGGGCGGCCGCCGGGAAGGGGTGGAAGGTCGCGGTCCCCAAGGACGCCGTCCTCGGCGCGTACTACATCCAGGCCATCAACAAGAAGGCCCCGCACCCGGCCGCGGCCCGGCTCTGGCAGGAGTTCCTCTTCTCCGACCGGGGACAGAACCTCTTCCTCAAGGGCTACGCCCGCCCGGTGCGGATGGAGGCCCTGGAGATGCGCGGCACCCTGGACAGGGAGCTGGCCGCCAAGCTCCCGCCGGTCAAGGCCAGGCCCGTGGTCCTCACGGTTCCGGAGATCGACCGGGCCCGCGCCTATCTCCAGCGGGAGTGGGCCAAGAAGGTGAGATGAGCGGGGCTGGTGGGACTGATAGGTCAGGGTCGCCCAGAGGCTCTAAAGTGTCTGGAGAGTACCGATAAGAGGCCTTGACGTCTCAGAATGAGAGCTGATCGTCTTGCGATACGACACCCCGGGTTTGATGAGGTGGAACGCTCGCACCCACGACAACAGCTTCGGATACGTCTCGGCGCACGGCGCCCCCCTGGTGGACCTGCTCGACCCGCAGCCGGGGGAACGCATCGTGGATCTCGGCTGCGGCACGGGGACGCTGACGGCCGAGATCACCTCCCGGGGCGCGTACGTCCTGGGGGTCGACGGGTCACCGGCGATGATCGAGAAGGCCCGGGCGGAGTACCCGGGGCTGGACTTCGTCGTCGCCGACGGCGGTGACTTCACCGTCTCCCGGCCCTACGACGCGGTCTTCTCCGACGCCGCGCTGCACTGGATGGGGCGGGAGCCGGACGCGGTGATCGCGGGCGTCCGCGAGGCCCTGACGCCGGGAGGGCGGTTCGTGGCCGAGATGGGCGGCGCGGGCAACTGCGCGGCGCTGACGGCCGCGCTGTCCACCGCCTGGCGGGAGTACGGGCTGCGCGAGCCCGACCTGCCGTGGTACTTCCCCACGCCCGCCGAGTACGCCTCGCGGCTGGAGAAGGGCGGCTTCGTCGTCCGCCTCCTGGAATACTTCGACCGGCCGACCCGGCTCGACGAGTGCCCGGGCGGCGCCGCCGACTGGGTGCGGATGTTCGCGCGTTCGCTGCTGCAGGAGGTGCCCGCGGAGACGGTCGATCCGCTGCTCCGCCGGGTGAACGAGCTGGCCGCCCCCGCCCTGCGGCGGGAGACCGGCTGGATGGCCGACTACGTACGGCTGAGGTTCGCGGCCGTACGCCGCTGAACCGACTCTATGCGCCGGGGCGATTTGCCAGACTATGGTCTGTTCCATGAGTCTCGTTCCCCGGCCACACGGAGTGTCTCGGGCGGCTTGAGGGGCTGGTGAAGGGAACGGATGAACTTCTGTCTGAGTGACCTCGTGCCGCCGCTGCGCTGGAGCGACGCGGCCACGATCCCACTTCTGCGCGACCAGCCCGACCTACCGGACGCTTGGTGGCGGAGCCTGCCGGTCGCCCGGGTGCTCGCCGTGCTGGGCCCGGAGCGGCTGGCGGAGATCCTGACCGAGATCGCCCTCAAGCACTGGCCCGCCGCCGCCGTGGGCGACGTGCTCCCCGCCCTGCACGTGCTGGACCCCGAGGACGCGGACGAGCCGTGCACGGCCATCGCCCTCGACCGCGCCGGATCCTGGCCGGGACTGCTCGCGCTGACCGGCCACGACCTGCGCGACCAGCCGTTCATCCAGCCGGTCCCGCTGCTGCACACCCTCTTCGCGGCGGTCCTCACCCGCCTGGCGGCCTCCGCCCCCTCCGCGGACGTCGCGGTCCGGCCGGCTCCCGCCCGGGACGTCCAGGACGCCCCGGTGGTCCTGGAGGCCCCGGCGTCGCCGGAGGGTGTGGGGGACCGCGCGGCCTCTGACGTCTCACGGACCCCGGAGACCCGGACAGCCGTGGAGACCCGGGCCGTGGAGGGCCCGAAGGTCCAGGCGATCCCGGATGCCCCGGAGGCCCCGAAGGTCGCGGACACCCCGGACACCCCGGACGCTGCGGAGATCCCGAACACCCCCGACAGCGTGAACGCCCCGGAACCTCCGGACGCCCCGCAGGTTCCGGACGTTCCGCAGGTTCCGGACGCCCCGGAGACCCGGGCGGCCTCGGACGCCTCCGAGGCCCTCCCGCACGGTGCCGAGGTCGAGGCCGCGTCGGCCGCCGAGGCTCTCCGGGACCGCCGGGCGGAGGAGGCCGAGGAGGACGCCGCGCCCGGGTCCCTCTTCCGGCCCGCCGCGGCCAGAAGGAGCCGCTCCGAGGCCGGTTCCACGACGGGACACGGGCCCCGGACCGCTCCCGAGGACGCCCCCGAGACCGGTGTCACCGGTCCCGAACCGGGTGACGTCCCGGTGGCCGGGTCCCCCCTGACGACCGGACCTCCCGCCGGGCACGTGGCCGAGACCGGTGAACCCGCGAGCGGGACGGGAGCGCAGGACGAGCCCGAGGCGGAGCACGCGGATCCGGACGGAACGCGGGACGCCCCCGAGGACCGGCCCGAGGACCGGCCCGAGGACCGTCCGGAGGAGCAGGTCCGCGACCGGCTCGACGACCGCCCCCTGGACCAGGCCGACGACCGCCTCCAGGACCGTGCGGACGACCCGGCCCAGGACCGAGCGGACGATCAGGCCGGGGACGAGGCCGAGAGCCGGGCCCACGACCGGCACGGGGACCGGGCCGACGACGACCTCGTCCCCGATGCCGTGCCGCACCTCCCGCGGGACGCGTCCGAGCCCGGCGACGAGGCGTCCGGACCGGTCTCCGGCGACGAGCCCGGGACGCGGGCGACGGACCTGCACGCGCTGGTCGACGGTGTCTTCGCCGACGCCGAGGACAGGCGCTGGGCCGTGGCCCAGAACAGGCTGTTCAGCGACGTCCCGGCGACCGTGGAGGCGCTGGCCAAGCTGTTCGCCGTGTCGCCGGACGTGATCCGCGACCTGGAGACGGACCTCCGCCGCGAGCTGGCCGAGTGGATCGCCTCCGACGAGGCCGCCCCGTACCGGGAGCACCTGGAGAGCGTGAAGGACCTTCTCGGCAAGGCCGCGCCCCGGGAGCGGCTGATCAACGCCGCCGACTGGCACACCCGGGAGCTGCGCTCGCTCGACGTACCGGCCTGGCAGTTCGTGCTGGCCTCACTGCCCGAGTACCACGTGGTCGACGAGTGGCTGGTGGAGGGCGACATCACCGAGCTGCGGCACCGTACCCGCGACATGATCAGCGCCGCCACGCCGCCGCTGACCATCAACAAGGCCCTCGACATGGTCTCCTCCCTGGGCATCCACCCGGAGGTGTCCAAGGAGTGGCTGGAGAACGTCCCGCAGCTGCGCATCCTCGGCGCGGGCGAGCGGCCCCCGCAGCGCGGCGGCGCCCCCTCGCTGACCGCGGAGAAGCCCGGCGACGGCGCGGGCGACCGGCTCGGCGGCGACGGCGGTGCCGAGGGACGGAACGGCGGCGGTGCCGACGGGCACAAGGCCGGGGAACCGGCGAAGGCCCCGTTCCGCCCGCTGAAGGACGTCTCGCTGACCCGGCGCTGCTTCCGGCAGCCCGACGGCCGCTGGTGGCTGAGGATCGACGTCACCGCCGACCACCTGCGGGGAGCCGAGTGCCCGCTGCCCAGCGGGTTCGCCGCCTACCTCGGGATGGCGCCCGGTGTCGGCCGTACGGTCAGCAGCGCGGTCGGCGAGCTGGCCCTCAACTGGCAGGACAGACCCGTCCTGGAGTCGCTCGGCACGCTGCTCGCGGACGTGGGCGCCAAGGAGGGCAGCCACCTGTTCCTGACCCTGTCGGACGAGGGGGTCCTGCGCGCCAGGCACCTGCCGGCCGCGGGGGACGAGGTGGAGACGACCGCGCGGGCGTTGCGGCTGGTCGGCTACACCGCGGCCGGCGGGACCCCGGAGCAGGCCGTACGGGTCATCGCCACCCGGGTCGGCATGGGCGGTCCCGCGGCCCTGCCCGATCTCCTCACCCGGCTACGAGAACGCGGGGACCGCGATCTCCTGGCGCTCCTGGCCTGACCCGTGCCCCGCCTCGCCCTCTCCCCCGAGTTCCCGGCCGGACTCGCCGCCCTGGCCCAGCCGGTGCGGCGCGACGTCGTGGTGTCGGCGCGCAGGTTCCTGCAGAACGTGGCGGGCGCACCGCATCCCGAGCGGGTCAGGGGGGCCAGGGACCCCAGGGTGGCGACCCTGAGGCTGGCCGACCGGCACCGGGGCGTCGTGGTCAGGCAGCGGGACGTCTACTGGCTGCTGACCGTGCTCCCGGACGCCGAGGCGTGGGCGTACGCGCAGCGCCACCGGTTCGGCGTCAACACCGCGCTCGGCGTGGTGGAGATGTGGGACGCCGAGGCGCTGGACCGGGTCAGGCCCGCGGTGCGCAGGGCCGCCGAGGCGACCACGTCCCGGCTGTTCTCCGACATCTGCGACAGCGACCTGGCCGAGCTGGGCGTCGACGGCCGCTTCCTGCCGCTGGTGCGGCAGATCACCGACCAGCTCACCCTGGAGGCCCTGGAACCGCTGCTGCCCCCCACGCAGTACGAGCCGCTGGCCGCGCTCGCCCGGGGCGAGTCGATGGCCGGGGCCTGGCGGGAGCTGGAGAACTGCCGCGCGGTCGCCCCCGATCCCGAGCCGGTCAACCCCGAGGACTTCGGCGCCGCGCTGCTGCGCAGCCCGGACCGGGCCGTCTTCACCCCGCACCCGCGCGAGCTGAACCGGGTGCTGGAGGCGCCCGGCTGGTGCGTGTTCCTCTACCCGCCCCAGCACCGCATGGCCTACCGGGACTCCTACCCGCAGCCGACGCTGGTCACCGGGGGCGCGGGCACCGGCAAGACCCTCGTCGCCCTGCACCGGGCCGCCCACCTGGCCTCCCGCGCCACCGGACAGGTCCTGCTGGTCACCTTCTCCCAGGGGCTGAGCGCCGACCTCGCGGCCCGGCTGGACGTCCTGATCGAGGACGAGGTGATCCGCAAGCGGGTCGAGGTCGGCAACGTCGACCGGCTGGCGCACCGCATCGTGGCCGAGGCCGAGGGACGGCCGCCCTCGCTGGTCGGCGGCGCCGAGCTGACCGCGCTCTGGGAGGAGACCGCGACCGGTCACAGCCCGGCGTTCCTGCTGCGCGAGTGGGAGCAGGTGGTGCTGGCGCAGAACCTGCGGACCCTGGAGGAGTACCTGGAGGCCCCCCGCCCCGGGCGCAGCGTCGAGCTGTCGCGGCGGGAGCGGGCCGTCGTCTGGGACGCGGTCGGGCACGTCACCGAGCAGTTGCGGCTGCGTGGCAGGCGGACCCTGCTCCAGCTGGCCTCCGAGGCGTCGACGCTGCTCGGCCGGACGACCGGGGACCTGCTGGAGGAGACCGAGCCGGTGCGGGAGCCGTACCGGCACATCGTGGTGGACGAGGCGCAGGACCTGCACCCGGCGCAGTGGCGGCTGCTGCGGGCGGCGGTGCCGCACGCCCCCGACGACCTGTTCGTCGTGGGCGACCCGCACCAGCGCATCTTCGACACCCGGGTGACGCTCGGAGCCGTCGGCATCGACGCGATCCAGCAGCGGCTGCAGGTGTCGTACCGGCTCCCGCGAGAGATCCTGTCCTGGGGGGTCCGGCTGCGCGGGGGCGGTCCCGCCGACGGGCTCGTCAAGGGTGTGCAGGAGCTTTACGGGTTCCGGGGGGTCCGGTACGGGCCGCGGCCGACGGTCCGCGCCTACGATTCTCCACGGGATGAGCTGACGGGGCTGGTGGCACAGGTGGGACAGTGGGTGGACGAGGGTGTGCCTCCGGAGGAGATAGCGGTGGCCGCCAGGACCTCCGGCCTCGTGCGCGACGCACGGGCCGCCCTGCGCGAACTGGGAGTACGGGTGACGACACTGCACGGCATGAAGGGGCTGGAGTTCCGGCGGGTCGCGGTGATCGGCGTCAGCGACGGGACCGTGCCCGACCCCGGCGCCCTGACCCCCGTCGGCGAGGACCCGGCCGCCAGGGCGCACGACCTCCAGCGGGAACGCGGGCTGCTGTACGTGGCCTGCACCCGGGCCAGAGAACTTCTCTACGTATCCCACTCCGGACGGGCCAGTCCCTTCCTTCCTACCTGATCACATAGTCTCTGAACTGCGGATATATTCCCCTTTGCCGGTTGGACCTCAATGAACCTCAGCCTGAGCGACATCGCGCCACCCCTGCGCTGGACCTCCCCCGGCCAGGTAGCGCCGATCGCCACCGACCCCCGCCTCCCCGAGGCGTGGTGGCAGGCGCTTCCGCTCGACCGGGCCTGTTCCACCATCGGGACCTCCGAGGTCGCCGGACGCCTGACCGACCTCGCCCTGGCCTGCTGGGGCCACCTGATGCTCGGCGACGTCCTTCCGCTGCTCAGGTTCGCCGACCCGGCCGCCAGCGTCCGCACCCCCGAGGGGCTCGGCCGCGAGACCGTGCACAAGCTGTTCACCGGCGTGCTGGAGCGGTTGCTCGAACCGGTCAGCGAGGAGAGCGTCGCCAGGATCCGCCCGTCCCGGCCCGATCGTCCGCTGCCCGAGCTGATCGACGAGGTCTTCGCCACCCTGGACGAGCGGCAGCGGGCCATCGCCAGGGACCGGCTGTACGCCTCCCAGCGGGCCACGCTCGACGACCTGGCCCAGCGGTTCTCGGTCACCCGGGAGCGCATCCGGCAGATCGAGCGCGACCTGCGCGACCACGTCGAGGCCTGGCTCGCCAAGGAGGACGCGGCACCGCTGATCGGGCACGTCTCCTGGCTGCGGGGACGGCTGGGCTCGGCCGTGCCCGCCGACGACCTGGCCGCGGCGGTGCCCTGGCACCGCAGTGACCTCGCCACCCTGGGCATCCCCGCCTGGCGGTTCGTCCGCACCCTGCTGTCCGGCTACGAGCAGGTGGACGGCTGGCTGGTCGCCGGGGGCGCCGACGAGCTCAGGGAGAAGACCCGGCAGCTGTTCACCGACGGGCCCCGCCCGCTGGACGAGGCCGTCACGCTGGCCAGCCAGCTCGGCATCCGCGAGGACGTGGCCGAGCGCTGGCTCATCGCGGTCCCGCAGCTGCGGGTGCTGGACGGCCACGTGGTGCCCTGGCCGCGCAGCGTGAACGACAAGGCCGAGGCCGTGCTCGCGGTGGCGGGGGCCCCGCTGAGCCCCGAGGAGATCCAGGAGCGCATCGGCGAGGACTACAGCCTCGTCGGCATCCGCAACCAGCTCACCGCCGACGACCGGTTCCTGCGGGTCGACCGGAACAAGTACGGGCTGACGCGCTGGGGCGGCGAGCAGTACCTGGGCATCCGGGAGATGATCGTCAGGGAGATCGAGCGGTCCAACGGCGAGGCCTCGGTCAACACGATCGTCACCAGCCTCACCGGCCGCTACGACGTGAGCGAGAGCTCGGTCCGCGCGTACGCGGGCGGCCCCGGCTTCGAGCGCACGCAGCGGGGCTGGATCCGGGTGGCCGGGGCCGAGCAGGCCGAGTACCAGCCGCGCCGCGACGTCTCGGAGACCCGGCGCTGCTTCCGCAGCCGCGACGGGCGCTGGTGGCACCGGGTGGACGTCAACGCCGAGCACCTGCGCGGCTCGGGATCCCCGCTGCCGACCGGTTTCGCCGCCCACCTCGGCATGGCCCCCGGCGGCCAGCTGACCGCCTCCACCCCCTCGGGCGACGTGGTGATCAGCTGGCACAACCAGCCGACCATGGGCTCCATCCGGCCCGTCCTGGTCGCCGCCAACGCCTCCGAGGGCGACCACGTGTTCCTGACGGTCTCCGACGGCGGCGAGCTGCTGACCCGCTACCTGCCGGCCGCCTCGCCGACCCTGCCCGCCCTGAACCGGGGGCTGCACCTGATCGGCTACACCGCGCCGGTGGCCTCCGAGGCCGAGGGCCTGCGCCTGATCGGCGCCCGCATCGGCCTGCCGGACGGCTGCACCCGCGAGGAGGTCATCACCCGCCTCCGCGACCGCGGCGACCGGGACATCCTCACCTTCCTCGAGGGGTGAGCCGTGTTGATGGCGCCCGCTCCGCGAGCGCGGACCCGGGCGCCCGCAGGCCATGCCTTCCCTCGTCAGACGAAATCGCTCGTACCTCACGATCCCGCCCTCCTCGGTCCAGGCACGGCCGCGACATTGCTCACGGCGCCCGCTC